>JAEUNH010000123.1 GCA_016791205.1 Rhodocyclaceae bacterium | reverse complement strand
CCTCGAAGCCACCGAGCGCGAAATCCGCCGCGCCCATCGCTATGACCAGCCGCTGTCGCTGCTGATGCTCGACGTCGACCACTTCAAGCGCATCAACGACGGCCACGGCCACCCGGCCGGCGACGAGGTGCTGCGCCGCATCGCCGCCGCCTGCCGCACCCTGCTGCGCGACGAGGACCTGACCGGCCGCCTGGGCGGCGAGGAGTTCGCCGTGACCCTGGTGCAGGCGGCCCTGCCTGCCGCGCTGGTCGTCGCCGAGCGCCTGCGCCAGGCGATCGGCAAGCTGGAGATCGAGCATGAAGGCCGCCGCATCCCCGTCACCGTCAGCATCGGCGTGGCCGAATACGGCACCGGCACAGAAGGGCTGACCCAGCTGATCTCCCGGGCCGACGAGCAGCTCTACAAGGCCAAGGAAGGCGGCCGCAACCGGATCAGTCCCGCGGCTGCCGCTACAATGGCGGCGTGAGCACCCCGCCCCCGGTCAACCCTAAGCGCATCCTTCGCTTCCTCGCCCTGCAGGCGCTGCTGGCGGCGGGCGCGGCGCTGGCCCAGTCCGACGAGCGCCTGCCGGCTCCGGTGGCCCGCGTCCTGAAGGCGGCCGGCGTGCCGGGTTCGGCGGTGGCGCTGCTGGTGCAGGACGTCGACGCCCGCATGCCGCGCGCCAGCTTCAACGCCGACAGGCCGATGAACCCGGCCTCGGTGATGAAGCTCGTCACCACCTATGCCGGCCTGGAACTGCTCGGCCCCGCCTACGCCTGGAAGACCGAGGCCTACGCCAGCGGACCGCTGAGGGACGGCGTGCTCGAGGGCGACCTGGTGCTCAAGGGCTACGGCGACCCGCGGCTGGGCTATGAGCAGTTCTGGCTGCTGCTGCGCCAGCTGCGCGCCAAGGGGCTGCGCGAGATCCGCGGCGACCTGGTGCTCGACCGCAGCCACTTCACGGCCGTCGCGCACGATCCCGCCCGCTTCGACAACGAGCCGCTGCGGCCCTACAACGTCGGGCCCGACGCGCTGCTGCTCAACTTCAAGTCGGTCCGCCTGGACTTCCTGCCCGATGCCGCGGCGAAGTCGGTCGCCGTCGGCGTCGAGCCGGCGCCGGCGCAGTTCGAGGTAATCAACCTCCTGAAGCTCGCCGAGGGCCCCTGCCCCGGCCTCTGGCATGAAGGCCTGCGCATGGATCTCGCCCACACGGCAGCGGCGGCGCGGCTGATCCTCACCGGCAGCTATCCGGCCGCCTGCGGCGAGAAAAGCCGCCATGTCGCCGCGCTCGATCATCCGCAGTACGTCGCCGGCGTGTTCCGCCAGCTGTGGGGCGAGTTGGGCGGCCGCTTGGCCGGCGGCCTGCGCGAGGGTGGCGTGCCGGCCGGCGCCCGCCTGCTGGCGCGCGCCGATTCGCCTTCGCTGGCCGAGGTGGTGCGCGAGATCAACAAGCACAGCAACAACGTGATGGCGCGCCAGCTCTATCTGACGCTCGGCGCGGAAGCGACGGGGCGGCCGGCGCGCGCCGAGGACGCCGAGGCGGCGATCCGCAGCTGGCTGGGACGGAAGGCGCTGCCGATGCCCGAGCTGGTCATCGAGAACGGCGCCGGCCTGTCGCGCGCCGAGCGCATCAGCGCCGACAGCCTGGCGCGGCTGCTCGCCGCCGCCTGGGCCAGCCCGGTGATGCCGGAGTTCATCGCCTCGCTGCCGCTGGCCGGCGTCGACGGCACCATGAAGAAGCGCGCCAACGGCAGCGGCGTGGCCGGCCAGGCGCATGTCAAGAGCGGCTATCTGGACGGCGTGCGGGCGCTGGCCGGCTATGTGCTCGACCGGCGCGGCAAGCGGGTCATCGTGGTGTTCCTCGCCAATCATCCGAACGCGGCCGCCACCCGGGCGGCGCAGGATGCGCTGCTCGCCTGCGCCTGGGAAAGGTCTTGCTGATGCGGCGCTTGGTGCTGCTCGTCGCCGGCTTCGCCTACATGGTGCTGCTGATCGAGGCGGTGCGCGCGGCAGTGGCCTGGTGGCGCGGCGAGGCGGACCTCGGCCCGCTCGACTTCGCGCTGATCGGCCTGCTGCCGATCCTGGCCTGGATCTGGTGGCGCCATCTGTCGATGTTCCGCAAGGACTGCGGCAAGGCCGCCTGCCGGCCGCCGTCCTAGGGAGACCGACTTTTCCATTTGGCATCGCCTGAAAGCCTGTGATATACACGGGCTTTCGCTGCCGCCAGGGAGGCCGCCATGTGCCTGCAGAAATCCGCCATCCGCCCCTACCAGAAGTGGCGCTGGGCCGGCGACGAGATCGCCTTCAGCCCGGTGATCCCGGCGGCGCGCCGGGTGGCCGGCAGCCGCCGCCGCGGCTATCCCATCGACATCCGCGAATACCTGTCCATCGACGGCAACGCCGTGGTGCGCCATTGGCTGGAGCGGGAGGTGCTCGGCCGCCTGAAGAAGGCCGACCAGCTGCGCTTCCTGTTCCGCTCGCGCGGCGCCTTCGACTACCGCGCCCAGGTGATCCGCCAGGCCATGGGACGGCTCGCCTACAGGCCCGGCACGCGCGGCTTCGACCAGTGGCTGTTCCCCGACGAGACCCTGCATGTCGGCGGCGGCGACTGCGAGGACCTGGCCTTCGTCTTCGCCGCGCTGCTGGCCGCCAGCGGGATTTCCACCGACTGCATCCGCGTCGCCCTCGGCAGCCTGGTGGACCATTCGCGCCCGGAGGCGCCGCGCGCCTGGGACCACGCCTGGGTGGTGTACCAGCAGGAAAGCGGGGCCTGGGAGATCCTCGAGCCGCTGGCCTGGGTCCGCAGGCCGGACGGCGGCGGCGGGGATGGCACGGCCGAGGCGCCCTGCGACATCGAATACGTCCCGCATTTCGTCTTCAACAACCGCCACCTGTGGCGCATCCGCGGAAATACCCGGCGCGCCGGCCAGCCCTTCGCCGACTACCTGGCGGGCCGCCCGGACCGCTTCTGGAGCGGCTTCGACCCTTCCTTCGCCGCCAAGGTGCACGACGAGATCTTCGACCTGGCGCTGCGGCCCAAGGGCGTCTCCGACGGCGATCTGTACGCTATCAAGTCGGCCAGCCTGGCGGTGGATGTCAACGTGCTCGGCTACGACCCGCGCGACCATTTCGACTTCGCCTACATCGACGAGAGCTGGCAGCGCATCGATGAGCGGCTGAAATCGCCGGACGTCTGGGACTTCGCCCTGGCCGGCCATGCCATCGCCGACTTCTATGCCCACACCCTCTACGGCCATTTCACCGCCGCCCAGGCCGTCGGCGACGCCCTGCCGGTGTACGACCCGGCCCGGCCGCTGCCGGCGGCGCTGCTGCGCTACGATTTCCTCGCCGGCGCGCCCCTGCCGCACTGCCAGGACCCTGCCGCCACGGTGGACACCCGCTGGGGCGGCAGGCTGATCAGCGGCCAGTGGTGGCGCTGGTATTCGACCTATCCGGACGAACTGGAGGCAGAGGTGGGCCCGCGCTTCTGCCTGCCCGACCACGACATCCTGGCGGTCGACGGGCCGACCGACACCCGCGGACATTTTCTCTACAAGACCGCCGCGGCGGTTCGCCGCCAGTACGAGCTGCGGCGCAACGCCGCGGTGGCGCATGTCGCCCAGGCCTACGACGCCTGGCGGGCCGCGCAATGACATCCACCCAGGGAGGGGACTTCATGGCACAGAAGCAGACCGTCGTCCGCAAGCTCGATGCGCGGCCCGACACCATCGATTTCCGCGACAGGCTCTACGAGGCGACGCTGGTCGAGGTGCCGCTGCGGCGCGACCTCGACGAATACCTGAAGGCCGGCGTGCCGGTGCTGAACCAGCGCAGCGAGGGGGCCTGCACCGGCTTCGGCCTGGCCGCCGTGGCGCATTACCTGCTGCGCACCCGCCGGGTGGTGCCCGACCCGGCGCAAGTCAGCCCGCGCATGTTCTACGAGATGGCGCGCCGCTACGACGAATGGCCGGGCACCGACTATTCCGGCTCCAGCGCCCGCGGCGCCATGAAAGGCTGGCACAAGCACGGCGTCTGCGGCGAGGCCGACTGGCCCTACGCGCCCGGCCAGTCCGGCGGCATCCTCGACCGCCAGCGGGCCCTGGCGGCGCAGCAGCGCCCGCTCGGCGCCTACCTGCGGGTGAACCACCGCGACATCGTCGCCCTGCACGCCGCCCTGACAGAGGTGGGGATCCTCTACGCCACCGCCAGCGTGCATGCCGGCTGGGAGCGGGTCGGCCGCAGCGGCCTGATCGGCCGCAACGGCCCCGACGGCGCGCCCCATCCGATCCTCGGCGGCCACGCCTTCGCCATCGTCGCCTACGACCGCCACGGCCTCTGGCTGCAGAACTCCTGGGGCAAATCCTGGGGCAAGGGCGGCTTCGCCCGCCTCAGCTACGACGACTGGCTGGAGAACGGTACCGATGTCTGGGTGGCCCGCCTGGGCGCGCCGATCGAGCTCGACGCGGCGCAGGGCAGCGCCCGGCTGCACGGGGCCGGCGCCCGCAACCCGCGCGCCTATGCCAGCGCCGACCTGCGGCCGCACATCATCAGCATCGGCAACGACGGCCTGCTCACCGACAAGGGCGAGTACGGCAATTCGGCCGAGGAAGTGAGGGCCCTCTTCGCCAGCGACTTCCAGTCGATCACCGCGAACTGGCCGAAGAAGCGCCTGCTGCTCTACGCCCACGGCGGCCTGGTGAGCGAGGAGGAGATCGTCGCGCGCATCGCCGAAGAACGGCCGCGGCTGCTCGCCAACCGGATCTACCCGGTGTATTTCGTCTGGCACACAGGCCTCGCGGACACCCTCAAGTTCCTCCTCGAGGACCTGATGCGCAAGCGCCGGCCCGAGGGCCTGCTGGAGGCCGCCAAGGATTTCCTGTTCGAGCGGATCGACGACGGCCTGGAAGTGCTGGCGCGCCATTTCGGCGGCAAGCGGCTGTGGGAGGAGGTCAAGGGCAACGCGCTGCAGTCCACCCTCGAACCGCAGGGCGGCGCCCGCCTCGCCGCGCAGTGCATCCGCGACCTGTGCCAGTCCGACCCAGGCGTCGAAGTGCACGCCCTGGCCCACAGCGCCGGGGGCGTCTTCCACGCCCTGCTGCTGCAGTACCTGACCACCCGGGGCGAGATCGCCGGCGGGCCGCTAAAGGGGCAAGACGGGCTCGACGTCCAAGTGCAGACCTGCACGCTGTGGGCCCCGGCCTGCCGCATCGACCTCTTCAAGCAGACCTACCTGCCGGCCATCGAGGCCGGCCGCATCGGCCGCTTCGCCCTGTACACCCTCGACGACAAGCACGAGCGGGACGACGACTGCGCCGAGATCTACCACAAGTCGCTGCTCTACCTGGTCGCCAACGCCGGCGAGGATCCGGAGGTTCCCGGGCCCGGGCAGCCGGACTGCGGCCCCCTGCTCGGCATGCAGAAATTCGTCCGCCGGGACGCGACGCTGGCGGCGTTGTTCTCCTCGAGGGCCGACTGGGTGATCGCGCCCAACCAGAAGCCGGACGATTCCGAGGGCGCCTCGCGCGCCACCAAGCACGAGAACATCGACGACGACAGGATCACCCGGAACGCCACGCTGCGCCGCATCCTGGGAGCGGCGCCGATCGAGCCGCCCGAGGGCATCGGCCGCACCCGCGTGGCCGCCCGCGCGCTGCGCAAGCGCCTGGCCTGACCCTTCAGGCGCCCGGCCTGCGGCTCACCGCGGCATCGCCCGCCCGGAGACCAGCCGCAGCCAGCCGCGCCCGATGCGGTAGAGCACCCACAGGCCGGACAGCAGGGCGATGGCCCAGGCCAGCGGCAGGCCGATAAAAGTCAGTCCCGCCAGCACGGCGAGCGCCACCCACAGCAGGGCGAACCAGAAGGTGCGGATCTGCCAGCGGAAGTGCGATTCGAGAAAGGTGCCGCGCGTCTCGCCGCGCTTCAGGTAGTTGAGCACCACCGCGATGAGCGACGGCCAGCCGCTGAGGAAGGCGGTGACGATGAAGGCCGCGCCGAGCAGGCCCGTCAACGCGCTGAAGGCGTGCAGGCCGTAGATGACGTGGGTCAGCGTCAGCAGGCCCTGCGGCGGGAGCGCCTGTCCCGTGGCGTGATCGATTTCGGTCATAACCCGAGCTCCTTCCAGAGTTCATCCACCCGCCGCTTGACGTCCGCATCCATGGCGATGGCGCGGCCCCATTCGCGGCTGGTCTCGCCCGGCCACTTGTTCGTCGCGTCGATGCCCATCTTGGATCCGAGCCCCGCCACCGGCGAGGCGAAGTCGAGGTAGTCGATCGGCGTGTTCTGGGCGATCAGGGTGTCGCGCGCGGCATCGACCCGCGTCGTCAGCGCCCACACCACTTCCTTCCAGTCGCGCACGTCGATGTCGTCGTCGACGACGACGATGAACTTGGTGTACATGAACTGGCGCAGGAAGCTCCAGATGCCGAACATCACGCGCTTGGCGTGGCCGGGGTACTGCTTCTTCATGCCCACCACCGCCAGGCGGTAGGAGCAGCCCTCGGGCGGCAGGTAGAAGTCGACGATCTCCGGGAACTGCTTCTGCAGCAGCGGCACGAAGACTTCATTCAGCGCGACGCCGAGCATCGCCGGCTCGTCGGGCGGCTTGCCGGTGTAGGTGCTGTGGTAGATCGGCTCGCGGCGCATCGTCATGCGCTCGACCGTGAACACCGGGAACTCGGCCCGTTCGTTGTAGTAGCCGGTGTGGTCGCCGAAGGGGCCCTCGACGGCGGTTTCGTTCGGATGGATCGCGCCCTCCAGCACGATCTCGGCGGCGGCCGGCACCTGCAGGTCCGAGCCGAGGCACTTCACGACTTCGGTCTTCGCGCCGCGCAGCAGCCCGGCGAACTGGTATTCGGACAGCGAATCCGGCACCGGCGTCACCGCGCCGAGGATCGTCGCCGGGTCGGCGCCCAGCGCCACCGCCACCGGGAAAGGCTGGCCGGGATGCTTCAGACCATGCTCGCGGAAATCCAGCGCACCGCCGCGATGCGGCAGCCAGCGCATGATGACCTTGTTGCGGTCGATCACCTGCTGGCGGTAGATGCCGAGGTTCTGGCGGGCCTTCAGCGGGCCGCGCGTCACCGTCAGGCCCCAGGTGATGAGCGGCGCCGCGTCGCCCGGCCAGCAGGTCTGGATCGGCAGGCGCGCGAGGTCGACGTCCTTGCCTTCCCATACGATCTCCTGGCACGGCGCCGAGGAGACTTGCTTCGGCGCCATGTTGATGACCTGCCTGAGCAGCGGCAGCTTGTCCCAGGCGTCGCGGAAGCCGCGCGGCGGCTCCGGCTCCTTCAGCGTGGCCAGCAGCGTGCCCACCTCGCGCAATGCCGCGAGGGATTCCGCGCCCATGCCCAGCGCGACGCGGTGCGGCGTGCCGAACAGGTTGCCGAGCACCGGCATCGAATGCCCCTTCGGCTTCTCGAACAGCAGCGCCGGGCCGCCGGCGCGCAGCACGCGGTCGCAGACCTCGGTCATCTCCAGCTTCGGATCGACCTCGGCGCCAATGCGCTTCAGCTCGCCGAGGCTTTCGAGTTGCGCGATGAAGTCGCGCAGGTCGCGGTATTTCATGGGTGCGAAGGAAGAAGGGGATGCGGCCGATTATATCGGAAGCATCCCCCGCCCTTTGCCGCTCTCATTTCGCCAGGGGCGTCTTCCCCACGCCGGAGTCGATCGAGTCGAGAATGCTCTCGCGCGGCGCGTCGCCCGTCGCGGGCGGATCGATCTGCTGCATGCCGCCGCCCATCTTGTCCGGCACGCGTTGCATTCGCAGCGCATTCCAGTCGGGCGTCTGGTCGGTGTACTTCACCTTGCCATCGGCGCCGTAGGTGGGGTACAGCGTGAACGGTATGGTCGTCACCGGATCCTTGCCCGGCTGGCTGACATGCACCACCAATCGCTCCGCAGCCGGTTGCCCCGTCACCGTCGGTTTGCCCGGATCGAACAGCGCACCGGCCGCGCGCGGTCCGCCGAAGGCGCGGTCGGCGCCCATCGAGCCCCATGCCGTGCGCGGAATCTGATCGGTGCTCATCGTGCCGCTCTCCAGCAGTCGGGTGCCGCTGCCCCAGTCGCGCCAGCCGGTATCGTGCGTCTTGCGCCAGGGCCCGCCGTCGACGCTCTCGTAGCGCTGGATGCGGATCTTAGCCCACCAGTCTTCCCAGATCTCGTAGTGCAGCCAGTCGACGGGTTCAGCCACCTGCGTCGAGCAGCCCCCCGAAGGCAGGTACTGCAGCCGCTCCATCGTCGCCTGGTGCACCACGCCCTTGTCCTCGGCCTTGTCGACACCCACGCTCACCAACAGTTTGCCGTCCGGTCGGTATTGCGCGCCGACCTGGATCGCCGTTCCGGTCTGCGCGTCGGTGAAGGTCTGCTTGTCGCGGATCGGGTCGTCGGCAAGGCGCGGCTTGTCGCCGCCAGACGGGCCACTCTGAAAGGGACTGCCACCCCCTCCGCCGCCACCGCCACCCCTGCCGCCAAGGAAACCGCCGAGAATTCCCAGCGCCGCCTTGCCGACCTCGCCCGCCTTCTGCTCCTCGCCATAGCCGAACTGCTCGCGCGGGCCGATAGTGACCGGTTTGGCGGGCGCGAAAGCGCATTCACCGCCGGTGCGCACACTCTTGTCCCCGATCTGCGCCACGCCACGACAGCGCTTCAGACAGTCTTCGAGTTCGGCCTGCAGTCGTATCAGGTCGGCGTCGAGGCGCGCCTTCCTCTCTTGGGCAGCGCGGATCATGTTGTTGATGTAGGTCTCGTCATCGCGCAGCCCTTGCAGCATTTTCTCGAAGACCTCGATTTTGTGGCGGATCTCAGCGGTGTTGCGGCTGCGGGCATAGGAATAGCTGTCGACGACCCGTCCGCCCGCATCGCGCACGGTGACATGGACGTTGCCGTCGCCGCGCGTCGCATCGTAGTCTTTCGTGATACCCGTCTGCGTATCGGTGCCGGATGCCGTCCACTGGCCTTTCTCCAGCTCGTTCTGCAGTTCGCGAATCTTGTCGCCAAGCTCCTTCTGCTTCTTCTGGTTGTCGGCCAACAGGCGCTGGAATTGGGCGATCTGCGCCGCTTCCCTGGCGATAGCCTGGCGGGTCAATTCGATATTGCGCACGATGGGGTCGCACTCGGGACAGGGCGCCGCCGGCTGCACCCCCGTGGGCGGCGTCGTCACAGGCGGTGGAGGCGGCGGGGGGGGCGGGGGCGGCGTCACCGTCTGCGGCCTGCAGCATTGCGCCGCCACTTCCGCCGCCGACAGATCGCGGTGCCTTGTCCCGCTGATCGTCTCGCTCCAGCGGCCGTACTGATGGAAGCTGGTGCCGGCCCAGCCGAGCGGATTGATGCGCTTGAGAAAGCCGGTGCCGCCGGTGCCGGATTTCCAACTGAAGTTGAAGTTGTCGTAGACGGTGAAATTGATCCGGCATGAATACGCAGCGGTCTCTTCGTACCCCGATTCGCTGCCGCTGTTTTTCACGCAGCATTTCTTCGGCCCGATCTCGCAGGTCGCCTCCCAGAACACGCTGAAGGAGCCGATGGCGAGGTGCACGCTATAGCTGTCGTCGTCGCCCATGACGACCTCGCGGCCGCGGTTGCTGAACGTTCCGGACTGGCCGCAGGCAAGCCTGCGCATCATTTCATAGGCGTTCTGCTTGAGCGTGTCCTTTGCCGGCCCCACCACCGCCTGCACCTGGGCCTGCTGGCGCAGGACATCGACGAAGTACTTGCTGAGCATGAGGGAATCCGATTCAGCAGACGACCCCCGCTCGAAATTCGGCAGGCCGTTGTAGAAGCCCTGCAGCCACCAGGCGACGAGGAATTCGTCGCGCAGGACGCCCGGCAACTGGTAGACATTGCCTTCGGGCACCGGCGCGCGCGGACCGTCAGGATTGAAATCCTCGGTGACATTGCCCTTGGGCGCTGGAGTACGGCAATTGCCCTGGGCCCAGGCTGTGGAGCCGAACAGAGCGGTCACCAGCAGGACCAGCAGAATGCAGAACATGCGGGGCGAACAGCTCCCGCGGAATGACGCATCGATCATGGTCGCCTCCTTTGCGTTATTCTTCTTGGGCCTGTTCGCTGATATCTTGCCATCCGGCAAGTCAGCCGCAACCAGGACAACGCAACGCCGTGGCGATTGATTCGCTCGCGGCGGGCAA
>JAEUNH010000104.1 GCA_016791205.1 Rhodocyclaceae bacterium | reverse complement strand
TCGATGAACTGGCCAAGCTGATGGGCCTGCCCGGCAAGCTCGGCATGGACGGCGGGGCGGTGTGGGGCGCGTACCAGGCCGGAAAGATCGACGAGATCCGCGACTACTGCGAGACGGATGTCGTGAACACCTTCCTCGTCTGCCTGCGCTTCCAGCGCCTGCGCGGGGCGCTGACGGCGAAGGCCTTCGACGCCGAGGTGGCGGCGGTGCGCGCTTCGCTGGAGGGCCTGAAGCTGCCGCACTGGCAGGCCTTCCTCGCCGCCTGGGAGACCTGACGCCGTGTCATTGACCGTCCTCGGCCTCTCCGGCTCGCTCTCGCACGACCCCTCCGCCGCGCTCTACATCGACGGCCGGCTGGTGGCCGCCGCGGAGGAGGAGCGCTTCCTCCGCGACAAGCACGCCAAGGGCCGCATGCCTTTCGAGGCGGCGAAGTTCTGCCTCGATTTCGCCGGCATCAAGCCGGCCGACGTCGACGCCGTGGCGATCCCCTTCGCGCCGATCAGCCTGATGGAGCCGGCGCGCTGGCACTATGCGAAGCGCTACTGGTATGCGCCGGACCGCGCGCTCGATGCGATTTTCAACGGCAACCGCCGCTACCGCCGCTACCGCGGCCGCATCCTCGGCTGCCTGGCGCAGCTCGGCTTCGATCCGGACAAGGTCGACCTCGTGCCGGTCGAGCACCACCTGACCCATGCATCCAGCGCCTACCACTGCTCCGGCTTCACGGAGAAGACCGCGATCCTCGGCATCGACGGCAAGGGCGAGTACGCGACGACCTTCTTCGGCTGGGGCGAGAACGGCCGCATCCACAAGATCAAGGAGTTCTACGATCCCGATTCGCTCGGCGGCCTCTACGGCGCCATCACCGAGTACCTCGGCTTCGAGATGCTCGACGGTGAATACAAGGTGATGGGCATGGCGCCCTACGGCGATCCGAACAAGTACGACTTCTCGCGCCTGGCGAAATTCGAGAACGGCGAGCTCGTCATCGACACCGACTACGCCAACGTGATCGGCCTGCGCCGCTACAAGGAGGCGGGCAAGGGCTACTACTTCTCGCCGAAGCTGATCGACTGGCTCGGCCCGCGGCGCCAGGGCGACATCGCCGACGACCCCTACATCCACTACGCGGCGAGCATGCAGAAGCTGTTCGAGGACATCGCCCTGCAGATGCTCGACCATTACCTCGGCGACATCCTGCGCGAGACCGGCCGCCTGGCCTTCGCCGGCGGCGGCGCGCTCAACGTCAAGCTCAACCAGCGCATCATCGCCCGCCCCGACGTGAAGGAGCTTTTCGTCCAGCCGGCCTCCGGCGACAGCGGCACCGCCATCGGCGCGGCCTCCTATGTATCGGTGCAGCGCGGCGTGCCGGTGGAGAAGATGGAACACGTCTACCTCGGCCCCGCCTATACGAACGAGGAAGTCATCGCCGCCTGCGAGCGGCACCCGTCGAAGCCGTCGTGGCAGCAGATCGATCAGGTGCCGCAGCGCATCGCCCGGCTGCTCGCCGACGGCCAGCCGGTGGCCTGGTTCCAGGGCCGCATGGAGTTCGGCCCGCGCGCGCTGGGCGGGCGCTCCATCCTCGGCTGCCCCAGCGTGCCCGGCGTCGCCGACCGCATCAACGCGCAGATCAAGTTTCGCGAGCGCTGGCGGCCGTTCTGCCCGTCGATGCTCGACACGGTCGGGCCGCAGATGCTCGGCTCCGACCATCCGGCGCCCTTCATGACCTTCACCTTCCCGGTGGCGGCGGAATGGAAGGCGCGCGTGCCGGAAGTCGTGCACGAGGACGGCACCTCGCGCGCCCAGGTGCTGCGGCGCGAGTTCAACCCGCGCTACTACGAGCTGATGCTGGAGATGGAGAAGCTCACCGGCAACGGCGTCGTGCTCAACACCTCGCTCAACCGCCGCGGCGAGCCGATGATCTGCTCGCCGGCCGACGCCCTCGACATGTTCTTCGGCTCCGACTTGTGCTACCTGATCATGGAGGACGTGCTGGTCACCAAGTGACGGCCGCGAAACATGAGCGAAAGCGGGATCGCCGAATACTATGCCGCCGATAGGCCGGAACTGGTCGCCTTCCTGCGACCACAGGGCGCTTTCGGCACAGCGCTGGACATCGGCTGCGCCGCCGGCGTGCTCGGCAAGTCCTTGCAGGATCGCGGCATTGTCGCCACCTGCGACGGCATCGAAGTCAATGCCGAAGCAGCGCGCCTCGCCGGGACGAGACTGCGCCGGGTGTGGACCGGCCCGCTCGAATCCCTTGCGGCGGAGATCCCCTGGCCGCAGTACGAGCTGATCATCCTCGCCGATGTGCTGGAGCACCTGGCCGATCCCTGGGCCGCCCTGCGCCTGCTGCAGGCGCGCGCCGCGCCCGGCTGCCGGCTGCTGCTCAGCGTGCCCAACGTGCGCCACTACAAGGTCTCGCTGCCGCTGCTGTTCCGGGGCGAGTTCCGCTACGCCGACGCCGGCATCATGGACCGCACCCACCTGCATTTCTTCACCCGTGGCAGTCTGGAGGACATCCTGCGCGAATGCGGCTGGACGATCCGCGCCGAGGGCAGCCACATGAAGGGGCGCTACCGCCGCTGGTACATGCCGACGCGCCTGCTCGAACCCTTCGTCGCCGTGCAATACATGCTGCTGGCCGGGAAACAGTGACACAGCCCCTCGTACCCCAGAAGCAAGAGCGGGCACTAGTCAGCATCGCGATTCCGGCCTACAACCATGCCGCCTACATC
>JAEUNH010000102.1 GCA_016791205.1 Rhodocyclaceae bacterium | reverse complement strand
TTGTCGGTGGCGACGTTGCCGCCGCCGATGACGGCGACGCGCTTGCCGATGACGATGTCGGTGTCCGGCGTGCCGATCAGGCCGAGCGTGGCGGCGCGCAGGAAGGTCGGGCTGTCGACCACGTTGGGCAGGCCGTCGCCGGGCAGGCCGAGCTTGTCGCCGCCCTGGGCGCCGATGCCGATGAAGACGGCCTCGTAGCCCTGCGCGAACAGTTCGTCGACCTTCTCGACGCGGGTGTTGTAGCGGATCTCCACGCCGAGCTTGGTGACTTCGGCGACTTCCTGGTCGATGACGTCGAGCGGCACGCGGTAGGAAGGGATGCCGTAGCGCGCCATGCCGCCGGCGGCGGGCAGGGCGTCGAAGACGGTGACACTGTGGCCCTTCTTGGCCAGGTAGTAGGCGGCGGTGAGGCCGGCCGGGCCGGCGCCGATGATTGCGGCCTTTTTGCCCGTCGGCGGCAGCTGCTTCGAATACTGGCGCCAGAGGCCGGTGTCGTTGTCGGCGGCAATGCGCTTGAGCGAGCGGATCGACACCGGCTCGTCGAGGTGCTTGCGCCGGCAGGCCGACTCGCAGGGCGAGAAGCAGGCGCGGCCGAGGATGCCGGGGAAGGGCAGCTTCTCGCGCACCACGGCGACCGCCTCGGAGTATTTACCCAGGCCGACGAGTTGGACGTAGCGCGGCACGTCGATGCCGGCCGGGCAGGTGTGCTTGCACGGCACCTGCGACTCCTCCTTGCGCGCGACGTCGAGCGTGCGGTCCATCAACGCGCCGGTCGGGCAGACGGTGACGCAGGCGGAGCAGAACTTGCAGCCGGACTCGATCAGCGTCGGCGCGATGGTGCCGACCCATTTGCGGCCCTCGGTCTCCTTGACTTCCAGGCAGCCGACGCCGCGCACCTCGTTGCAGGCCACCAGGCAGCGGCGGCAGTCGATGCACAGGTTGTAGTCGCGGTCGTAGAAGGGCTCGTCCTTGATGACGGGAAGCTGGGTGTGCTTGTAGTTCGGCGTTGTCGCCGGGATGCCGATGTAGTCGGACACCTTGCGCAACTCGCAGGTATGGAAGATCGAACAGCAGCGCTGCTCGACGGGGTTGCCGAAGGAGCAGGTGGTGCGGCTGCAGCCTTCGCGTTGCGGGCAGGTGAGGCAGTTGTGCGGGTGGCTGCCGAGCGTCTTGGCGATGCGCTCCTGGCGCAGCTTGTCGATGGCCGGCGATTTCGTCGTCACCGCCATGCCTTCCTCCACCGCGACGGCGCAGGAGGTGCGCATGCCGGCGGTGCCGGCGATCTCGACGACGCAGAGGTTGCAGCCGCTGTCGCCGCCGCCGCGCTGGCAGGAAGGCGGCAGGTCGGGGTGGGCGCACAGCGCCGGAATATAGATGCCGGCCGCGGTCGCGGCCGAGAGCAGGGAAACCCCGGCGGGCGCCTCGACGGATTTGCCGTCGATGGTGAGTTTCACCAGCGGGCCGGCAGGCACAGCGCCCTTGGAGGGCTTTTTCCACCAAACGACTGAGTGAAGGCTGGATCCCATTTTTTGTCCTCGCTCCAAGCGCCTCTTGAAACATGCAAGATAACGCATTGCATAAATTCAAAAGGTATTAGAATGCATTAATGCGATTCTAGGGGAGGCATGCACTGGCTCTATTTGATCTGGGTCAATTAGCGGCATAAAAACCTTGTTCCATTTATGTGTTTGGATTGAAAGGATGTCTATCAGGTGCCGCCGATCTCACGGCCGATGGATGCTCTGAAGCCGGCCAGGCAGTTTCCTGGTATCGAGATCAAGCCAGCCCGTCTATATCGTATCTGTATGTATTAATGTTATAAATAGTGATTTTCAGTTGTCTTGGGCAAATGCTTTACCTACCAATTATCGGTTTAGTTGATCTGGATCAAACCTTGGCAGTGAAATGGTTTCTAGAATCGCCGCAAATGCTTTATCGTGCATTTGTTGTTAAGCAAAAGCATAATAATGCATGTTTCGACAACGGCAGTGAGAACCAGCCTGGCTCTCCGCCATATCGGGGGATCGACGATGAGTGGATTGTTTGACCAGTTCAAGGAGTGGTACGAAAAGCGCCACGACTATGCCCGCGCCTGGAAGGCCCGCACCGGCGGCCAGGTGGTGGCGACCATGTGCACCTACACGCCCGAGGAAATCCTGATCGCCGCCGGCATGCTGCCGGTGCGGGTGCTGGGCGCCCACGAGCCGCAGAACGTCACCGAGCCGCACATCTTCGGCATGTTCTGCCCGTTCTGCCGCGATTCGCTGGCGCAAGGCCTGCTCGGCCGCTACGAGTACTGCGAGGGCGTCACGCTGACCCAGTCGTGCATCCAGTACCGCCAGGCCTTCAACTCCTGGCGCATGCATGTCCCCACCGTGAAGTGGGACTACTACCTGCCGATGCCCAACGAAGTGCAGTCGCGCTTCGCCCGCGTCCAGCACTATGCCGAGATCAAGAAGTTCCGCGAGTACATGGAAGGGGTCATCGGCAGGAAGCTGCCGGATGCCGACCTCAAGCGCGGCGTCGAGATCGTCAACGAGAACCGGCGCCTGCTGCGCGAGCTCTTCGAGTACCGCAAGGAGACCAACCCGCGCGTCACCGGCGTCGAGGCGCTCTACGCTTCGCTCACCGCCCAGTTCGTGGACAAGGAGGAGCACAACAAGGAGTTGAAGCGCGTGCTCGCCGAGCTGCCCAAGCGCAAGAACGACCGCCCCGAGGGCATCCGCTTCATGACCATCGGCTCGGAGAACGACGACGTCTCCTTCATGGCCATGGTGGAATCGGTCGGCTCCACCATCGTCATCGACGACCAGTGCTCGGGCACCCGCTACTTCTGGAACGAGGCGCGCGTGCAGGACGACCCGATCGCCACCATCGCCGACCGCTACTGCGAGCGGCCGGCCTGCCCGACCAAAGACTATCCGGCGCACACCCGCTTCGACCACGTGCTGAAGCTGGCCAAGGACTACAACGCCAAGGCGGCCGTCTTCCTGCAGCAGAAGTTCTGCGACCCGCATGAGGGCGACTACCCGGACCTGAAGCGGCACCTCGAGGCCAACGGCATTCCTACGCTGTTCCTGGAATTCGACATCACCAACCCGCTGGGACCCTTCCGCATCCGCATCGAGGCTTTCCTCGAGACGCTGGGCGAAGAAGAGCTGTTCTGACCAGGACGAGATAGAAGAGGAGCAACGCGAACATGGCAAATTACCCGACCGAGCAACTCAAGTGCTGGAAGAAGGCCAAAGAGCTGCGCGAGCAGTACTACATCAACTTCGCCAAGGCCAAGGAGAAGGGCGGCATCCGCTGGTCCGGCTCGGCCTGGGCCCTGGACGCCATCCCCGCCGGCCTCGGCAATGACGTCTATTCGCTGACCGGCGAGCCCTACGGCGCCGCCATCGCCATCGACAAGAAGTTCAACAAGGAATGCCAGGACGCGGCCGAGTCCTACGGCTTCGCCCGCGACCTGTGCGCCTACATGCGCACCTACTGGGGTTCGATCATCCTGAACAAGTATCCGTTCGGCGGCGAGTTCCCCAAGCCAGACTTCAACTTCCAGACCCAGATCTGCTGCTCGCACGCCAAGTGGTATCAAGCCGCGGCGAAGCTGGAGCACGACACGCCGACCTTCTTCATCGACGTCTCGGTCGGCCCCTACAACGAGATGACCTCCGAGCGCCTGGACTATGTCACCAACCAGGGCCTGGAAGCGGTGGAATGGCTGGAGAAGACCACCGGCCGCAAGTTCAACGACGAGCTGTTCATCGAGGCGGTGAAGAACGAGATGCGCTCCACCTCGCTGTGGGCCGCCATCTGCTGCGAGAACAAGGTCAAGCCGGCGCCGCTCGACGAGAAGACCATGTATTCGCTCTACGTGCTGGCGACGCTGTCGAAGTCGTCGAAGTGGTGCGCCGATTTCTACCAGGAGTGCCTGGACGAGGTGAAGGATCGCGTCAAGCGCGGCATCGCCGCCGTGCCGAGCGAGCGTTGCCGCGTCATGTCCGACACGCAGCCGCCCTGGGGCTTCCTCAAGGTGTTCCGCTACCTCGAGGAATACGGCGCCGTCTCGATCGGCTCGCTGTACACCTTCGGCCTGGAAGGCATCTGGGAAACCAAGCCGGACGGCTCCTGGGGCCCGCGCACCCTGCCGTGGGAGAAGGGCATCGAGATGAACACCCGCGAGCAGGCCATGCGCCTGTACGCCGACTGGAACCTGTCGAAGCCGCAGTGGCAGCACTTCTACGACCCGCGCCTGAAGACCGAGATGATGAAGACCATCGTCAAGGAGTGGCAGGTCGACGGCGTCATGCTGCACCTGAACCGCGGCTGCGAGGGCCTCTCGCTCGGCATCATGGAGAACCGCCTCGGCCTGGCCGCTTCAGGCATCCCGGTGATGACCTTCGAGGGCAACATGGGCGACGAGCGCGAGTTCGACCTCGGCCGCACCCAGAACCGCGTCGATTCGTTCATGGAAACCCTTGGCCTGAAGCGCGAATTCGCGCACGCCTGATTACGCAAGGAGGAAGCAGAAGATGATTACCGCTGGCATCGACATGGGCTCCCGCACCGTCAAGGTGGTGTTCCTGGAGGAGCTGAAGGTGGACGGGGCGCCCCAGTTGCGCTGGGGCGTCAAGGGCAAGCACATCATGTTCCCGGAGGATCTCGACGCCGACCAGGCCGCCGACAAGGCCTTCGAGGACGCGCTGAAAGGCGCCGGGCTGACGCGCGAGCAGGTGACCAAGGTCGTCGCCACCGGCGCCGGCCGCAAGCAGGTCAAGTTCGCCGCCGCCGACGTCACCGAAGTGGGCGCGGGTGCGCGCGGCGCGGTGTTCATGTGCCCGACGGCGAAGACCGTGGTCGACGTCGGCGCCGAGGAAGGCCGCGGCGTCAAGGCCAACGCCGAGGGCAAGGTGGTGGACTTCGCCGGAAACGAGAAATGTGCCGCCGGCGCGGGCGCCTTCGCCGAATCGATGTCGCGCGCCCTGCAGCTCAGCCTGAAGGAATTCGGCGAGGCCAGCCTGCGCTCCGACAAGACCATCCCGATGAACGCGCAGTGCACGGTGTTCGCCGAATCCGAAGTGGTGTCGCTGATCCACTCGGCGACGCCGAAGGAAGACATCGCCAAGGCGGTGCTCGACGCCGTCGCCAGCCGGGTCTGCGCCATGGTGCGCCGCGTCGGCATCGAGGACGAGGTGATCCTGATTGGCGGCATGGTGCACAACCCGGGCTTCGTCCAGTCGCTGAAGGGGGCGCTTGGCGTCGAGAAAGTGCATCTGCCGGATATGCCGGAGTACGTCAGCGCCCTCGGCGCCGCGCTGATCGCGGCCGAAGACAACGCCTGAACATCGGAAAGGAGACCAACATGACAGCTGGAGAAAAGAAGGAATACTGGCGCTGGCAGGAAAACTGCTGGATCGACGAGTCGAAGAACTGGCGCGATGCCAAGATCGTCACCGCCGGCATCGACGTCGGCTCGGTGAGCTCTCAGGCGGTGATCTGCGTGGACGGCGAGCTCTACGGCTTCAACAGCATGCGCACCGGCAACAACAGCCCCGACTCGGCGCGCAACGCCATCAATGGCGTGCTGGAGAAGTCCGGCATGAAGCTGGAGGACGTCACCTACGTCATCGGCACCGGCTACGGCCGTGTCAACGTGCCCTTCGCCCACAAGGCCATCACCGAGATCGCCTGCCACGCGCGCGGCGCCAACTACATGGGCGGCAACACCATCCGCACCATCCTCGACATGGGCGGCCAGGACTGCAAGGCCATCCACTGCGACGAGAAGGGCAAGGTCACCAACTTCCTCATGAACGACAAGTGCGCCGCCGGCACCGGCCGCGGCATGGAGGTGATCGCCGACCTGATGCAGATCCCGATCGCCGAGCTGGGCCCGCGTTCCTTCGAGGTGGACGAGGAGCCGGAAGCCGTGTCCTCGACCTGCGTGGTGTTCGCCAAGTCGGAGGCGCTGGGCCTGCTCAAGGCCGGCTACTCGAAGAACAAGGTGATCGCCGCCTACTGCCAGGCCATGGCCGAGCGGGTGGTGTCGCTGATCGAGCGGATCGGCGTGGAGAACGATTTCTTCATCACCGGCGGCATCGCCAAGAACCCCGGGGTGGTCAAGCGCATCGAGAAACTGCTTGGCACCAAGGCCGCCGAGACCAAGTACGACAGCCAGATCGCCGGCGCGCTGGGCGCCGCGCTGTTCGGCTACACGCTGATGCAGAAGCAGGGCGCATCGGCCAAGGCCGCCTGAGGCGGCTCGCAATGGTCCCGAAGCTCCGGTCCGCAAAGTACCCCTCTCCCACTGAGCGGGCCGGAGCCAAGGGATTCACGACGAAAAGGGGAACGACATGATCGCGAACTACGGCTACAAGGACGGCTCGGGCGAGTACTACATCAGCATCGACACGGACAAGTGCACGAGTTGCACGGCTGGACGCGCCTGCCTGACGGGCTGCCCCAAAGGCATGTTCGAGATCATCACCGACGACTACGACGACGAAGTGGCGGCGGTGAAGCAGTCCTTCCGCCGCACCCTGGCCTTCGACTGCACCGGCTGCAAGCCGGCCGGCGGCTACAGCAGCCTGCCGTGCATGACGGCCTGCACGCCGGGAGCCATCAAGCATTCCTGGTGAGGACGCCCGGGTGGTGAGGATTCCGCTGAAGCTGGTCAAGGGCGGCAAGGAGGCCGAGTTGCTGGCCGAGGGCTGGATCAAGCAGACGACCATCGGCGAGCCGCGGCTCACCGAGATCGTCGACAACTACCGGAGTCTCGGCTACGAGGTGCATGTGGTCGAGCACCGCGAGGAATCGGGCGAGGGCTGCAATACCTGCTTCACGGCGGGGGCGGAGATGGGCCAGGTATACGGCGACGTGTATATCCGCAAGGGGAAGGGCGGCCGACGCGCCGCCGACGACGAACTGTTCTAAAGGAGATAGCGATGGCGGTGCAGGTGAATGTGCGGATGATCCGCAAGAACGATCTGGAAGCCGTGGTGGCGATCGACAAGCTGATCACCGGCCAGGAGCGGCGCGAATACTATCAGCGCAAGTTTGCCATGGCGCTGGACAACGAGCACAACGTCAACGCCTCGCTGGTGGCGGAGGTGGACGGCAAGGTGGCCGGCTTCATGATGGGCGATGTGCTGTTCGGCGAGTACGGCATCGCCGATGCCTCGGCCACCATCGACACCCTCGGCGTGGATCCGGACTTCCAGAAGCACGGCGTGGCCTCCGACCTGATGGACCAGTTTCTCATGAACATGAAGGCCGCCAACGTCAAGAAGATCTACACCCTGGTGAACTGGAACGACTTCGCCCTGGAGGGCTTCTTCTCGCGCCACAAGTTCCAGCCTTCCAAGCGCATCAGCCTGGAACTGCAACTGCCCTGATTCTGACCGATTCGGGGAACAGCGGACGGCGCGCGTTCTTGCGAATGCGCGCCGCTTTTTTATGTGGATCGACTGCCACTGCCACACCAAGCACTCCTACGACAACTGGCTCGAGCCGGCCGACCTGATCCGCCGCGCCCGGGCCATCGGCCTCGACGGGGTGGTGGTCACCGAACACCATTCCTACGAGGCCTCGGCGCCGGTGGAGGCCGTCGCCCGGGAAGAGGGTTTTCTGGTGCTGCGCGGCGTCGAGATATCGACCGACCGCGGCCACCTGCTGGCCTACGGTGTTGAGGACGATTCCTGGAACGTCTGGGGGCGCGACAGTTGGCTGCCGCTCGACGACGTGATTGCGCGCATCAACGATCTGGGTGGTATCTGCGTGCCGGCCCATCCTTACCGGGAGTTCGGCGTCTGCAGCCTGCTCGACGGTCTGCTCGAACTGCAGGGCATCGCTGCCGTCGAGACCCACAACGGCGGCAATGTCGATTCGGACAACGACCTCGCCGTCACCGCCACTCGCCACCTGGAATTGCCGGCGCTGGGCGGCAGCGATTGCCACAAGGTCGCCGCGGTGGGGCGCTGCGCCACCGAGTTCCTTGTGCCGGTGACGGGCATGCCGAGCTTTATCGCCGCCGTGCGCAGCGGCGCCTGCCGGGCGGACTATTTCAGCGGCTGGAAGCAAGGCTGAAAAAAAGTCGGTCGCCGTAGTACGGCGACCGACTTTTCGCGGCAACAGGCAGGGCTCAGGCGACGGCGACTTCGACCGGCTCGTTGAGCACCAGCCAGTAAAGGCCGAGCTGACCGACGGCCTGGATGAACTTCTCGAAATCGACCGGCTTGCGGATGTAGCTGTTGGCGCCGAGGCTGTAGCCTTCGTAGATGTCCTGCTGCTCCTTGGAGGTGGTGAGGATCACCACCGGCAGCAGGCTGGTGCGCTCGTTGGCGCGGATGCGGCGCAGCACTTCGAGACCGTCGATGCGCGGCAGCTTGAGGTCGAGCAGCACCACCGCCGGCTGGACGGCAAGGTCGCGGCCGGCATGGTGGCCGTTGCCGAAGAGGTAATCGAGCGCTTCCACGCCGTCACGCGCCACGACGACCTGGTTGCCGATGCGGTTCTTGTTGAAGGCGCGCAGGGTCAGCGCCTCGTCGTCGGGGTTGTCTTCCACCAGCAGTATCGGTCGATCGGTTGCCATTGATGATGATCCTGTTACGACAGCGTGAAAAAGAAGGTTGCTCCCTGTTCCGGCGCGGCCTCCGCCCAGATGCGTCCGCCGTGGCGCTGGATGATGCGGTGCACGATGGCCAGGCCGATGCCGGTGCCCTCGAAATCCTGCGCGCGATGCATGCGCTGGAAGGCGCCGAACAGCTTGCTCGAATATTTCATGTCGAAGCCGGCGCCGTCGTCCCTGACAAAATACACCGGTTTGTCGCCCTCGCGCAAGACGCCGAAGGCAATGTTGGCGACGGCGTGGCGGGCGGTGAATTTCCAGGCGTTGCGCAGCAGGTTCTCGAGGACGATCCGCAGCAGGTTCGGGTCGCCGCTGACATGTATGTCCAAAGTGATATGCGTGGAAACCGCCCGCTGGGGCTGGGACTGCTTCAGGTCTGAAACAACCTGTTCGGCGAGAGCGGAGAGATTGACGTCCACCCGGCGCATCTCGTCGCGGGTGATCCGCGACAGCGCCAGCATGTCGTCGATCAGCTGCTGCATGCGGTGGGTGCCCACGCGGATGCGCTGGATGTAGCCGCGGCCTCGCGCGTCGATCAGCGGCTCGTAGTCCTCCTCGATCATCCGCGAATAGCCGTCGATGGCCCGCAGCGGCGCCACCAGGTCGTGGGAGACCGAGTAGCTGAAGGATTCCAGCTCCTTGTTTGCGGCGCTCAGCTCGGCGGTGCGCTCGCGCACCCGCTGTTCCAGCTCTTCGTTGAGTTTTCGGAAACGGGCTTCGCTCTCGCGCAGCGCCATCAGGGTGTCGTGCTGCTCGGTGACGTCGGTGAACACCCAGATGCTGCCGGCGTGCGGGTCGGCCGGATCGATGGCGCGGCCGGAGGTGGCGCACCAGAAGCGGCTGCCGTCCTTGCGCACCAGTTCCATCTCCTCGGTGCAGTTGCCGCCGCCGGCGAGAATTCCGTATACCCGGCGCCCGCGCGCCTCGAAAGCCTCGTCGCTGGGGTAGATGACGCGCACCGAGTGGCCCTTGAGCTCGTCGACGCCGTAGCCGAACAGCTCCTCGCAGCGGCGGTTGCAGCTGACGACGATCCGGTTGCGCACCATCCAGATGCCGATCAGGGCGTTGTCGAGGATGGCCTGCTGTTCCGCCAGCAGGGCCTGGATGTACTCCTCGGCGCGCTTCTGGGCCTCGATGTCGGTGATGGCGCCGGAAAAACGCACCGCCCGGCCGTGCTCGTCCCAGACGGCCTGGCCGCGGCCGCGGAACCAGCGGTAGCTGCCGTCCTTGCGGCGCAGCCGGTAGGCCAGGTCGTAGGGGGCACGTTTCTCGAAATGCTCCCGCACCGCCCGCTCTACCGACTCGCGGTCGTCGGGGTGCAGGTTGTCGAGGAAGCTGGCCCGGCTGTCGGACAGCTCTTCGGGCTCGTAGCCGAGCAGCTCGCGGAAGCGCGGCGAGAGGTGATAGCGGTCGCGCAGCAGGTCCCAGTCCCAGATGCCGTCGGAGGAGCCGCGCACCGAGTAGTAGAGGGTTTCCTCGCTCTCCCGCAGGGCGTCCTCGATGGCCTGCTGGGTCGAGATGTCGGTGAGCGAGCCGGCGAAGCGGCAGGCCACCCCCTGCCCGTCCCACTGCGCCTGGCCGCGGCCGCGGAACCACCGGTAGCTGCCGTTCTTGCAGCGCAGGCGGTAGGTTTCGTCGAAGCGGCCGCGGCGCTTGAGGGTGTTCTCGAGGGCATTCAGGGCGCGGTCGCGGTCGTCGGGATGCAGCGCCGTCCGGAAATAGAACATCAGGCGGAACTCGGCCTCGTCGTCGTAGCCGAGCAGCTCGCGGAAGCGCGGCGAGAAATAGGTCTGGTTGCGGACCACGTCCCAGTCCCAGACACCGTCGGTGGTGGACTGGATGACGAAACTCAGCCGCTCCTCGCTGGCATGGATCTCGCGCAGCTTCTCCTCGAGGGCGCGCGCCATGCTGTCCACCGCCTGGCCGAGCCGGCCGATCTCGTCGCGTTCGGCCTCGCCGACGCGGGCCGCGAGCTGCCCCTCGGAGATCCGCCGGGTCACCGCCGCCACCTGGCCCAGGCGCCGCATCATGCGGTAGCCGAGAGCCAATACCAGCAGGGCGGAAAGCAGGAAGCCGGTGGCCGCCAGGAGGGCGCTTCGCCGCAGCAGCTCGCTGCGCGTTCGGTCGATGAAGCCGGTGTCGATGCCGTAGTGGAGGGTGCCGAGGTCGTGACGCTGGTAGCGGATCGGCACCGCCACGTGCAGCATGCCGCCGTCCTGGGGAGACCGACTTTCCTCCGCCACCGCGGCCGGCAGCGGCTGGTCGTCCTGCCAACCGGCGGCGACGATGCGCCGGCCGCGGGCATCTTCCAGCACGGCGTAGGCGAGCGCCCCTTCGTTGCGCATCAGCTGCAGGGTTTCCCGCAGGGTCGAGTAGTCGTGGGCGATCAGCTCGCCGGCCAGCGCGGCATTGAAGAGCAGGGCGTTCTGCTCGACGCGCCGCTCGAGTTGGGTCTTCAGCGCCCGCTCGTTGTGCTCGACCATCACGTAGAGCAGGCCGAGCACCAGGGCCAGTTCCGCCGTCAGGGCGACGGCGATCAGCTTGAGACGGAAGGCATGGGCCTGGAGCCAGTCCTTGAGGCGGGCCATGGCTCAGGAATGACAGGTTGGCCGCACCCCAGGCAGTGGCAACGACGCCCGGGCAGGGCCGGCAATACGGGGGCTAGGACTGCAGCTGCGCCCGCTCCAGCAGAAATACGGCGCCGTCGCCATCATCGGACTCCAGCCAGGTGAAGGGCAGATTCGGGAAGGCCGCTTCTACGATAGCACGGTTTCCTCCCGCCTCGACCACCAGTATGCCGTCCGGCTGGAGGTGGCGCGGCGCTTCGGCGAGGATGCGGCGGATGATGTCGAGGCCGTCCTCGCCGGCGGCCAGCGCCAGCGCCGGCTCGTGGCGGTATTCGGCGGGCAGGGCCCGCATGGCGGCGCCGGTGACGTAGGGCGGGTTGGAGACGACCAGATCGTAGCGGCGACCGTCCAGGCCGGCGAAGAGGTCGGAGCGGACCAGCTCGATGCGCGCTTCCAGGCCGTAGTCGGCGACGTTGCGGGCGGCGACCTCGAGAGCGGCGGCCGATACATCGACGCCATCGACCCGCGTCCGCGGAAAGGTCAGGGCCAGCAGCACGGCGAGGCAGCCGGAGCCGGTGCACAGGTCGAGAGCCCCATCGAGCGCCTCGGGTTCGCCGAGCCACGGCGCCAGGGCGCCCTCGAACAGCAGTCCGGCGATGTGCGAGCGCGGCACGATCACCCGCTCATCCACGTAGAAGCGGTAATCGCCCAGCCAGGCTTCGTGCGTCAGGTAGGCGGCCGGAAGGCGTTCCTCGATGCGGCGGGCGAGGAGGGCGCCCAGCATCTCCTTTTCCGCGGCGCTGAGGCGGGCGTCGAGGAAGGGCTCCAGGCGATCGGGCGGCAGTTGCAGGGCATGCAGGAGCAGATAAGCGGCCTCGTCGTAGGCGGAGGCGCTGCCGTGGCCGAAATGCAGGCCGGCGGCATTGAAGCGGCTCACCGCCCAGCGCAACACGTCGCGCAGGGTCGCCAGTTCGGGCGGCATCACAGCAGCAGTTCCAGGGTGCGCTGGTAGAGGCGCGACAGCGGTTCGATGTCGGCCACGGCGATGCATTCGTCGATCTTGTGGATGGTGGCGTTGAGCGGCCCCAGTTCGATCACCTCCGGGCAGATCCCGGCGATGAAGCGGCCGTCGGAGGTGCCGCCGCTGGTGGACAGGGCGGTCTCGATGCCGAGGGTTTCGCGGATCGCCTGCGCCACGGCGTCGACCAGCCCGCCGCGCGGCGTCAGGTAGGGCCGGCCCGAGAGGGTCCACTGCAGGTCATGGTCCACGCCGTGGCGCTCGAGGATCTCGCCCACCCGCGCCTGCAGGCCTTCCGGCGTGCTGGCGGTGGAAAAGCGGAAGTTGAAGAGGATCTCCGCCGTCCCCGGCACGACGTTGTCGGCGCCGGTGCCGGCATGGAAGTTGGAGATCTGCCAGGAAGTCGGCGGGAAGTAGGCGTTGCCCTCGTCCCAGACCGTGGCGGCCAGTTCGGCCAGCGCCGGCGCAACCATGTGCACCGGGTTTCTCACCAGATGCGGATAGGCGATGTGCCCCTGAACGCCCTTGACGACCAGCCGCCCCGAGAGAGAACCGCGCCGGCCGTTCTTGATGGTGTCGGCCAGCCGCTCCGCCGAGGTCGGCTCGCCCACGATGCAGTAGTCGATCCGCTCGCCGCGCGCCTTGAGCACCTCGACCACCCGCACGGTGCCGTTCACGGCGGGGCCTTCCTCGTCGGAGGTGAGCAGCAGGGCGATCGAACCCGGGTGCTGCGGCCGTTCGGCGAGAAAGCCCTCGACGGCGGTGACGAAGGCGGCGATCGAGGTCTTCATGTCGGCCGCGCCGCGGCCGTAGAGCCGGCCGTCGCGCACTTCCGGCGCGAAGGGATCGGAACGCCATTGATCGAGCGGGCCGCTCGGCACCACGTCGGTGTGGCCGGCGAAGCAGAGCAGCGGCGCGGCTGCGCCGCGGCGGGCCCACAGGTTGGCGACGCCGCCCTGGTCGAAGCGCTCCAGCCGGAAGCCGAGCCGGGACAGGCGTTCGCCGACCAGTTCCAGGCAGCCGCCGTCCTCGGGCGTGACGGAGCGGCGGGCGATCAGGGCGCGGGCAAGCTCGAGGGTGTCGCTCACTGGACTGCCTTCCCCCCATCCCCCTTCCCGAGGAAGGGGGTGATGGGTGATCGCCGCTGCACGGCTCCAGGTTGTGGCTTGCGCCCCTTCGGGCGGCCGTGCGGGGCGCTCATCCGCCGGCGTCGTCGACGTTGAGGGTGAATTCGGTGAAGGAGGTGCCGCTGGGGTCCGTCTGGCTGAAGTCCAGGGCCGATGGCGAGGCGTTGGATTTCCTGTCGGCCGGCGAGGGCGTGCCGAGTTGGGAGTTGTTGATCAGCCAGGACAGGTTGGTCGGCGAGTCCGAGTTGGCCAGCGCTTCGTCGAGGGTGACGATGTTCTCCTTGTAGAGGCGGAACAGGTCCTGCTCGAAAGTCTGCGAGCCGGGCGCCAGGCTCTGCTCCATGGCCTCCTTGATGCCGTTGATCTCGCCCTTCTCGACCAGTTCCTGGATGTGGCGGGTGTTGAGGAGGATCTCGACGGCGGGAATGCGCTTGCCGTCGGGCTTCTTCACCAGGCGCTGGGAGATGATGCACTTCAGGCTCACCGACAGGTCGAGATACAGTGCCGGGCGGTTCTCCAGGGCGTAGAAGTTGATGATCCGGTTCATGGCGTGGTAGCTGTTGTTGGCGTGCAGCGTCGCCAGGCACAGGTGGCCGGTCTGGGCATAGGCCAGCGCCGCCGCCATGGTCTCGCGGTCGCGGATCTCGCCGATCAGGATGCAGTCCGGCGCCTGGCGCATGGCGTTCTTGAGGGCGTTTTCCCAGATCTTGGTGTCGAGCCCGATCTCGCGCTGGTTGACCACCGATTTCTTGTGCTTGAACAAATATTCGATCGGGTCTTCCACGGTCAGGATGTGGCCCGAGCGGTTGCTGTTGCGGTGGTCGATCATCGCCGCCAGGGTGGTGGACTTGCCCGAGCCGGTCGAGCCGACCACCAGCACCAGGCCGCGCTTCTCCATGATCACTTCCTCGAGTGTCTTGGGCAGGCCCAGTTCGTCCAGTTTGGGGATCTCGCCCTGGATGAAGCGCACCACGATGGCGATGGTGCCGCGCTGCCAGAACATGTTCACCCGGAAGTTGCCGATGTCGCGGATGCCGAAGGAGAGGTTGATCTCCTTTTCCTCCTCGAAGTGCCTGATCTGCTCCGGCGCCAGCATCTCGTAGGCCATGCGCTGGATGGTCTCGGGATCCATGATCTGCTGGTTGATCGGAATCGTCGAGCCCTGGATCTTGATGTGGATCGGCGCGCCGGCGGAAACGAAGATGTCGGAGGCCTTTTTCTCGGCCATCAGGTGGAAAAGCTTGTCGAAGATCATGTCCGCCCCCCCGGGTCAAATGGATGCTTCAGATGCCGCGCAGCAGTTCGTTGATGCCGACCTTGGCCCGCGTCTTGGCGTCCACCTGCTTGACGATGACGGCGCAGTAGAGGCTGTATTTGCCGTCGGCCGAGGGCAGGCTGCCGGAGACCACCACCGAGCCTGCCGGCACGCGGCCGTAGCTGGTCTCGCCGGTCTCGCGGTTGTAGATGCGGGTGCTCTGGCCGATGAAGACGCCCATCGAGATGACACAGTCGTCCTCGACGATGACGCCCTCCACCACCTCGGAGCGGGCGCCGATGAAGCAGTTGTCGCCGATGATGGTCGGGTTGGCCTGCAGCGGCTCCAGCACCCCGCCGATGCCGACGCCGCCGGACAGGTGCACGTGCTTGCCGATCTGGGCGCAGGAGCCGACGGTGGCCCAGCCGTCGACCATGGTGCCCTCGTCGACATAGGCGCCGATGTTCACGAAGGAGGGCATCAGCACCACGTTGCGGCCGATGTAGGCGCCGCGCCGGACCACGGCGCCGGGCACCACCCGAAAGCCGCCCCGCTCGAACTGCTCGGCGTCGTACTTGCCGAACTTGGTCGGCACCTTGTCCCAGTAGCGGTGGACGCCACCTTCCATGACGCGATTGTCTTCGAGGCGGAAGGAGAGCAGCACGGCCTTCTTGACCCACTGGTGGGTGGTCCACAGGCCGTCGATCTTCTCGGCCACCCGCAGCTTGCCCTGGTCGAGCTGGGCCAGCACGTGCTCGACCGCTTCGCCGACCTTGGCCGGCGCCTTGCCGGGCTGGATGTCGGCGCGCGCTTCCCAGGCCTGCTCGATGATCTGCTGATAATCCTGCATGGATGATTCCCTATAGTTTTCTGCAATAAGCTTCGATTCGGTGCGCCGCCTCGAGGCATTCCTCGATCGAGGCGACCAGCGCGATGCGCACGAAGTGCGCGCCCGGGTTGATGCCGCCCGATTCGCGCGCGAGGTAGCTGCCGGGCAGAACGGTCACATTATATTCACGCCGCAGGCCGAGGGCGAACTCGGTGTCGGCCACCGGCGTCCGTGCCCACAGGTAGAAGCCGGCCTCGGGCCGCGCCGTCTCGAGGCAGCTGGCGAGGATCGGTGTCAGGGCGTCGAACTTCTCCCGATAGAGGCGGCGGTTTTCGCGCACGTGTGCCTCGTCGCCCCAGGCGGCGAGGCTGGCCTGCTGCACCGGCGGGCTCATGGCGCAGCCCTGGTAGGTGCGGTAGAGCCAGAACTGTTTCAGGATTGCGGCGTCGCCGGCAACGAAGCCGGAGCGCAGGCCCGGCACGTTGCTGCGCTTCGACAGGCTGGAAAACATCACGATGCGCCGGTAGTCGGGGCGGCCGAGGGCCTGGGCCGCCTGCAGCGCGCCGAGAGGCGGCGCCGCCTCGTCGAAATAGATCTCCGAATAGCACTCGTCGCTGGCGATGACGAAGCCGTGCTCGTCCGACAGCTCGAACAGGCGCTGCCACTCGTCGAGGCCGAGCACCTTGCCGGTGGGGTTGGCAGGCGAACAGACGTAGACCAGCTGGATGCGCTGCCAGAGGTCGGCCGGAATGGCCGCGAAGTCGGAACGGAAGCCGTTCTCCGGCAGATGGTTGAGAAAGACCGGGCGGGCGCCGGCCAGCAGCGCGGCGCCCTCATAGATCTGGTAGAAAGGGTTGGGGCTGAGCACCAGGGCCTCGCCGCGGGAAGGATCGACCACGCACTGGGCGAAGGCGAAGAGGGCCTCGCGCGAACCGTTCACCGGCAGCACCTGGTCGGCCCAGTCCGGTTGCGGGATGCCGTAGCGGCGCGCCAGCCAGCCGGCGATGGCCTGGCGCAGGGCGTCGCTGCCCGAGGTCGTGGGATAATTCGCCAGGCCCGTCAGGCCGGCGGCCAGCGCTTCCTGGATGAAGGCCGGCGTCGGGTGCTGCGGCTCGCCGATCGACAGCCGGATCTCGCCGAGGCCGGGCGGCGGCCGCAGGCCCTGGAACAGCTGGCGCAGTTTCTCGAAAGGGTAGGGCTGGAGCAGGTCGAGATTGGGGTTCACGTCGGGCGCGCGGCATGCGTTTCAGGCTGCCGCTTCTTTTCTGCAAAGCGAAGATTATAGCCATGCCAGCCGCCAGAGACACAGTCGCCATCGCCTCGCTGCTGGCCGGGGCCACCATCTGGGGGCTGATCTGGCATCCCTACCGGGTGCTGGAAGGGATGGGCGTTTCTCCGGCATTGGCCGCCACGCTGACTTATTTCGTCGCCCTGCTGCTGGGCCGGCCGCTGCTCGGGCGACGCCTCGCCGGATTCCGGCCGGACCGCATGCTGCTGGCCATCGCCCTGGCGGCCGGCGGCTGCAACCTCGGCTACGTGCTGGCCACGGTGCACGGCGAGGTGATGCGGGTGCTGCTGCTGTTCTACCTGGCGCCGCTGTGGACCGTGCTGCTGGCCTTCCTGCTGCTGAAGGAAAAAGTCGGTCTCCCCGGGACGGCGGTGATCGGCCTGTCCCTGGCCGGCGCCTTCGTCATGCTCTGGCAGCCGAGCCTGGGGTTGCCGCTGCCGCAGAACGGGGCCGAGTGGCTGGGGCTTGCCGCCGGTTTCCTGTTCGCGCTGGCCAACGTGCTGATCCGCAAGGCGCAGGCGCTGTCCATCGAGGCCAAGTCGATGGCCGTCTTCGCCGGCGTGGTGGCGGTGGGCCTGATGGTGCTGCCGTTCGAGCCGGCGCCGGTCCTCATGCCGGCGCCGCAGGCCTGGCTGCTGATTGCCCTCGTCGGCCTGGTGCTGCTGGCGACCAACCTGTTCGTGCAGTACGGCCTGACGCATACCTCGGCCAACCGGGCCATCGTGATCTTCCTCTTCGAGCTGGTGGTCGCCGCCCTGGCCTCGTGGCTGCTGGCCGGCGAGGCCATGACGCTGCAGGAATGGCTCGGCGGCACCCTGATCGTGGCGGCCAGCTTGCTGTCGGGCCGGCTGGAAACGCGGCGAAGCGACCCGGCTTGATAGAATCCCGGCTTTCAGGTCCCAGCGAAGTGCCGATTTCCTTTCCCGAGAGCCCGTTCCTCCTGCACCAGCCCTTCGAGCCGGCGGGCGACCAGCCGGAAGCCATCGCCAAGCTGGTGGAGGGCATCCAGGACGGCCTGATGTACCAGACCCTGCTCGGCGTCACCGGTTCGGGCAAGACCTACACCATGGCCAACGTGATTGCCCGCCTGGGCCGGCCGGCGATGGTGCTGGCGCCCAACAAGACCCTGGCGGCGCAGCTCTACTCGGAGTTTCGCGAGTTCTTCCCGGAGAACGCCGTAGAGTATTTCGTCTCCTACTACGACTACTACCAGCCGGAAGCCTACGTGCCGTCGCGCGACCTCTATATCGAGAAGGATTCCTCGATCAACGAGCACATCGAGCAGATGCGCCTGTCGGCCACCAAGTCGCTGCTGGAGCGGCGCGACGTGGTCATCGTCGGCACCGTCTCGGCCATCTACGGCATAGGCGACCCGGTGGACTACCACGGCATGATCCTGCACCTGCGCGAGGGCGAGCGCATCGGCCAGCGCGACGTCATCAAGCGCCTGGCCGAGATGCAGTACGAGCGAAACGAGATCGACTTCCATCGCGGCACCTTCCGCGTGCGCGGCGACGTGATCGACATCTTCCCGGCCGAGAACGCCGAGTTTGCCCTGCGGCTTTCCCTCTTCGACGACGTCATCGAGTCGTTGCAGCTGTTCGATCCGCTCACCGGCCACCTGCGGCAGAAGCTGGGCCGCTTTACGGTCTACCCCTCCAGCCATTACGTCACGCCACGCGAGACGGTGTTGCGCGCCATCGAGGCCATCAAGCTCGAGTTGCGCGAACGGATCGAGGCTTTTCAGGCCGGCCAGCAGCTGGTCGAAGCCCAGCGCATCGAGCAGCGAACCCGCTTCGACCTGGAAATGCTCAACGAACTGGGCTTCTGCAAGGGCATCGAGAACTACTCGCGCCACCTCTCCGGCCGCCAGCCGGGCGAGCCGCCGCCGACGCTGATCGATTACCTGGCGCCCGACGCCCTGATGTTCATCGACGAGTCGCACGTCACCATTCCCCAGCTGGGCGGCATGTACAAGGGCGACCGCTCGCGCAAGGAGAACCTGGTGGGCTATGGCTTCCGCCTGCCCTCGGCCCTCGACAACCGGCCGCTCAGGTTCGACGAATTCGAGAAGCTGATGCCGCAGACCGTCTTCGTTTCGGCCACCCCGGCGGAGTACGAGCGGACCCACCAGTCGCAGGTGGTGGAGCAGGTGGTGCGGCCGACCGGCCTGGTCGACCCCCAGGTGATCGTCCGGCCGGCCTCGACCCAGGTCGACGATCTGCTGGGCGAGATCAAGCTGCGCACGGCGCAGAACGAGCGGGTGCTGGTGACGACGCTGACCAAGCGCCTGGCCGAGGACCTGACCGACTACCTCGGCGAGAACGGCATCAAGGTGCGCTACCTGCATTCGGATGTCGAGACCGTCGAGCGGGTCGAAATCATCCGCGACCTGCGCCTGGGCGAGTTCGACGTGCTGGTCGGCATCAACCTGCTGCGCGAGGGCCTCGACATGCCCGAGGTATCGCTGGTGGCGATCCTCGATGCCGACAAGGAGGGTTTCCTGCGCTCCGAGCGCTCGCTGATCCAGACCATCGGCCGCGCCGCGCGCCACCTCAACGGCCGCGCGATCCTGTACGCCGAGCGCATCACCGACTCGATGCGCCGCGCGCTCGACGAGACCGAGCGCCGGCGCGCGAAGCAGGAGGCGCACAACGCCGCGCACGGCATCGTGCCGCGCAGCGTGCGCAAGGCGGTCGCCGACATCCTGCAGGGCGGCATCCCCGGCGCCGGGCGCAGCCGGCGTGACGCA
>JAEUNH010000076.1 GCA_016791205.1 Rhodocyclaceae bacterium | reverse complement strand
TCCAGTCTTAACTCAGTGTGAATTTAAAAATGTTCCGACATTTCTGGCAATGACAGGAAGATGAGCGGGGCTGGGTGGCCGATGGACGGTTTTCGAGGGGTTTACTGACGCCATCGAATTTCCCATGGTGCCGGCGCTCGTTTATAATCCGCCCCCCATGCTGTTGTAGCTCAGTTGGTAGAGCAACTGATTCGTAATCAGTAGGTCGGTGGTTCGAATCCACTCAACAGCACCATAATTCAATGGCTTGCGACCGCGCAGGCCATTTTTCTTTCGGAGGCCAGATGCAGATCAGGGACAGCGTATTCATCGTCACCGGCGGCGCGTCGGGACTGGGGGCCGGCACGGTGCGGGCCCTGGCGGGGCAGGGCGGCAAGGTGGTGGCCGCCGACTTGAACAAGGCGGCGGGCGAAGCGCTGGCGAAGGAGCTGGGCGCAAAAGTCCGCTTCGCCGAGTGCGACGTGTCCTCGGAGGCGAGCGCCAAGGCCGCGGTGGACCTGGCCGTATCGGCGTTCGGCGGGTTGCAGGGACTGGTCAATTGCGCCGGCATCGCCATCGGCGAGAAGACCCTTGGCAAGGAGGGGCCGCACCAGCTGGCGACCTTCGCCCGGGTCATCAACATCAATCTGATCGGCACCTTCAACATGATCCGCCTGGCCGCCGACGCCATGAGCCGCAGCCAGCCGAACGCTGCCGGCGAGCGCGGGGTGATCGTCAACACCGCCTCGGTGGCAGCCTTCGACGGGCAGATCGGCCAGGCCGCCTATTCCGCTTCCAAGGGCGGCGTGGTCGGCATGACCCTGCCGATCGCCCGCGACCTGTCGCGCTCGGGCATCCGCGTCATGACCATCGCCCCCGGCATCTTCGAGACCCCGATGCTGCTCGGCATGCCGCAGGACGTGCAGGATGCCCTGGGCAAGATGGTGCCGTTCCCGTCGCGCCTGGGCAAGCCGGCCGAGTATGCCGCCCTGGCGCTGCACATCATTCAGAACGAGATGCTCAACGGCGAGGTGATCCGCCTGGACGGCGCCATCCGCATGCAGCCGAAGTGAGCGGGCCGGCCGGCCCATGACCGAAGCCGAGCATGCCTGCTATCACTGCGGACTGCCGGTTCCTGCGGCGGCGCGTTTCGACGTCGAGATAGGCGGCGCGCCGCGCCGGATGTGCTGTGCCGGCTGCCAGGCCGTGGCCCAGGCCATCGTCGATAACGGCCTCGACGACTACTACCGCCACCGCGACGCCCTGCCCGAGTCCCCGCGCGAGGCGCTGCCCGCCGTGCTGGGGGGGCCGACTTTTTACGACGCGCCCGATGTGCAGCGGAACTTGGTGCGGCCGCTCTCCGAACACGAGCGCGAGGCGGCGCTGATCCTCGAGGGCATCACCTGCGCCGCCTGCGTCTGGCTCAACGAGCAGCACCTGACGCGCCAGGCCGGGGTCCTGGCGGTGGACATCAACTACGCCACCCGGCGCGCCCGGGTGCGCTGGGACGAGCGGCGGATCCGGCTCTCTGGCATCCTCGCCGCCATTGCCGCCATCGGCTACCGCGCCCACCCCTACGATCCCGCCCGCGCCGAGGAGGTCGCCGGACGCGAGCGCCGCGCCGCGTTGTGGCGCGTGTTCGTCGCCGGCTTCGGCATGATGCAGGTGATGATGTACGCCGTGCCGGCCTACGTGGCGGGCGAGGGCGAGATGGGCGCCGACATCGAGGCGCTGCTGCGCTGGGCCAGCCTGGCGCTGACCCTGCCCGTGGTGCTGTATTCGGCGGCGCCCTTCTTCCGCAACGCCTGGCGCGACCTTCGCCTCGCCCGCGTCGGCATGGACGTGCCGGTGGCGCTGGGGGTGGGCGCCGCCTTCGCCGCCAGCCTGTGGGCGACGCTGGCCGGGCGCGGCGAAGTGTATTTCGACTCGGTGACGATGTTCATCTTCCTGCTGCTGGGCGGACGCTACCTGGAGATGCTGGCGCGGCACAAGTCGGTACGATCCATCGAGCAGCTTGGCCGCGCCATGCCGGCCACGGCGGCCCTTCTGAAGGCGTATCCCTCCCTGGAGGCGGAGCGGGTGGCGGCCTCCGCGCTGCTGCCGGGGAACCTGGTTCTGGTGGCGCCGGGGGAAACCCTGCCTGCCGACGGCTGTGTCGCGCAGGGCGAGAGCGAGGTGGACGAATCGCTGCTGACCGGCGAGAGCCGCCCCGTCGCCAAGGCCGTCGGCAGCACGCTGATCGGCGGTTCGGTCAACATCCGCAGCCCGCTGGTGCTGCGCGTGGAGCAGGTCGGCGAGGCCACGCAACTCGCCTCCGTCCTGCGCCTGATGGAGCGGGCGCTGGCCGAGAAGCCGCGTCTGGTGCAGCAGGCCGACCGGATCGCCGCCTGGTTCGTCGCCGCCCTGCTGCTGCTGGCGCTCGCCACCGGCATCGCCTGGCACTTGATCGACCCGGAGCGCGCTCTCTGGGTGTTCGTCTCGGTGCTGGTGGTGAGCTGCCCTTGCGCGCTGTCGCTGGCGACGCCGGCGGCGCTGGCGGTTGCCACCGGCGCCTTCTCGCGCCTCGGCCTGCTGGTGTCGCGCGGCCATGCCATCGAGACCCTGGCGCGCGCCGATCATTTCGTTTTCGACAAGACCGGCACCCTGACCTGGGGCCGGCTGCGCCTCAAACGGATCGTGGTGATTGGAGATCTCTCGGCCGACGAGGCGCTGCGCTGGGCGGCGGCGCTGGAGCAGGGCTCGGAGCACCCCGTCGGCGCAGCGCTGCGCGCGGCCTGTCTCGCGTCGGATCAGCTGCCGGTGCCGGAGATGCTGCAAGCCACCACCGGCCAGGGAGTGGAGGGCCGCATCGCTGGCCGCCGATTGCGCTTGGGCCGCCCGGACTTCGCCGGCGCCGGCCATGGCTTGCCGATGCCGCCGGCGATCCGGGAAGCGACCGACGCAGGCGACACGGTGGTGGCACTGGCCGATGCGCAGGGCTGGCTGGCCTGCTTCAGTCTCGGCGACGTCCTGCGCGAGGAGGCGGGCGAGCTGGTGCGCCGGCTGCAAGCCCTGGGCTGCCGGGTCAGCCTGCTCTCCGGCGATGGCGAATCGGCGGTGCGGCAGGCCGCCGTGGCGGCGGGCATAGCCGAGGCGCGCGGCAGCCTGTCGCCGCAGGACAAGCACGACCATCTGCAGGCTCTGCAGCGCGCCGGCGCCGTGGTGGCGATGGTGGGCGACGGGGTGAACGATGCCCCGGTGCTGGCCCGGGCC
>JAEUNH010000075.1 GCA_016791205.1 Rhodocyclaceae bacterium | reverse complement strand
TCCCGAAAGTGTCTTTCGTCCGTTCTGTTCGGAACGCTGCCGCAACATCGATCTGGGCGCCTGGGCGGCGGAGGAGTACCGCGTGCCGGAAAACGAAAAGCCCCTGCCCGACGATCAATAAGTCAGCCCCACGCCGCGCGGATGGCGGCGATGCCGTGGGCGCCGGTCCGCTGCGCCGCTTCCAGATCGTCGCGCTGCAGCCCGCCGAGGGCGAACACCGGCAGCGAAACATTCTCCAGCAACTGCGCGCAGCGCTGCCAGCCGAGGCCGGCGACGCCGGGATGGCTCAGCGACTCCTTCACTGGCCCCAGCACGGCGAAATCCAGTTCCAGCGCGGCGGCGCGCGCCAGTTCCGGCGGGTTATGGCAGGAAGCCGCCACCAGCGGCAGGTCGGGCCGCTCGGCCAGCTGCATGAGCTGGGCGCAGGGCAGGTGCACGCCGTCGGCGCCGACGAGCCGCGCCAGGGCGAGGTCGCCGTTCACCAGCACCCGCGCGCCGTGGGCATGCGCCAGGCGCGTCGCCTCGCGGGCGAAGCGCTCGCGGGCCTCGGCACCGAGCCGCGGCTCGCGGATCTGCAGCAGGCGCAGTCCGCCGGCCAGCGCCCGCTCCAGCTGCCGCAGCTGCGCCTCGATGCCGATGTCGCCGGCGTGGGTGATGGCGTAGAAATCCGGAAAAGTCAGTCCCCGCAGCACGGCGACGTTGGCGGGCAGCATGGGCTCGACATCGACGTTGCCGGCGCGTTTCCAGGCCAGCGCGTCGTGGTGGATGTCGCGGATCTCCCCGTGCCAGCCGCTGACGCGGAAGAAATGCAGCCGCACGTGGGCGTGCGGATAGACGAACTCGCGGGTGATCCATGGCGTGTAGCGGTCGGCCTCGATGCCGAGCTCTTCGTGGAGTTCGCGCACCAGCGCCTGCGCCGCGGTCTCGCCCGGCTCGATCTTGCCGCCGGGGAACTCCCAGTAGCCGGCGTAGGGTTTGCCGGGCGGGCGTCGGCCGAGCAGGAAATGGCCGTCGGGCCGCAGGATGACGGCCGCCGCCGCTTCGACAAGGCTCACTTTTTCGCGCCGCCGTGCTGTCCGGCGTAGTCGCGGGCGAACTGCCAGGCGATGCGGCCGCTGCGCGAGCCGCGCATCAGCGCCCACTGCAGCGCTTCCTCGCGGGCGGCGGCGATGGCCGCCGCCGGCACGCCGTACTCGCCCAGCCAGTGGGCGGCGATGGCCAGGTAGGCGTCCTGGTCGAAGGGGTAGAAGGACAGCCACAGGCCGAAGCGCTCGGAGAGCGAGATCTTCTCCTCGGTGGCCTCGCCGGGATGCACCTCGCCGCCGATGTGCTTGGTCTCCAGGTTTTCGTCCATGAATTCCGGCATCAGGTGGCGGCGGTTCGAGGTGGCGTAGAGCAGGATGTTGTCCGGCGTGCTCGCCACCGAGCCGTCGAGGATGCTCTTCAGCGCCTTGTAGCCGGGCTCGCCGGCCTCGAAGGAAAGGTCATCGCAGAAGACGATGAAACGCTCCGGACGGCCGGCGACCAGGTCGACGATGTCGGGCAGGTCGACGAGGTCGTGCTTGTCCACCTCGATCAGGCGCAGGCCCTTCCCCGCATACTGGGTGAGCAGGGCCTTGACCAGCGAGCTCTTGCCGGTGCCGCGCGCGCCGGTAAGCAGCACGTTGTTGGCAGTCTTGCCGTCGACGAACTGGCGGGTGTTGCGCTCGATGCGCCGCTTCTGCTCGTCGACGTTGCGCAGGTCCTTGAGGCGGATGCGATGCGGCCGCGCCACCGGATCGAGCGCGCCGCGCCCGCCGCGCTTGCGCCAGCGGAAGGCGGTCGCGGCCTTCCAGTCCGGCGCGGCGGCAGGCTGGGGCAGCAGGGTTTCGAGACGTTCCAGCAGCGCTTCGGCGCGCTTGATGAGGCGCGAGAGGTCGTCCATCGCGATTGCTATACTGGCGAAAAATCCGACTGTAACGAAATTCATGCCGCTGCGCCAACTTGCGCCCGCCCTGGGCGCCCTGCTGCTACTCGCCGGCTGCGCCCTGCCGCCGGCCGCGACGACGAAATCCGAAGCGCAATGCGTCTGCGCCGCCTGCCCGGCCTGTCCGGCGGTCGAACCGCCGCAGCCGCCCAGGGCGCCGGCCAGGCCGCTGCAGGCGGCGCGCTGGGAAGAGGTGAAGGGCTGGGGCGGCGACAACCTTGCCGAGGCGCATGGCGCCCTGCTCGCCTCATGCAGCGTGCTGGCGAAGCAGCCGGCCTGGCGTGGCGTCTGTGAGGAAGCGCGCGCGCTGCCGGCGCAGGATGCCGCGCTGCGCGGTTTCTTCGAGGCGCGCTTCCGCCCCTGGCGGGTGGTGAACCCCGACGAGTCGCGCGAGGGCCTCGTCACCGGCTATTACGAGCCCCTGTTGCGCGGCAGCCGAGAGCGGAGCAAGACGTTCGCCCACGCCATCTACGGCGTGCCCGACGACCTGCTGGTGGTCGATCTGGGCGAGCTGTATCCGGAGCTGAAGAATTTCCGCCTGCGCGGCCGCCTCGACGGGCGCAAGGTGGTCCCCTACTGGTCGCGCGCGGAACTCACCCCGCAGGCGCCCGCCCTCGCCGGCAAGGCGCTCCTCTGGGTCGCCGATCCGATCGAGTTGTTCTTCCTGCAGGTACAGGGCTCGGGGCGCGTCGAGCTGCCCGACGGCCGCCACCAGCGCGTCGGCTACGCCGAGCAGAACGGCCATCCCTACCTGTCGATCGGCCGCTGGCTGGTGGAGAAGGGCGAGCTGAGGCTGGAAGACGCTTCCATGCAGGGCATCCAGGCCTGGGCGCGCGCCAATCCGAAGCGCGTGGGCGAACTGCTCAACGCCAACCCGAGCTTCGTCTTTTTCCGCGAGTTGCCTGACAGCGGCGGCGGCCCCATCGGCGCGCTGGGCGTGCCGCTCACGCCCGGGCGCAGCATCGCCGTCGACCCGCGCGCGATTCCGCTTGGCGCGCCGGTGTTCCTGTCCACCACCCAGCCCGGCAGCGAAAAGCTCTTGCAGCGCCTGGTGCTGGCCCAGGACACCGGCGGCGCCATCAAGGGCGCGGTGCGCGCCGATTTCTTCTGGGGCTTCGGCGCCGAGGCGGGCGCCCTGGCGGGGCGCATGCGCCAGCGCGGCGAGATGTGGGCGCTGCTGCCGGTCGACCTGCTTCCCGGCAACGCCACCAAGTAGTGCGCCCCGAGTGAATTCGCGCACCGCCCCGGTGCGGATCGGCAGCCGTTCGCACCGCCTTGGTGCGCCGTGTTGCGGACACCGACTTTAATCCCCTGATTCGATTCCGCAATTTTTCTGGAACGGATTTTGCACTCTGAGCGCTCAATTCAATCCAGGAGCGCACCATGGAACCCGTCGTCAAGATCACCTCCGCGGACGTCCTTTTCGTCCTGCTCGGCGCCATCATGATCCTCGCCATGCATGCCGGCTTCGCCTTCCTCGAACTCGGAACGGTGCGCAGGAAGAACCAGGTGAACGCCCTGGTCAAGATCATGGTGGACTTTGCCGTGTCGACCATCGCCTACTTCTTCATCGGCTACGGCATCGCCTATGGCGTGAACTTCTTCGCCGGCGCCGAGACCCTGGCGCAGAAGAACGGCTACGACCTGGTGAAGTTCTTCTTCCTGCTCACCTTCGCCGCGGCGATCCCGGCCATCGTCTCGGGCGGCATCGCCGAGCGGGCGAAATTCAATCCGCAACTCGCCGCCACGTTCCTGCTGGTCGGCTTCGTCTACCCCTTCTTCGAGGGCATCGCCTGGAACCAGGCCTACGGCATCCAGGCCTGGCTGAAGGCCTCCTTCGGCGAGGAATTCCACGACTTCGCCGGCTCGGTGGTGGTGCATGCGGTGGGCGGCTGGGTCGGCCTCGTCGCCGTGGTCCTGCTCGGTGCGCGGCGCGGGCGCTACAACAAGGACGGCGGGATTTCCGCGCACCCGCCCTCGAGCATCCCCTTTCTCGCCCTCGGCGCCTGGGTGCTCACCGTCGGCTGGTTCGGCTTCAACGTCATGAGCGCCCAGATGCTCGACAAGATATCGGGCCTGGTGGCGATGAATTCCCTGATGGCCATGGTGGGGGGCACGCTGGCGGCGCTGGTCGCCGGCAGGAACGACCCGGGCTTCGTGCATAACGGCCCGCTGGCTGGACTCGTCGCGGTCTGCGCCGGCTCGGACCTGATGCATCCGCTCGGCGCGCTCGTCACCGGCGCGGTGGCGGGCGGCTTGTTCGTCTACCTTTTTACCCTGACGCAGAACCGCTGGAAGATCGACGACGTGCTCGGCGTCTGGCCGCTGCACGGCCTGTGCGGCGCCTGGGGTGGCATCGCCGCCGGCATCTTCGGCATGAAGGCGCTGGGCGGCATGGGCGGCGTTTCCTTCATGGCGCAGCTGATCGGCACGCTGATGGGTGTCGCGGTGGCCGTGATCGGCAGCTTCATCGTCTACGGCACGCTGAAGAAGCTGGTCGGCCTGCGTCTCGATGCCGAAGAGGAATTCAACGGCGCCGATCTGTCGATCCACAAGATATCCTCGACCGCCGAGCGCGAGACGCTGTGGTGAGTTCGGTCATCAAAGGAAACAATAAAGTCTGTCGGAGGGGAATAAAGTCTGTCGAGCGTTTTAAAAATACAGTCAGCCGCTGCCTAGAACATGCTGCTGTGTAAGAAGGATTTCGCTACTTTGGCGAATTACCCGTCTTGGATGTTGGGGGCGATTGTGTAGAAGGTAGTCCGGAAGGCGGTTGTGGAGGATCGTAAGTAAACTTCCATTCAGTGTAGCTGCCCTTGTTCGTGAAGTCCTTCAGCGCGACTGGAAACCCGTCCTTCTTCAGCGCGCGCTCGTTCGACAGGCTATAGACGCCCATGATGCCGCCTCCGGGCGCGGGCACGATGCCCCAAGCAGTCTTCTGCGTCATCGGGTCGCGGTAGATTCGCCGCAAATAGCGTCGCTCCCCCGCAAAGCGTCGGTCGGACAGCAAGTCCTCCAATCGCTGCGGGTATTTCTTCTCTCCCAAAGAACTCTCGTAGTACTGCATGATGGCGCGCCGGAACTGCAGGCCGATGTGCAGCAGCTCCTTCTCCTTCTCGCGCTGCTGGCTGGTGTGCCAGATCGTGGCGAAAGTGGCCGAAGCGGCACCCATGGCCGCCAGCAGGATCAGCAACGCCAGGTAGGCAACCCCGGCCTGGCGCCTACCAAGTGTTGTAGGGTGTGCCATCCTTGCCATGTCCGCTGGCGCCGCTCTTGATGTCGAAGACTCCGCCCTTCTGAGGATCGGAAGGCGGCACGACCACCCAGGTCTTGTTGCTGTCCGTCACCGGGTCGGCAGGAATGCTGCGAAGGTATTTTTTTGCCACGAGATCATCCAGCGCGTCAGGATAGCGGGCATGGTCGCCGTAGTACTTGTCGAGGGCATCCCGCATCTGGTGCAGGTTCTCGCGCAGCACGGTTTCCTTTGCCTTGTCGACCCCACCAAAATAGCGCGGCGCCGCCAGCGATAGGAGCAGGGCGATGATGGCCATCACCACCAG
>JAEUNH010000063.1 GCA_016791205.1 Rhodocyclaceae bacterium | reverse complement strand
GAGAAACGCGGCGCGCCGTGCTGCGCAAGCAACAAATCTGCCATGGTCCGCGACAACCGGCCGTTTCCGTTCGCGAAGGGATGGATCGCCACCAGCCGGTGGCTGAACCGCGCCGCGATTTCGTCGAGCGGATAGCTCTTGCATTCAAGCTGCGTCTTCACGTCTTCGCAGAGATCATGCAGTGCCGGCTGGATGCGCAGCGGGTCCGCACCGATGTTCTTCTCGGTGGTGCGGAATTTTCCCGCCCAGCACCAGGTCTTGCCGAACATGCGCTTGTGCAAAGCGCAGACGAACTCATTGCCAAGCAGATTCCTGTGCCGCCGCCCGAAAGCCCAGCGCTCCCCCTCGATGATGTTAACCATCTCCCACTCGTTCAACTGGCCGTGGTTGGCGATGTGCGAGGGGATCAGCCCGGCCGCCTCGTCGGGATCGAGCGGCGTGGCGCCGGGCGGATAGTCGAGATTCATTGCCATAGCTTGCGCGCGCTGCCCCTCAGCAGGGCCTCGGCCAGCAGCTTGCGCTGGCGCTCGCGTTCCCTGGCCGACACGCCTTGTGCCTCCAGCTTCATGGAATGGTCGGTCGGCTGCAGCATAGCCTCGGCAAGCGCGTCGGCACGGCGCTCGCGCAGATCGTCGAGCGTGCCGCCCTCCGGCACCAGCGCATAGGCCACGCGACAACCCATCGCCCGCGCCAGGCGATCCAGGCTGTCCAGCGTGATGCGGCGATCGGCCTCGGCCCGCTCGAAATCCTGCACCGACTGCCGGCTGATGCCGGCGCGCGCACCCAATTGCGCTTGCGTCATGCCCAACGCTTCCCGGATCGCTCGCACCCATCCGCCCCGCGGCGGCATGGCCGTTTCCGGGCTTGGGTAAGCCTGCAGCGCATCGGAAAGCTGCATTCGCTTGAGTTTCTTATTGGAATCAATCATCAGACGCTCCTAGAGCAGGCTATTACTTGCTTATGCGAGCTTATTATGCCGGCTATAACCTGCTTATGTCAATAAATATGCCGTCTATTACCGGCATATATTGACTATACCAACACCTGCGCGAGCAGCTCGAGTCGGGCAAGATTCGGGTCGCGCGGATTCACTTGAAAAAGTCTTCCAGCAGGTCGCGCGCGGCATTGCGTTCGCGCGCCTGGCCCGAGCGGATCGCATCGAAGAGGGCGAGCAGCGCGTAGAGCTTCTCGTTGCGCAGCGCCGCTTCCGGCACGGAAGGGTACAAGGGCGCGAGGCCGACGCCGCGCGCCGCACCCTTCGCACTGGGCCACACCGGCACCGGATCGGATGAAGCCACGATGATCCTGTTCAAGGGCGGCGCGGCATAGCCGGTCGGCACGCCGCGCGTCAGCGAGCCCCACACCGGCGGATACGCATACTTGGCCCCGCTCAGCAGAAACTCCTTGAGCTGCGCCTTCAGGATCACCGGGCGGCGTTCCTGGAAAATCAGCAGCCGCGCCACCACCGCGCGCTTCAGCGCGCCATGCACCGCAGAGGCCGCCAGCCCCGTTTCCGCTGCCAGCTCGGGATAGGTGACCAGCCCCTCGCCACGGCAAAGCAGGGCCAGCAGAACGAACAGATCCTGCGGCTTGAGAACCAGCTGCTGGTTGCTGAGCTTGGCCATATTCTTATTTCGAGAAACAAGAAAACATGGAAACAACCATATTAAATAAACAGGTTACTGTCAATATTCTCAATTCGAGAATTGCGAATACCTTCCGGGAAAAGTCAGTCTCCGCAACACGGCGATGCCGGGACTGCCGGTTGCTAAACAAACGAGCATTTTGTTTAGCAACTCTGGTGTGGTGACAAAAGGCACACATCGGCGTAGCATGCGTCCATGAAGCCGTTCCGCTGGAACCCCGAGAAGAACGAGACACTCAAGGCCGAGCGTGGCGTGTCCTTCGAGAGCATCGTGGTCGCCATCGAGTCCGGCGGGCTGCTCGATATCCTGGCCCATCCGAACCAGGCCAGGTATCCACGGCAGCGTGTGCTGGTGGTCGCCAGCGACGGCTACTGTTACCTGGTGCCGTACGTGGAGGAGGACGACCACTTCTTCCTGAAAACCGTTATCCCGAGCCGCAAGGCAACGCGGGACTATTTGAAACAAGGTGAGCGCGATGTCGAAGATTGATGCCTACGAAGCGGAAGTGCTCGAAGCCTTCGAGAAGGGCAAGCTCAAGTCGGTAGCCACCAAGGCCGAGCTGGCGCGGCTGAAGGCCGCGGCGCGGGCCACCGCCATCAAGGACCGCCGGGTGAACATCCGCCTGTCGTCGATCGACCTCAACGACATCCAGGTCAAGGCAATGGAAGAAGGCATCCCCTACCAGACCCTGATCGCCAGCGTCCTGCACAAGTACGTCACCGGCCGCCTGGCCGAGAAGCCCGCCCGCCCGACCGCCGGCGGCAAGGGCCGCGGCGACAAGCGGCGCGGCTCCTGATCGGACGCCCTACCCGAACACCCGCGCCAGCACCTCGTAGACCGGCAGCCCGTTATACACCTACGCCGATTCGCTTGTGTCGTTCAAATCGGCGGCAATCAATCTGAACTGTTCCAGCGCCGCCTCCAGGTCCTCCACAATCTCCAGCGCAATTACCTCTGGCGCAGGCAGGTTGTCGCTGTCGGCCAGCGATTCATCCTTGAGCCAGAAGATATCCAGGCTGGCCTTGTCGCGGGCGATCAGCTCGTCGTAGTCGTACGCGCGCCAGCGGCCATCCGGGTTGTCCGCCGACCAAGTCGCTTTGCGGTCGTGCCGATTGGCTGGGTTGTACAGGCTCACGAATTCGCCCAAATCTTGAACCCGCATCGGATTGGTTTTCAGCGTGAAATGCTTGTTGGTGCGCAGATCGTAAATCCACAGTTTCTTCGTCCACGGCGTCTCGCTGGCCGGCTTCTTGTCGAAGAACAGCACATTCGCCTTCACGCCTTGCGCGTAGAACAGGCCCGTTGGCAGGCGCAGCAGCGTGTGTACCTCGCATTCGTGCAGCAGTTTCTTACGGATGGTTTCGCCGGCGCCGCCCTCGAAGAGCACGTTGTCGGGCAGCACCACCGCACAACGGCCCGGGCC
>JAEUNH010000059.1 GCA_016791205.1 Rhodocyclaceae bacterium | reverse complement strand
CGGCGGGAAAGTCCTTCCGTTGCGCGGCACTGCCCCAGATGCGGATACGCGCTGAACTGACCATTGAATCGTATCTGATCTGACCGACTCGAATCGACCCTGAAGAGACTGTCAGGCTTTCAGGCCTACGTTCGGCAGTGCAGCGGTTGCTGTCCTTGGCTGGCATGAAGTGGCCCGGCTCTGAAGGGCGACTTACTGAGTCGAGCAGTCATACAACGCGATCACCCACCGACAGGACGTCGGCCGAAGCCGACGTCAGTATCGTTGCTCGTTTGGCGAATTAACGTCCGCTATAAATATTTCTGGAAATCAAATAGGCTGCTAATGTGCCAACATCAAGCTGAATCGCCCCGGGTTCAGTAGGCATGTCGAAAAAAGGGGGGGGCTTACACCTTCGAACTACAGTCACTTCGTCTACAGAGGCGTCATTATTTTCTGGTCTTCCGAGCTGACGCCACTGGTGCTTCGTTCGCCAAATAATGGCACGCACACGCCTCTCCGTGCGCCGCACCGACGAGTTCTTGCAGGATGCCGCACTCGGCGGCGACATGCCCTGTCTCGCAGCGCGCCCGCAACGCGATGAGTTGCTTCTCCAGCGCGCGCATGGACTTGAGCCGCGCCCGCGTCCGCGCCAGCTGATCGTCGATCAACCGGTTGATGTCGCCGCAGTCGGCATCCGGATGAGCGACGAAATCGAGCAGCCGCTTGATCTCGGCCAGCGGCACGTCGAGCGCCCGGCAGTGCCGGACAAAGGCCAGCCGCTCCAGGTGCGCGGCGCCATAGGCGCGGTAACCGTTGCTTGAGCGGGCCGGCGCCGGCAGCAGGCCTAGCTTTTCGTAGTAGCGGATGGTCTCGATATCCACCCCGGTAGCCCGTCCGAGTTCCCCAATGCGCATGACGCCTCCTTCCTTGCCGGCATGATACCCCTTGACCCTGGGGCGGCTACAGGGTTTGCAATAGTGCGGCTACCCAGATGGGCAGCACGGACACTTGAAAGGAGCGCGAACATGAAACGACTGCTGACGATGGGAATGATCGCGGCGCTGGCGATGCCGGCGCCGCTGCTCCTGGCCGCCGACGCACCGCCCGCCCCGGGCGGCAAGGCGAAGCCGGCCGCCCCTGACACCGCCGAGTTCGACCGGCAGATGGCGCAGGCGCAGGAGAACATGAAAAAGATGCAGGAGCAGATGGAGAAGCTGCGCCAGACGCAGGACCCGCAGGCGCGGCAGAAACTGCTGCAGGAACACTGGGCCACGATGCAGAACAACATGCAGCTGATGCAGGGCATGTGGGGGCCGGGCATGATGGGCTGCTGCGCCGGCGGTCCCATGATGGGCATGGGCGGCGGCCCGATGATGGGCATGGGGGGCCACATGATGGGCGGCCCGATGTGGGGGGACTACCGGCGCATGACGCCCGAGCAGCTCCGTCAGCGCCAATACATGATGGAGCGGTACATGCCGATGCAGCAGATGATGATGGACCACATGATGCAGCATCAGCACTGGATGTGGCCGCAGCCGAAGTGAGCCGGCGGGGCGCGACCGCTTCCGCGCCGCGCCCCTCGATCCACCCGGTAACCGACTCAGGAACATCATGAAGCAATCGACATTCGTCATCGCCAACATGGACTGCCCGACGGAGGAGGCGCTGATCCGCAAGCGCCTCGGCGCCGTGCCGGGCATTGAGGAACTGGCCTTCAACCTGATGGAGCGCCGGCTCACCGTCGGCCACCGCCTGCCCGACGACGGGCCGATCCTCGGTGCGCTGGGCGAGATCGGCATGCGCGCCGGGCCGCAGCAGCCGGCCGCCTGCACCTCGTGCGCAAGCGACCGCGCGGCCGAGGCGCCCGCCGTGCCGGCGCGGACCCGGCTGCTGATGGCCGTCTCCGGCACGGCCGCGCTGGCCGCCGAGGCGCTCGCCTGGTCGGGCGCCGACGAGACCTCGCTGCCGGTGATCGGCCTCGCCCTGCTCTCCATCGCCACGGGCGGGCTCGGCACGCTGAAGAAGGGCTGGATCGCGCTGAAGACCTTCACCCTCAACATGAACTTCCTGATGAGCGTCGCCATGATCGGCGCGGTGGCCATCGGCGAGTGGCCGGAAGCGGCGGTGGTGATCTTCCTCTTCGCCCTGGCCGAACTGATCGAGACGCTGTCGCTGGAGCGCGCCAGGAACGCGGTGCGCGGCCTGATGGCAATGGCGCCGGAGACGGCGACCGTGCGGCTGGAGAACGGCGCGTGGGTGGAGCGGCCGGCGGCGCAAATCCAGGTCGGCCAGACGCTGCGCGTCAAGCCGGGCGAGCGCATCCCCCTCGACGGCGTGGTGACGGCCGGCGCCAGCGCGGTGAACCAGGCGCCGATCACCGGCGAGAGCATGCCGGTGGAGAAGGCAGCCGGCGATGCCGTCTTCGCCGGCACGGTAAACGAGCGCGGCGCCTTCGAGTTCCGCGTCACGGCCAACAAGGGTGGCACCACGCTCGACCGCATCATCCACACCGTGCAGGAGGCGCAAGGGCAGCGCGCGCCGACGCAGAGATTCGTCGATCAATTCGCCCGCTACTACACGCCGGCGGTGGTGGCCTTCGCGGTGCTGGTGGCGCTGCTGCCGCCGCTCTTCTTCGGCGCCGCCTTCCTCGACTGGTTCTACAAGGCGCTGGTGATGCTGGTCATCGCCTGCCCCTGCGCGCTGGTGATCTCGACGCCGGTCACGGTGGTGAGCGGCCTGGCGGCGGCGGCCCGCCACGGCATCCTCGTCAAGGGTGGCGTGCATCTGGAAAACGGCCGCCGCATCAAGGCCGTCGCCCTCGACAAGACCGGCACGTTGACCCACGGGCGGCCGCAGCTGACCGACGTGGTGCCGCTGAACGCCCGGCCGGCCGACGAGCTGCTGCAGCTCGCCGCCAGCGTCGATGCCCATTCCGAGCACCCGGTCGCCGCCGCACTCGTTGCCGCCTGGCAGGAACCCGGGCGGCCCCTGCTGGACGTTAACGCCTTCGAAGCGCTGGCCGGCCGGGGAGCGAAGGGCACAGTGGCGGGGCAGTTGTACTACGTCGGCAACCACCGCCTGGTGGAGGAACTCGCCGTCTGCGGTCCGCACGTCGAAGAAGTGCTCCAGCGCCTGGAGCGGGAAGGCAAGACGGCCGTAGTGCTCGTCACCGAGCGCGAGCCGCTGTGCGTGTTCGGCGTGGCCGACACCGTGCGCGGCCACAGCGCCGAGGCGATCCGCGACCTCCATGCGCTCGGCGTGGTCTCGGTGATGCTCACCGGCGACAACCGGACGACGGCGCGCGCCATCGCCGACCAGGTCGGCATCGACGACGCCCGCGGCGATCTGCTGCCCGAGGACAAGCTCGCCGCCATCGACGAGCTTATCGCCCGCCACGGCGAAGTCGGCATGGTGGGCGACTGCATCAACGATGCGCCGGCCCTGGCCCGCGCCTCCATCGGCTTCGCCATGGGCGCGGCGGGCACCGACACCGCCATCGAGACCGCCGACGTGGCGCTGATGGACGACGACCTGCGCAAGCTGCCGCGCTTCATCGAACTCAGCCGCCGCACGTCGCACGTGCTGTGGCAGAACATCTCGCTCGCCCTCGGCATCAAGGCGGTGTTCTTCGCTCTGGCGCTGGCCGGCCAGGCGACGCTGTGGATGGCGGTGTTCGCCGACATGGGGGCGAGCCTGCTGGTGGTGGCGAACGGCTTGCGACTACTGCGCCAATAGGACGTCTCCCGGCGAGGACCCACAAGTACATTTGTACGACGAAAGAGAGGATCATTCATGGGCAATCCCAT
>JAEUNH010000264.1 GCA_016791205.1 Rhodocyclaceae bacterium | reverse complement strand
CTCGGGCAGGCGTTCCAGGTCGAGGGCACCACGCACTGGTAGTTCTTGATCTTGCCGTCGTCGATGACGACCCAGTGCGAGAGCAGGCCGCGCGGCGCCTCGTGGAAGCCCTGGCCCATGATCTCGCCCTTCGGGAAGACCGGCTTGTTGAAGGTGGCGACGTCGCCCTTGGCGATGTTGTTCACCAGCAGCTGCCACTGGTCGGCCAGCATGTCGACCTGCACCGCGCAGGAAACGGCGCGGGCGGCATGGCGGCCGATGGTGGAATGCATGGCCTCCAGCCCGACCTTGGTCTTGGCCAGCGCCGAGACGGTGTCGAGCGCGGCGGTGGCGTACTTCTTGGTCGGCTCGTGGCCGGCGGCCAGCATGCACAGCACGCGGGAGAGCGGCCCGACCTGCGCCGGCTTGCCGTAGAAGGTCGGCGATTTCAGCCAGGAATACTTGCCGTCCTCCTTGAAGTCGGTGTACTGCGGCTTGGTCTCGCCCTTGTAGGGGTGCAGCGCCTTGGAACCCTCGTACCAGGAGTGCTTGGAGCTCTCCTCGACGCCCTTGACCCAGTAGTCGTCGTTGAAGGTCTTGATGGCCTTGAAGGAGCCGAGGTCCTTGTTGGCGATGTAGCCGCCGGGCAGCGCGAACTTCGTGCCCTTGGTGTCGAGCGGGATGTCCGGCGCGGCAAGGTAGTTGGTGACGCCGGCGCCGTACTTGGTCCAGTCGGCGTAGAAGGCGCCCACCGCGGCGACGTCGATCAGGTAGACGTTCTTGACGAAGTCGGCCAGCTCGTCGATCCAGCCCTTGATCGCCAGCAGGCGCTCGACGCCCAGCGTCGAGTAGCTGTCGGTGGAGATGGCGTTGGAAACGCCGCCGACGGCGACGTTCTGGATGTGCGGCGTCTTGCTGCCGAGGATGGAGACGATCTTGTTGGCCTTGCGCTGCACGTCGAGGGCCTGCAGGTAGTGCGCCACGGCCAGCAGGTTCACTTCCGGCGGCAGCTTCATCGCCGGGTGGCCCCAGTAGCCATTGGTGAAGATGCCGAGCTGGCCGCCGTCGACGAAGCCCTTCAGGCGCTCCTTGACGGCGCGCATCTCGAACTTGCCGTTGCCGGCCCAGGAGGACAGGCTCTCGGCCAGCTTCGAGGTGGCGTCCGGGTCGGCCTTGAGAGCGGAAACGACGTCCACCCAGTCGAGCGCGGAGAGGTGGTAGAAATGCACGATGTGGTCGTGCACCGCATGCGCCAGGATGATCAGGTTGCGGATGTACTGGGCGTTGAGCGGCACCTCCAGCTGCAGGGCGTTCTCCACCGCGCGTACCGAAGTGATGGCGTGCACCGTGGTGCACACGCCGCAGATGCGCTGGGTGATGGCCCAGGCGTCGCGCGGGTCGCGGCCGAGCAGGATGAGTTCCACGCCGCGCCACATCTGGCCCGAGGACCAGGCCTTCTTGACCTTGCCGCCGTCGACTTCGCAATCGATGCGCAGGTGGCCTTCGATGCGGGTGATCGGATCGATTGTTATGCGTTGTCCCATTTTTACCTCTCCTTTAGCGCGTGGCCGGCTGCGCGGCGGGCAGCACGGGGTAGTTTCTGACGATGTAGATGTAGGCCAGGATCTCGAAGGCGATGATGCCGACGGTGACCATCAGCTCGGCGAACGAAGGGAAGTAGTTCCAGCCCTCACCCGTCATGTAGCCGACCAGGAAACCGTTGATGCGCAGGAGCATGCCCCCCAGCATCAGCAGCACGGCGCCGACGAAGAGCTTCGATGCGCTGCGGCGCGCGTTCTCGGACGCCAGCGTCACCAGCGGCACGATGAAGCAGGCCATTTCGACCCAGAACCAGAAGGCCTGCCAGGTCGCGGCGAAGGCCGTGCCGAGCGCGCCGCGGATCAGCACCTCGGCCACCCGCAGCACCACGTAGGCGGCCAGCGTCAGGTACATCACCTTGGCCAGCGGCGCCAGCACGTCGGTCTCCAACTGGCGCTTGAAGCCGGTCGAGGACAGCGTCGCCTCGAAGATCACCACCGCGAAGCCGAGCAGGATGGCCGTCAGCAGATAGGTCACCGGCAGCAGCATGCCCGACTGCCAGAGCGGGTGGATCTGCTGGCCGAAGATCACCAGCAGCGAGCCGAGCGAGGACTGGTGCATCGAGGGCAGCAGCACGCCGAGGGCGATGAAGAAGAACAGCAGCTTGTTCAGCTTCTGTTTCACGTCCTTCATGCCCCACTTCTCGAGGAAGGCCGGCGAGAACTCGATCCACATCACCACGATGTAGGCCGAGATGCAGACCGCCACCTCGAACATCACCGAATTCACCTGGGCATAGCCGGGCCAGAAGATGTGCCAGAAGTTCCACCAGCGGCCGAGGTCGAAGATGACCGAGACGCCGGCCAGGGTGTAGCCGAACAGGCTGGCCAGGAGCGCCGGCCGCACCAGCGGGTGGTACTGCCCCTTGTTGAAGATGTAGACCAGCAGCGCCATCGAATAGCCGCCGCAGGCGAAGGCCGAGCCGACGACGACGTCGTAGGCGATCCAGATGCCCCACGGATAGCCGTCGTTGAGGTTGGTCACCGCGCCGAGGCCGTTGATGAAGCGGTACACCAGGATGACGCCGGCAATGGCCGCCAGCACGCCGAGCAGCAGCGTGAAGGGCGTGAAGGTGCTGCCGCCGAGCGGGCGCGGTGCGTGTGCGTGATTAGCCATGGTGGCCTCCTTCGTCTTCCGGCTTGACGTTGCGCTTGGCGATAAAAGTCAGTGCCCCCAGCACGGCGATCGGCGCGATGAGGCCGCCGTAGAGCGTGTGCTGAATGGTCTCCGAGGCCGCAGCGTCGGAGCGCGGCGGCAGGTCCGGGTAGCCCAGCTTCTGGAAGGAGACGCCGGAGAGCATCAGCATCTGGGTGCCGCCGAACTCTTTCTCGCCGTAGACGTGGTCGAGATACTTCGCGGCAACGTTCGGATAGGCGCTCTGGTCGCTTTCGACGCGCCAGCCGGCCCGTTGCATCGCGCCCTTGCCCTGCGGCGCGCCCTGCAGGACCTTCTCCTCCGCGGCACGCAGATGGCCGCGCGGGAACGACGCCATTTCGCCAGGTTTCATCGCCAACCGCCGCCTGGCCTCCTCGCGCAGCACGGACACCCTGCCGTAGAGCGTGGCGCCGGTCGGGCAGACCTCGGCGCAGGCGGCGTACTTGCCGTCCTTGTGCCGATGCACGCAGAGCTGGCACTTGCTGATCTGCGGCGTCGCCGAATCGTAGGTGAAGCGCGGCACGCCGAAGGGGCAGGCCGCGACGCAGTAGCGGCAGCCGATGCAGGCGTCCTTGTCGTAGGTCACCACGCCGGTCTTCGGATCCTTCTTCATGGCCGAAACCGGGCAGGCCGAGACGCAGGAGGGATCGACGCAGTGCATGCACGACTTCTTGATGAAGGCGAAGCCGTTCTCCTCGCGGTCCTTCACTTCCATCTTGCCGTCGCGGTAGGCCTTGATGACATTGAGCGTCTTGCCGGAGATGTCGAGCGGCGTATCCCAGTACTGGTCCTTGGTCGAAAACTCCATCGGCATGCCGTTGGCCTCCTTGCAGGCGGCCACGCAGGCCTTGCAGCCGACGCAGAGGGTGGAATCGAAAAGCAGTCCGAGCGCCTCGGACGGCAATGGCTTGTTGTCGCGCGCCTGTGCCGGACAGGTCGCCGCCCCCGTGGCGAGGGCGGCGCCGCCGGCAAGGGACGCCTTGAAGAATTTGCGCCGGTCCATGGTCACTCGCCTTTCCTGGGAGCCTGGGCTTCGTCCTGCTTGCCGAGGTTCTTGGCCAGCATCGCGGCGCCGCCGGCCGCGGCGCCGGCGATGGCCGCCAGCGCGGCGGCGGAAGCGAAGCTCGACTTGCCCTGCTGCTCGACCACGCCCGGGTAGGAGGCCGGCGGGCTCATGCCCTTCAGCTGCGCCGTCATGTGGATCGGCTTGGTGAAGCCGACGCCCTTCTCCGAGCAGCCGATGCAGGGGTGGCCGCAGGCCACCGGCCAGTTCGACTCGCCGACATCGCCGAAGCCGATGGTCGAGCAGTTGGCGTAGGTCTCCGGGCCCTTGCAGCCGAGCTTGTAGAGGCAATAGCCCTTGCGGTGGCCTTCGTCGCCGAACTCGAGCGCGAAGCGGCCGGCGTCGAAGTGGGCGCGGCGCTCGCAGTGCTCGTGGATGATGCGGCCGTAGGCGAATTTCGGCCGGCCGAGCGCGTCGATGTCGGGCAGCTTGCCGAAGGTCAGGAAGTGCACCGCCGTGGCGAGGAAGTTGTAGGGGTTGGGCGGGCAGCCGGGGATGGTCACCACCGGCTTGCCGAGCACGTCGGCAACGCCCGAGGAGCCGGTCGGGCTGGAATCGGCGCCGGCGATGGACGGGATCGTGGAAGGCATGCCGCCCCAGGAGGCGCAGGAGCCGATGGCGATCACCGCCGCGGCGTCGGCCGCGCACTCCTTCAGCAGGTCGATCGCGGTATGGCCGCCGATCTTGCAGTAGATGCCATTCTGCTTGGTCGGAATGGCGCCTTCCACCACCAGAATGTACTTGCCCTTGTTGGCCTTCATGGCCGACTTGCGCGCCGCTTCCGCCTGGTGGCCGGCGGCGGCCATCAGCGTCTCGTGGTAGTCGAGCGAGATGACGTCGAGGATGAGTTTTTCGAGCGTCGGATGCTCGGCGCGCAGCAGCGATTCCGAGCAGCCGGTGCACTCCTGGAAGTGCAGCCAGATCACCGACGGCCGCTTGGCCTTCTCGACGGCCTTGGCGATGGCCGCCTCGGCGCCGGACGACAGGCCCAGGGTGGTCGCCGTGGCCGCGCAGAACTGCATGAATTCACGTCGGTCGATGCGGAGCCGGCTGGCCACCGTGGCGGCGGCTTCCGCGGTTTCTTCGATATAGGTTTCGCTCATGTCCTCGATCCTTCTTGTTAGCCCAATCCCACCCCCGGCAACGGCCGGAGACCTCCGATATGGCATGCTGCACCGCAGCCCCAACCGAAAAACCCTTTCCTCCCGGATGGCGCTTCGTGGGGTGGATTACAAGTTTCGTGCCTGTTGATTCCGGAAACAGAAAAGCTTGCAGATCAATGCCATGTGATAAGCGCCCGAGGCAGAACGAATACCCGGTCAAGCCGAATTAACCAGCAAGCCGATCCGAGTGGATAGCTCGCTTCCACTCGGTTTCCGGTTTTCCTTTAATAGTCAATTATTTATTTCGCCAGAATGGCGCGGGCCGCTGCCAGCCCATTTTCCAATCGATCAAGACTCTAGCGATCCGAAAAGCCCACTTAGTGTGAATTACTGCACTAGCGCGCCCAGCAGCCTTATGACATCCTTCAGCCATGAAGCTGAACGAATTCCTCCCCGCCCGCAGCAACGCCGGCGTCTTCGATCCCGAACGCTTCCAGGCCTGGCTGGCAACCCTGCCCGCCGAGCGCCCCGGGGTGGCGGCGCAGGCTCTGATCAACGAGTTGCATCGTTTCCGCGAAACCAACAGCCGCAGCCGCCTCAAACTGTTCGAGGCCAGCCTGGATTCGGTGCACAAGCTGGTTCGCGAGGTCGAGCGGCAGCTGGCCAAGAGCGCCCTGCCCCTCGAGCAGGAGATGCAGCTGATCCTGATCGCCGCCAACGCCCTGCTCAAGACCCTGGCCGCCGGCTATGCCGGCATCGCCGACGAGATCAACCACAAATGGATCGGCATCGGCTTCGCCAAGCCGCTGCGCCTGGCGGTGCTGCGGGCCATGGAGTTCCAGGCGATGCGGCTCGATCTGGCCTACCGGGTCTATGCGCGGGGCTCGAAATCGGCCTGGTCGGAGCTGCACCGCCTCCATCGCATCGCCCGCGCCAGCGGCTTCGCCCTGCAGAAGCCGACCGGCCTCCCGCACAGCGCCGAGCAGATCTACGTGAATGCCCTGCTGCTCGATTTCGCCGAGCCGACCAAGCTCGCCCCCGGCGAACTGGAGCGGGTGCGCTTCTATGTCGAGCGCCACGCCAAGTTCGTGCAGCTGGAGGACGCTCTGGCCGCCAGGAAAAAAGACAAGAACGCCGAAGGGCCGGAAGCCTGCTTCCTGGTCAAGGCCAAGGACAGCCGCGCCGGCCGCTCGCTGGTGCGCACCGGCAACACCGCCATCGAGTCCGGCGACCTGGTGCTGCGCTGCAGCCGGCTGCTGACCAAGCTGCAGGGCCAGATCGGCGGGCTGGAAAAAGGCGTCGAGCCGGCCCGCCTGGGCCTGCCCCTGGCGGCGCGCCAGCCGCAGTACGTGGCACTGATGCGCAACCTGCACCGCCTGTGGAGCGCCCCGCCGATGCGGCGCTTCAGCCGGCAGAAATTCAAGCCGAGGGTGGACCTCGTGGTCGGCCTCGACGCGCTGTGGACCTATCTGGCCGGGCCGGCCAACCGCCGCCGCACCGACGACCTGCCGGTGAAGATCGACACCAGCGAATGGGCCATCGGCAACGAGAGTCCCGGCGGCTTCTCCCTGCAGTACCTCGCCGGCAACGCCGCGCCGGTCAAGGTCGGCGAAGTGGTCGGCCTGCGGCCGCGCGACCAGAGCGCCATCCACCTGTGCCTGACCCGGCGCGTCGTCACCGGCGACCTGCAGAGCCTGGAGCTCGGCCTGCAGAAGCTGGCGCCCGGCGGCACCCCGACCATGATTTCGGTCGAAAGCAGCGACAAGCAGGGCCGCAAGCAGGTCAAGGCGGTGCGGGTGATCGTCCTGCCCAAGCTGCCCTCCACCGGCGAGGATCCGGCCCTGATCGCTCCGGCGCAGGCCATCCAGCCCGGTGTCTCGGTCTACCTCCAGCAGCGCAACGGTCCGTTGCGCCTGAGCGTCGGCAAGCCCGTCGAGCAGAGCCCCAGCTGCGAGGTTTTCGCCCTGGTGCCCTTCAGCCCCTCGGGCGGGGCGGGGGCCCCGGCGGGCAAGCCGGCCGCCGCCACGGCATAAGAGCTTCCGATTCCGCTTTGCAGCATGCCGAGGGGGCTGGCACTCGGGGCCGGCTTGTGCAATGCTTGTTGAATTTCATCGACGTCCCCCGACCCCGTGTTCCAGCTGCATACGCTGCTATCCCTCCTGCCGGAAAGTGGCCAGGCCCTGGCGGTGGGCCTGCATCCGGAAATGCTGCAGGTATGGCTCGACAGCCTCGCCGGTTCCTCGTCGGAGGAAACCGCCGGCGCCCTGCGCGAGCGGCTGAAGCACCTGGGCCTGCCGGGCAGCCTTGGCGTCCGCCTCAGGATGCTCGACATGCTGGCCGGTGAAACCCGTCGTGTCGCCGCCGACTTCGAAACCGAGCTGGACCAGGCACACTATCCCCTCTCGGTGTCGCTGCAGATCAAGGTGGCCGCCGGCAACGATCTGCTCAAGGCCCATGCCCAGGCCTACCGCGCCGCGGCCCTCAGGCTCAGGAAACGCTGGGCCGGCCGCGAGAAGTCGCGCCTGCTGCGCCACAGCCTGTCCCAGGCCATGGACATGGAGCGGCGGCGCCTGATTCTCGCCTACCGAGCCCACGCCCCCGGCGCTCGCTCGGCCTGGCGCAACCTGCACGCCCTCTACCGCATCGCCCGGGCGGAAGGCCAGCACGGCCCGGCCGGCGGCGAGGATTCGCCCCACCGGATCTATGCCATGACGCTGCTGCTGGCGCAGGCCGAGCCGGAACGCATGCCGCCCGGCGAACTGGATCGCGTCCGCTTCTATCTCGAGCGCCACGCCCACCTCGCCGAGTTCCAGCCGGTCAGCTGGCCGCTGCGCGAAATCGACTTCCGCGAGGCCTGCTTCCTGATCCGGCGCGACGACGCCGGTCCCGGCCTCTCGCTGCAGAAATGGCAGCACATCGCCCCCAAGGACGACGACATCCTGCTCGATTGCAGCCCCCTGCTGCGCCTCCTGCGCAGCCAGATCGACGCCCTCGAGTTCGGCGCCCTGCCCTCCAAGATCGGCCTGCCCAGCGTGGCGCGCCGTCCCCACTACGTGGCCATGCTGAAGCATCTGCAGGCGCTGTGGGGCGCGCCGCCGACGCGCCGCTCGACGCGCCAGCGCTTCCATCCCCGGGTGGAACTGTGCGTCGGCCTCGACGACCTCTGGTCCATGCTCTCCGGTGCCGCGCTCAGGCGTCGGCGCGACGACGGCGCAGGCGCCACCGCCGCCCAGGCGGTCGAAGTCAGCGAGTGGTCGGTCGACAACGAAAGCCCGACCGGTTTCGCCCTGCATTATGTGAACGGCGAGAGCCACGCCCTGGCCGTGGGCGCGCTGGTCGGGGTGCGCGCGCCGGACAAGGGCCGCATCCACGTCTGCGTGGTGCGCCGGCTGGTCAGCGGCATCTCCCGCCGCACCGAACTCGGGCTGGAGAAGATCGCCGGCTTCGGCATCCCGACCACCATCACCTGGGGCGGCAGTGCGGCGGCGAGCCGGCCGCCGGCCCGGGCCATCGTGCTGCCGCGGATGCCCTCACTTGCGGGCGGGGCGGCGGTAATCGCCGCGCCGCAGGTGCTGCGCTCCGGCAAGCGCGTCCCCTACGTCGAGGACGGCCGCAGCCTGACGCGGCTGGCCGGCGCCCCCATCGAGCGCACCGCCACCTACGACCTTCTGGCGCTGGGCGAGGCGGATTAGGCAGGATCCGGCACGAAGCCGCCCGGAAAGGGATTGGGCGGACCAGGACGCGGCCGACTTGGGATGATGCCGTTCGCCACGAGGTTCTCGCGCGAATCGTAATAGATGGCCAGCACTTCAGCCGGATCCCTGTCGGCGCGGCGGAACTCGGTCAAGGCAGTCGGATCGTTCAGACGTTCGCCATGGCCGGTGCCCAGGCGCTCCGACTCGCGCTTGGCGCGGGACTCGGCAGCGGACGCACCGGCGGCATCGGCGGCCGGCGCCGGCTGGGAAAGCCGGCCCTGGAGCAGAGGTGCCGGCGGCGCGCTCCGCTCGCGGAACACCGCCACGCCGATCACCCCCACATTCTGCGGCCGGCCGCTGCGGGCGGCGTAGGCGTCCGGCAGGGCGGTAAAGTAGAAGGCCGCCACCTCGTCGAGGCTCTTGCGCCAGCCGCGGATCTCGGCGGTCCGGCCGGGATCGAGCACATAGCCCGCCTGTCCGGTCGCCGCCGTCTCGCCGCTGACGGCATTCACCCCATCCACCGAGAGCACGGTCAAGAGACGGCCCCCGCTGCGATTGATCAGCCTCACCGCATAGCGTTCGCCCGGCGATCCGGCCACATAGAGGCGCCCGCCGTGGCGCCAGGTCTCCAGTCTTTGCCCGCTGTCCCGGCTGACGATTTCCAGATCGGCCAACCGGCCGGCGTGTGCCGTCGCAACGCAGCCGACGAGCCAGGTTAGCGCGAGCAGCGCCTGCAGCTTTCGCATGTTTGCCTCCTTTTGGTGATGCCTGCATGGCTTCAAACGTCGCGGCCGCCCGAATGGGGTTTTCCTGTCGACCGCAAAGCCGAAACATGCCTTGCGAACAGGTGCTGAAAATGCGGACAGCCCATGCTATGGTTATGGCCGATGCCGGGCGCATCCCGAAGAACAAGAAGAGGAGGTCGATATGGTGGGAATTCGATTCTTGCTCGCCGGCGCGCTGCTGCTGGCCGCCACGGCCGGGGCGCAGACCCCGACCGCCGAACTGGGCCCGGTCGGCGACGACGCGCCAAACTACTTGTGGTGCATGAAAGGGCAGCACAGGACCCTGGTCAACCTTCCGATCCGGACAATCTATCGCGGCCGCTCCCTGCTGCCGACCGGCGAGGGCGGGCGCATCCATATCACCGCCCAGACCGCGCGGCACTTTGTCTGGCCGGAAGTCCTCGATCCCGATCCCGACTACTCGCCGCAAGTCCGGTTTCCGACGTCCATGGGTGAACTGGAATGGGATGGCTTTCGCGGGCTCCGCGCCAAGCCCGACACGCCGCCCGGCCTGTATTACCTCCAGTTCGTCGCAGTCGACTCGTCGGGCCGAACCAATCCGCTTGCGCAGGGCTGCCTGATCGAAGTGGTCGGCCACCTGCCCGATGTGGCGGTGTCGGAACTCAAGGTGGACCCCCAGCCGACCGGCACGGCGGGCCGGCTGGTGCGCATGACCGTCAGCAACCTGATGCCCGCCACGGCCCAGCCCTTGCTCAGCGTGCCATGGTCGATCTGGTTCCTGCCCGGCGGCCACGCGCCCGGCTCAGAAAGCCTGCTGGCCCAAGGTGTGCAGAACAACGTCGCGCCGGGCAGCGTCTTCGAGGTGACGGCGGCGCTGCCCTGGCGCCGTCAGACGTCGATCCGGGATCTCGTTACGGGGCGAGCCGATTCTCAGAATGTCCTCGGCGAGAACGAAGCGCAACGGGCCGACAACCAGAAGACCATTGGCGTCGCGCCGGCAGCCGCTTCGCCAACCCCTGCCCCGCCGGTCCTGGTCACGCAGGAACTCGACTACTCCAAGGCGCTTCTTAACGGCGCCGAGTTCAGGCACAACAAGCATTCTTCGGGCTGTACCCGGCTTGGCGTCGACGACTGGCTCGACACAGGCTGGTCTCCGCGCCAGGGTCGCAAGCCAGGGGTCCTGTTCCAGGCCAATTGCCTGGCAGGCGGCGCCGCCGATCCCGAGGCCTACGCGAACTTCAGGCTGAAGAACGGATGGGTGGTGAGATCGGTGGAACCGCCGGAAACGGTGCGCCAATCCACCGTGCGCGGCCGATTCGGCGCGACCCGCTTCGAAATGCGGGTAACGCCAGTCGTGGGAAGCGACAATCCCTACATGCAGGCGCACATCGGCGGCGGAGCGGGATCGTTTCGCAGCGTCGGGGTCCGCGTCGTCATCGAAGGCCCCGAGGGCACCGACCCGTATCGCGCCGGTCCCTGCCCGAACGATTGCCTGCTCGACAATTCGGTTTGCCTGAAACCGGCCGGCGAAAGAAATTACGCCTGTTCAAGCCATGCCGATTGTGCCCTCGACCACAGGTGCGGCTCCGACAGTTTCTGCCGCAAGATCTGCCCGGACTGAACCGGCTATCTGCCGCCATCCACGATGCGCGGCGGATTCTTCTGACGTACGGCTGTTGACACCTCCCGGAGTCATGCTATTTTTCACGCAGAATTTCAATATAAAAACAGCAACTCTGGAGGAGGCACCATGACGGCACCCTGTTATTCCTGCGGCGAAACGATACGACTCGGCGACATTGTCGGGGTCGGCTATGTGATGTTCGGCAAGATCGTCTACATGATCGGACACGGCCT
>JAEUNH010000007.1 GCA_016791205.1 Rhodocyclaceae bacterium | reverse complement strand
CGCCCGGTACTCCCCTTCCTTCAACCGCAGAAAAGCGCGCGTCAATTCCAGCTTGGCGGCGATGCCGCTCGGCGTGAGCAGGTAGGCATAGGCCAGTTTGTTGTCGCTGCGGCGGAAGTTGTTGGCCTTGACCAGACCCTTCTCGAGCAGGGCCTTCATCAGGTAATGGGTCTTGCCGAGGCTCACGCCGAGGGCGCGCGCCAGCTCCCGCTGGCTGATCTCGGGCTGTTCCTCGATCAGACGGAGAACGCGGTAGTGGGCGGCTTCCCTGGGGGTCACGGCAGTCCGTTCAATAGTTGAACGGATGAGAATTTAGCACGATATCAGGGATTTGGGAAGCTCGCCCTAGACCCGGTAATACCCCCGGTACCACTCGACGAAGCGGCGCACGCCTTCCCTCACCAGTGTGGCAGGCGCGAATCCGGTGGCGTCGCGTAATTCTGCCGTCTCAGCATAGGTCGCCGGCACGTCGCCTTCCTGCAGGGGCAGGAAGTTCTTTTCCGCCTTGCGGCCAAGCGCTTCCTCGATTGCCTCGATAAACACCATCAGCTCCACCGGCTGGTGGTTGCCGATGTTGTAAACGCGGTAGGGTGCCCAGCTGGTGGCGGGGTCGGGGCGGTCCTTGACGAAGGCAGGATCGGGCGCGGCCGGCCGGTCGAGTACGCGCACCACGCCCTCGGCAATGTCGTCGATGTAGGTGAAGTCGCGCTGCATCCTGCCATGGTTGAAGACGTCGATCGGTCGCCCGGCCATGATGGCGTCGGCAAACAGGAAGTAGGACATGTCCGGCCGGCCCCAGGGGCCATAGACGGTGAAGAAGCGCAGACCGGTGGTCGGCAGGCCGAAGAGGTGGCTGTAGGTGTGCGCCATCAGCTCGTTGGATTTCTTGCTGGCGGCGTAGAGGCTGACCGGGTGGTCGACGCTGTCGTGCTCTGAGAACGGCATTTTGGTGTTGCCGCCGTAGACGCTGGAGCTGCTGGCGTAGACGAAGTGCTTCACCTTGCCGTGGCGGCAGCCTTCGAGCAGGTTCACGAAGCCGACCAGGTTGGACTGGGCGTAGGCATGCGGGTTGATCAGCGAGTAGCGCACGCCGGCCTGCGCGGCGAGGTTGATGACGCCGTCGAAGCCCTCCTTGCGGAAGAGTTCCGCCACGCCGGCGGTGTCGGCGATGTCGAGGCGGACGAAGCGGAAACCCGGCAGGCCCACCAGCTGCTGCAGTCGCGCCTCCTTCAGGCCGACGTCGTAGTAGTCGTTCAGGTTGTCGATGCCGACGACCTCGTCGCCGCGCGCGAGCAGGCGCTGGGCGACGTGCATGCCGATGAAGCCGGCGGCGCCGGTGATGAGGATTTTCATGACTTGAGGATTACCACAGCACTTTGACGGGAAAATCCCGGAAGACCGGGTCGCGGGTGATCAAGGTCAGACTCTCGATCTCGGCCTGGGCGGCCAGCATGCGGTCGAAGGGGTCGCCGTGGTTGTTTGGGTAGCCCCCCGCCCTGAGGCCATGCTCGCAGCTCAGAACCAGATGGCGGAATCCATCGGCGGCCACCAACTCCATGAAGCGTGGGGCAGCCTCTTTCGCTTCGGGCAGTTTGCCCAAGCGGTCCTTGGTGGCGATTTCCCAGGCATTGACGGCGCTGACGTGGATTTCGTTGCGTTCGTCGAGGATTGCCGCCCTCGCCGGCGCGGACAAACGCCGATCGTTGATGAACCACCAAAGCAGGGTGTGTGTGTCCAGCAGCAGTTTCATTTGCCCTCGTTGAGCGGATCGCCCGGCCAGCCTTCCTCCCACAATCTGAGTTCTTCAGGCGGCAACGGTTCGAAGAAAGCGTCAGTGATCAAGCCCTTCAGCCGCCCGGGCTGGCGGCGCGGCTTCTCGGTGGCAAGCGGCACCAGTCTGGCGTAGGGTTTGCCGGCTTTCGCCAGCACGATCTCTTCGCCGCTATGGGCGCGCTCCAGAAGTTTCGAGAAATGGGTTTTTGCGTCGTGCACGTTGACCATTGCTGCCATAACCATCTCCTTGGACTAGGTCCATGGACTAAGTCTAGCATAACTTATTGACAGGGTATAATTCCCCGCCAATGAAAATACTCCTCGTCAAGACCTCTTCCCTCGGCGACGTCGTGCACAACCTGCCCGTGGCGAGCGACATCCGCGCGCGCTTTCCACAGGCGTGCATCGACTGGGTGGTGGAAGAGGGTTTCGCCGACATCCCGCGCCTGCATCCGGCGGTGGGCCGGGTGATCCCGGTGGCGGTGCGGCGCTGGCGCCGGGCGCCGCTGTCCGCCGCGACATGGCGCGAACTGCGCGCCTACCGAGAGGCGGTGCGCGCTGAACCGTACGACCTGGTGCTCGACACGCAAGGGCTGATCAAGAGTGCCCTGCTGGCCCGCCAGGCGCAGGGCAAGCGCGCCGGCTATGCCGCCGAGGCGGCGCGCGAGCCGCTGGCGGCGCGCTGCTACGACGCCACTTACGCCATCCCGAAAAACCTGCATGCGGTGGAGCGCAACCGCTGGCTGGCCGCCGCCGCGCTGGGCTACGAGCCGAACCTGCCGCTCGACTACGGCATCGCCACCCCACCGCTGGCCGCACCCTGGCTGCCTGCGGGGCCCTACTGCGTGCTGCTCACCGCCAGCAGCCGCGCCGACAAGCTGTGGCCGGAGGCGGACTGGCTGGCGCTCGCCGCCGCACTCGCTGCGCGAGGGCTGGCTTGCGTGCTGCCGGGCGGCAGCGCCGAGGAGCGCGTCCGCGCCGCGCGCCTCGCCGGCGGCATGGCGCAGGCCGTCGCCGCGCCGTCGATGGGCATCGCCGAACTGGCGCAGCTGCTGGCCGGGGCGCGCCTGGTGGTCGGCGTCGACACCGGCCTCAGCCACATCGCCGCCGCACTGGGGAGACCGACTTTTTGCCTGTTTGCCGGCTCGCATCCGGAACTGACCGGCGTCCATGCCGGTGAGACTGCAGTCAACCTCGGCGGCGCCAGCGCGCCGCCGACGGCCGCGCAGGTGATCGAGGCAGTCGAAGACCATGCAGGTCGGGCTTCAGGCCAACAGCAGCAGTCGAACAACCGCCCAAGTCGGCCTGAAGGCCGACCTGCGGAATGATGGCGCGCTTCCTCTACAACCTGGCGCTGCTCTCCCTGCTGCCCTACGTGTGGCTGCATCTTTTCCTGCGCAGCAGGAAACAGCCGGAGTACCTCGAACACCTGGGGGAACGTTTCGGACGCTATGCCGTTGCCCCACGGCAACCGCTAATCTGGCTGCATGCCGTCTCCGTCGGCGAGACGCGCGCCGCGGCACCGATCGTCGCCGCGCTCAGGGCGCGCTATCCGGACTGCCGCATCCTGCTCTCCCACATGACGCCGACCGGCCGCCGCACCTCCGAAGAGCTGTTCGGCGATGAGGTGACTCGTGTCTATCTGCCCTACGACTACCCTTTCGCCGTGCGACGCTTCCTGACCCGCTATCGTCCAGCCGTCGGCGTCATCATGGAGACCGAGATCTGGCCCAACCTGGTGGCCGCCTGCCAGGCCGAGGGCATTCCCCTGCTGCTGGCCAACGCCCGGCTCTCGGAGAAATCGGCCAGGCGCTACGCCCGCTTCCCGAACCTGACACGCGGGGCGCTGCGCGGCCTCGCCGGCATCGCCGCCCAGACCGAGGAAGACGCCGAGCGCCTGCGGGTGCTGGGCGCCCCATCGGTCGAAGTGCTGGGCAACGTCAAGTTCGACATGCTGCCGCCTCCCGAGCAGATCGTCCTGGGCGAGGCGCTGCGGGGGCGCATGGGCTCACGTCCGGTGCTGCTGGCCGCCAGCACCCGCGAGGGCGAGGAGGCGCTGCTGTTCGAGGCCCTGGCGAGCCAACCGCCGGACGACACGCTGCTCGTCGTCGTGCCGCGCCACCCGCAGCGCTTCGACGAAGTTGCCGCAATGGCCGCGAAAGCCGGCTTGGCCGTGCAGCGCCGCAGCGAGGAGTCGCCGGTGGAAGCGCGGACGCAGATTCTGATCGGCGACAGCATGGGCGAGATGTTTGCCTACTATGCCGCCTGCGACGTCGCATTCATCGGCGGCAGCCTGCTCGACTATGGCAGCCAGAACCTGATCGAGGCCTGCGTCATGGGCAAGCCGGTGCTGATCGGCCGCTCGACCTACAACTTCTCGCACGCAGCCGAACAAGCGCTCGCCTGCGGCGCGGCGCGGCAGATCGGCTCGGCGGTAGAACTGCTGGAAGCGGCGCAGGGACTCCTGCACGACAACGTCGGGCGCCGGGACATGGGAGAAGCGGGACGGGAATTCGCCGCTCGCCACCGCGGCGCGACGGCGAGGACGTTGATGCTTATCGAATCCCGGCTGGCAGACCGCCCAGACGTGTGATCAGGTCGTCGAGGGTCAGATAGGCAATCTCGAATTCGCCATGACGCCGGTTCAGGGACAAGGCAAGATCCGGGGCGACTACGCAGAGCTCTGCTTCCGGATACTGTCTGGCAAAAGCCGACAAGCCCGAAGCGTCGGTGTCGTCGGCCTGCCATTTGCACTCGATTGCCATCGGGGGCTTTCCTCGGTGCTGAAACACGAAATCAACCTCGTGGCCTCGCTTGTCTCGCCAGTAGCGGACATCCCGCGTCTGCAAGCGGGCCTGAAGCTCATTCAGCACATAATGCTCCCACAACACGCCGCGATCTTCGGGACGCAGCGGATGCCAGCCTTTGTAGTGGCAGACGAAGCCGGTATCGAAGCCGTACACCTTCGGCGCGGATACGATTTCCGTCGGTCGATGGCTGCTGAAGGGACGAATCACGTGCGCGACGTGGGTCGATTCGAGCACTGCCAGGTAGTTCGATATCGTGGTGCGGCTGGCTTCGCAAGGGCGGGCAAAACGCGTGGCCTCGAATATTCCGCCGCTCTGCGCCATGAGAAGCTCCAGAAAGCGCTGGAAGGAGTGTCGCTTTTCCAGACGAAACAGTTCCTGGATATCCTTTGCCCAGTAGGCATCCGCCCATTCCTGGAAATCCCGCTCCGGAGCCGGGTCGGCAAGAAAAAACCCCGGCAGCCCGCCATGCAGAAAGCGGCGATCCAGTCCGGGCTTTTTGAATTCGGCCTGATCGGCAGCGATCAGCGGAGTCAACCACACATCGCGCTTTCGCCCGGTCAGGGTGTCCTTGAATTTCGTCGAGGCGCCCAGCGTCGAGGGGCCGGTCGCCACGATACGCGTGCTGCGGAAATGATCCGCCGCGATTTTCAGAAGCTCGGAGGGATTGCTCAGCCGGTGAATCTCGTCCAGAACGACCCTTCGTCCGGAGACGGCTTGCAGGAATGCCTCCGGATCCTCCAGGGCGCGCCGAACGCTCGGCAACTCGCAATCGAAATACTCGATGTTTCCAAGGCTTCGGCAAAGGCTGGTCTTTCCGACCCGCCTCACGCCGGACAGCCAAATGATCGGCTTCTCCGTCCAAGCGGATTCTAGAAGGTCGATCCAGAAAGCCCTGGGGAACATGCCAGCAGTATTGCATATGGTGCTACCAAATGCAATTCTACTGGCGTTTAGTGTGGGTCTATTTATCGAGCAATGCGTTGATGGCCTGGACGTCGTCCTCGCCGAGGGAGCCGGCGGCGGCCTTCAGGCGCAGCTGGGCGACCAGCGTGTCGTAGCGCGCCTTGGCGAGATCGCGGCGGGTGGCGAAGAGCTGCTGCTGGGCATTGAGCACGTCGATGTTGATGCGCACGCCGACTTCATAGCCGAGCTTGTTCGAATCGAGGGCCGACTGGCTGGAGACCAGGGCCTGCTCGTAGGCCCGCACCTGGGCCATGCCGCTGGTGACGCCGAGGTAGGCCTGGCGGGCGCCCAGCGCGGCGGCGCGGCGGGTGTTGTCGAGGTCCGCCCGCGCCTTCTCGCGCAGGGCCACCGCCTCGCGGTCCTTCGACATCACCGCCCCGCCGGCGAAGATCGGCAGGGTGAGCTGCAGGCCGATCGTGTTGGAGTGGGTATCGCTGCCGGGCAGCGACACGCCGGCAGCCAGGCCGCCGGTGGCCGAGCTGCGGCCGCGGGTGGCCACCAGGTCCAGCGTCGGCAGGTGGCCGGCGCGCTGCTTGTTGATTTCCTTGTCGGCGATTTCCAGCGCCGCCTGCTGGGCGGCCACCAGCGGGCTGCCGGACTCGGCCGCCTCCACCCACTTGCCCATGTCGTCGGGCTGGGGCCGCTGCAGCTGCACCTGGGCGCGCAGCACGGCCAGCGACTCGGGCACCTTGCCGATCACCTGGCGCAGGGCCTGGCGCTTGATCTCCAGGTCGTTCTGCGCCGCCAGTTCCTGCGCCGTGACGAGATCGAAACGCGCCTGCGCCTCGTGGGTGTCGGTGATGGTGGCGGTGCCGACCTCGAAGTTGCGCTTGGCCGCCTCGAGCTGCTCGCCGATCGCTTTCTTCTGCGCCTGGGCCAGGCCCAGGCTGTCCTGCGCCAGCAGGACGTCGAAATAGGCCTGCGCAACCCGCAGCACCAGGTCCTGCCTGGCCTGGGCGAACTGGGCATCGGCGGCGACGACCTGCAGCTTCGACTGGCCGTACTGCTCGATGTTCTGCCAGCGGAAGATCGGCTGGGTCAGGGTCAGGGTGTAGCCGTTGGTGTTGTACTGGGCGTCGATCGGCGGGGTGTTCAGCATCCGCCGGTTGTAATCCACGTCGTTCCAGGTGGTACTGGCCGTCGCCGAGATCACCGGCAGCAGGCCGGCGCGGCCCTGCGGCAGTTTTTCCTGGCCGGCTTCCCAGGCCGCCTTGGCGGAGGCGAACTGGGCGTCGTAGGCGACCGCGTCGCGATAAACCTGCAGCAGGTCGGCGGCGAAGGCCGGCGCGCCGGACAGGGCAAGAGAGAGCAAGGCAATTTTTTTCTTCATGAGGCGGGCCTCCAAGGCCACAGACACGGAAAATTAAGCTGCGGCGCGTTGCACTTCCTGGGCCCAGGCGATGACGCCGCCGGCCAGGTTGTAGACGCGCTCGAAGCCGTTCTGCTTGAGGAACGCGCCGGCATGGTAGCTGCGGGCGCCGGAACGGCAGATCATCACCAGCTCGGCGCGCCGGTCGAGTTCGTGCAGGCGCGCCGGGATGGTGCGCATCGGCAGCAGCTTCGCCCCCTCGATGCGATAGGCGGCGAACTCGTCGGGCTCGCGCACGTCGATGAGCAGCGGATCAGGGCGGGTTTCGTCCTGCAGCCATTCGTTCAGTTCGACAGCGGTGATCTGGACCATCTGCATTCCTCAAAAATAGAATTTGCCCCGCTCCGGCACGTTGCGCAGGCGCGGGATGCTGGTCTCGAACAGGTTGACGCTCTGGAACTGCCCGTCGGCCAGGCAGGTGACCAGCCGCGCCTGCATCAGCGGCGCATCGCCGACCACCGCCAGCAGGCGGCCGCCCACCTTGAGCTGTTCCAGCAGCGCCTCGGGGATCTGCGCCACCGAGCCGGACAGGACGATCGCATCGTAGGGCGCCTGCGCCGGCCAGCCTTGGGCGCCGTCGCCCTCGATGACGGTGACGTTGTCGGCGCACTCGCGCTGCAGGTTCTCGCGCGCCTTCGCCGCCAGCGCCGGCTCGATCTCGACGGTGTAGACATGGTCGCTGCGGGCGCCGAGCAGGGCCGCCATGAAACCGGAGCCGGTGCCGACCTCCAGCACCTTGTCCGACTTGCGCAACTGCAGGGCCTGGACGAATTTGGCCTCCAGCGCCGGCGTCAGCATGGCCGCGCCGTTGCCGAGCGGGATCGACGTCTCGGCGAAAGCCAGCTTGACGCTGGCCGGGGGCACGAAATCCTCGCGGCGGATGGTCAGCAGCAGGTCGAGCACTTCCTGATCCAGCACCTCCCAGGTGCGGATCTGCTGTTCAACCATGTTTTGGCGGGCTTGCTCGAGGTTCATGATCATGCTCCGGATGTATATTAGCAAATACTTATTATTCAGGCTAGTGCCGCAAACTCACTGAATTTTAACTTAATCCGCCCGCTTCACCCTGAACCAGGCGGCGTACAGCGCCGGCACGAAGAGCACCGTCAGCACGGTGGCCACCAGCAGGCCGCCCATGATGGCGAAGGCCATCGGCCCCCACAGCACGTTGCGGGTGAGCGGGATCATCGCCAGCATGGCCGCGGCGGCCGTCAGCACGATCGGCCGGAAGCGCCGCACCGTCGCCTCGCGGATCGCCACCCAGGGCGGCTCGCCGGCGCGGATGTCCTGCTCGATCTGGTCCACCAGGATCACCGTGTTGCGCATGATCATGCCGCCCAGGGCGATGGTGCCGAGCATGGCGACGAAGCCGAAGGGCTGGCGGAACAGCAGCAGCGCCAGCGCCACCCCGATCAGGCCGAGCGGCGCGGTGAGCAGCACCATGAAGGTGCGCGAGAAACTCTGCAACTGAATCATCAGGATGGCCAGCACCACCGCCAGCATCATCGGCATGCCGGCGTTGATCGATTCCTGCGCCCGGCCGGATTCCTCCAGCGAGCCGCCGATCTCGATGCGGTAGCCGACCGGCAGCGTCGCCCGCAGCTCGGCCAGCTGTCGGTCGATGGCCATCGCCACGTCGGGCGCCTGCACGCCGTCGACGATGTCGGCGCGCACGGTGAGGGTCAGCTCGCGGCTGCGGCGCCAGAGGATCGGCTCCTCGAAGGCTTCGCGCACCGTCGCCAGCTGGGTCACCGGCACGGTGCGGCCGGAGGCGGTCGGCACCTGCACCGCCAGCACCCGCTCCATGGCGTCGCGCTCGGCCTCCGGGGCGCGCAGCACGATGTCGATCAGGCGGTCGTTCTCGCGCAGCTGCGCCAGCGTGGCGCCGCTGATGGCGCCCTGCAGGGCGCGCGAGACGCTGGCCGTGGATACACCCAGTACCCGCGCCTTTTCCTGGTCGACGTCGACGCGCAGCATCGGCGCCCGCACGCCCCACTCGTGGTTGACGTCCATGGTGTGGGGCGAAGCGCGCATCGTCTCGGCCACGGCATTGGCAATCGCCTTGATCTGCGGGATGTCCGTGCCGCTGACGCGGAACTGCAGCGGATAGGACACCGGCGGGCCCAGCGCGACGCGGTTGGCGCGGGCGCGGATGCCGGGGAAATCCTCGGCAAGAACGCTGCGCAGGCGGGCGACGATGCGCTCGCGCCCCTCGAGGTCCTTGGAGAGGATCACCGTCTGGGCGAAGTTGGGCCGGAACAGCTGCTGGTCGAGCGAGAGGAAGTAGCGCGGCGAGCCGTTGCCGACGTAGGTGACCCAGGAAGCGACGTCCGCATCCTTCGCGATGATCGCCTCCAGCCGCTTGGCCTCCTTTTCGGTGGCGGCAAAGCTCGATCCCTCCGGCAGCCACAGCTCGACCAGCACCTCGTTGCGGTTGGAGTTGGGGAAGAACTGCTTCTCGGTAAGGCCCATGCCGACGACACCAAGCACGAACAGGCCGAGTGTAGCCAGCATGGTCAGCTTGCGGTGGGCCAGGCACCATTCGATGAGGCCGCGCAGGCGGTTGTAGAAGCGCGTGTCGAAGACATCGTGGCCGGCGATGGCGTGCTCGTGGCTCGGTCCCTTGAGGATCAGGTTGCCGATGTAGGGCGTGACGACGACGGCGGCGACCCAGGAGATCAGCAGCGCCAGCGTCACCACGGCGAAGATGGCGAAGGTGTATTCGCCGGTGGCGGACTTGGCCGTGCCGATCGGCAGGAAGCCGGCGGCGGTGATCAGCGTGCCGGTGAGCATAGGGAAAGCCGTGCTGCGCCAGGCGAAGGCGGCGGCGGCCAGTTTGCCGAGGCCCTGCTCGATCTTGCGCGACATCATCTCCACCGCGATCATGGCGTCGTCCACCAGCAGGCCGAGCGCGATGATCAGCGCCCCGGTGGAAATGCGGTGCAGGTCGATGCCGAAGTAGCGCATGCCGAGGAATGTCGCCGCCACCACCCAGGGGATGGTGATCGCCACCACCAGGCCGGTGCGCAGGCCGAGGCTGAGGAAGCTCACCAGCAGCACGATGCCGAGCGCTTCGAGGAACACGCGCATGAAGTCGCCCACCGCCGTCTTGACGATGCGCGGCTGGTTGGAGACCTGGGCGAACTCGACGCCGATGGGCAGGTCGGCCTGGATGCGCGCCATCTCGGCGGTCAGGTCCTCGCCCAGCTTGAGC
>JAEUNH010000253.1 GCA_016791205.1 Rhodocyclaceae bacterium | reverse complement strand
GACGTCGAGCGCAGCGGCCGCCTGCGCGTGATCGCGGCGCAAACGGGCGAGGAGACGCGTGTTGGCCCGGGCGGCCTGTCTCGCGAGGTCGGCATCGGCGCCGGCACCGTACTCGGCATTCTCGGCGCGCCGGAACGGCTGCGCGCCTTCGTCGACGCCAACGGCCTCGATCTGCGCGACGACCTGCTGACTTTTACCGAGGCGCTCTCCGCCGCCAAGGCCGGCCTGGCCGAGGTGGTGGTCCCGCCCGGCTCTGAGTTGATCGGCAAGAGCGCGCGCGACATCTGGCTGCGCAAGACCTACGGACTGGCCATGGTGGCCCTGCACCGTACCGGCAAGACCCTGCGCGAAGGCGACGGCATCCGCGACATGCCGCTGCAGGCGGGCGATGCCCTCGTCGTGCATACCACCTGGGACGGACTGGCGCGGCTGGAGAAGAACCGCAACTTCGTCGTCCTCACCACCGAGTACCCGCACGAGGAGCTGCGACCGCACAAGGTGAGGGCGGCGCTGGCATTCTTTCTCGTCGCGCTCGGCCTGATCCTGTTCACCGACACTCGCCTGTCGATCGCCCTGATGGCCGGCGCCATCGGCATGATCCTCTCCGGTGTGCTGAAAATCGAGGAAGCCTACCAGGCCGTAAGCTGGAAGTCGGTGTTCCTGCTGGCCAGCCTGATCCCGCTCGGCCTCGCCGTGGAGACCAGCGGCACCGCTGCCTGGATCGCGCAGCAGACGCTGTCGATGCTCGGCGGCACGCCGACCTGGGTGCTGCAGTTCGCCATCGCCGTGCTGGCGACGTTTTTCACGCTGGTGATGTCCAACGTCGGCGCCACTGTGCTGCTGGTGCCGCTGGCCGTCAACATCGCCATCGGCGCCGGCGCCAACCCGGCGGTGTTCGCGCTCACCGTGGCGCTGGCGACCTCCAACTCCTTCTTCCTGCCGACCCACCAGGTCAATGCCCTCATCATGGGTCCGGCCGGCTACCGCGTCGCCGACTTCATGCGCGCCGGCGGCGTCATGACCTTGCTGTTCCTCGCCGTGCTGATGGTGATGATCAACATCGTGCTGTAGGCGCATACTGCCCCGGCGTGCGGGCGGGGCGCCCGGGCTGATAGAATGCAAGTCGCCCCGACATGCCTATCTTGCTGCCCATCGACGTCCTGCTGCTCGCCGCCTGCGCCTGGCTGGCGGTCGGGTTTGCCGGGATCCTCGCGCCGCGCAATTTCTTTTTCATCAGCAAGATCCTTTTCCCGCTCGGCGCGGCGGTCGCCGTTCTGGCGGGACTGACTTCCCTGCGCTTCCTCGGCGGCGCGGCGGAAACCGCCGTGCTGGCCATCGGCCTGCCCGGCCTGCCGTTCCACCTGCGCCTGGACAACCTGACTGCGGTGTTCGCCCTGCTGGTGGGCTTCGCCGCGGCGGGCATTTCAATATTTGCCGCCGGCTATTTCAGGAAGGGCGAGGGCACGGCGCCGGGCCTGATGTGCCTGCAGTACCACGTCTTCCTCGCCAGCATGCTGCTGGTGCTGCTGGCCGACGACGCCTACGCCTTCATGGTGGCCTGGGAGTGCATGGCGCTGTCCTCGTTCTTCCTCGTCACCACCGAGCACCGCCACGCCGAGATCCGCCGCGCCGGCTATCTCTATTTGCTCATCGCCCACGTCGGCGCCATCGCCATCCTGCTCTCCTTCGGCGTGATGACCGCCGGCAGCGGCGACTACAGCTTCGCCGGGATGCGTGCCCAGCAACTTTCCTCGTTCTGGGCTTCGGTCGCCTTCCTGCTGGCGCTATTCGGCTTCGGCGCCAAGGCCGGCCTGCTGCCGGTGCACGTCTGGCTGCCGGAGGCGCACCCGGCGGCGCCCTCGCCGGTGTCGGCGATGATGAGCGGCGTCATGCTGAAGACGGCCATCTACGGCCTGCTGCGCGTCTCCTTCGACCTGGTCGGTTCGCCCATCTGGTGGTGGGGCGTGGTGGCGATGACGGTCGGGCTGGCGACCGCCGTCTTCGGCGTGCTCTACAGCACCGTGCAGAGCGACATGAAGCGTCTGCTGGCCTATTCCTCCATCGAGAACATCGGTCTCCTCGCCGTGGCGCTGGGACTGGCTTTGCTGTTCCATGCCTATCGGATGGACGGCCTTGCGGCGCTGGCGATGACTGCGCTGCTCTATCACTGCCTGGCCCACGCCGGCTTCAAGAGCCTGCTGTTCCTGTGCACCGGCTCGGTGCTGCACGCGACCAAGGAACGCAGCCTGGGCAAGCTCGGCGGCCTCATCCACCGCATGCCCTGGGTGGCCTGGCTGGCGCTGGCCGGCGTCATTGCCAGTGCCGGCCTGCCGCCGCTCTCCGGCTTCGTCTCCGAATGGCTGCTGCTGCAGGCCTTCCTGTTCTCGCCGGGCCTGCCGCATTCCTGGCTCAACATGGTGGTGCCGGTGGCCGCCGCGGTGGTGGCGCTGGTGGCGGCGCTGGCCGGCTTCGCCATGGTCAAGTTCTACGGCATCGTCTTCCTCGGCCAGATGCGCGAGGAAGCGCTGAAGGAGGCGCAGGACGCCGGTCCCTGGGAGCGCGCCGGCCTGCTCTGGCTGGCCGGCCTGACCCTGGCCCTGGGCGTGCTGCCCTCGACCGTGATTGGAATCATCGATGCCGCCACGGCGCAGCTGCTCGGCACCGGGCTCGCCGAACGCGTGGAGGAGCACGGCTGGCTGCTGCTGGCGCCGATCACGCCAGAGCGCGCCAGCTACCAGCCGCTGATCTTCCTCGTCGTCATCGTCGCGGCGGGGCTGCTCGGACGCATCCTGGTGCGCCGCCTCTACCACGGCCGCGGCCGCCGCACGGCGGCGTGGGACTGCGGCTACGTCTTCCAGGGCCCGCGCGCGCAAGACACCGCCGAGGGCTTCAGCCAGCCGATCCGCCGCATCTTCGAGCCGATGTTCCGCATGGAGCGGCATTTCCCGACCCTCCGCGACGAGAAGCCCTACTACAGCGTTAAGGTGGAGGACCATCTCTGGCACTGGCTGTATCTGCCGTTGGCCCGCCTGGTCAATGGCATCTCGACGCTGATCACCGCACTGCAGGGCGGGCGCATCGCCATCTACCTGCTGTATAGCTTTCTTACCTTGATCGTGTTGTTGCTGGTGGCCAGACCATGAGCATTTCCGGTCTTCTCTGGCAGTTGTTCGCCATTGTCCTGGCGCTGGCGCTGGCGCCGCTGCTCACCGGCTGGGTGAACCAATGCCGCGCCTGGCTGCAGAACCGCTCGGCGCCGCCGCTTTTGCAGCCGTACTACATGCTGCACAAGCTGTTCCTCAAGGACGTGGTGCTGGCGCATGGCGCCTCGCCGATCTTCCGCTTTGCCCCCTTTGCGATGTTCGGCTGCATGCTGCTGGCGTGCGCCATCATCCCGACGCTGTCCACCGACCTGCCGTTCGCGCCGGCCGCCGACACCATCGCCCTGGTCGGCGTCTTCGGCCTGGCGCGCATCTTCATCTCGCTGGCGGCGATGGACATCGGCACTTCCTTCGGCACGCTGGGCGGGCGGCGCGAGATGCTGGTCGGCTTCCTCGCCGAGCCGGCGCTGCTGATGGTGATCTTCACCATGGCCATGATCGCCCAGTCGACTTCCGTGGCGACCATCGTCGAGACGCTGGCCCACCGCGACTTCGTCATCTATCCGAGCCTGGCCTTCGCCGGCATCGCCTTCACCTTCGTCTCCTTCGCCGAGAACGCCCGGGTGCCGATCGACAACCCGGCGACGCACCTGGAACTGACCATGATCCACGAGGCGATGATCCTCGAGTACTCCGGGCGCCACCTGGCGCTGATCGAGTGGGCGGCCAGCCTCAAGCTGTACGCCTATTCCTGCCTCGGCCTGGCGCTGTTCTTCCCCTGGGGCATCGCCGAGGGCGACAGTTTCCTCGGGCTGCTGATGTCGATCCCGGTACTGGTGGCGAAGCTGGCCATCGGCGGCGCGTTGCTGGCCTTCATCGAAACGATCAACGCCAAGGTGCGCATCTTCCGCGCGCCCGAGTTCCTCGGCACCGCCTTCCTTTTCGCGGTGCTCGGGCTGCTCGTGCGGCTCCTGCTTGAAAGCCGGGTATGACCGACGTTCCGCTGTCCGCGCAGCTCATCAACCTGTTCGCTTCGGTGATCCTGCTGCTCGCCTTCGCCATGCTGGCGCAGCGCCGGGTGCTGACGCTGATCAACCTGTTCGCCCTGCAGGGCCTGACGCTGGCCCTGTCCACCCTGGTGGTGGCCGTCACCACCGGGCAGACACACCTCTACTGGTCCGCCGGCCTGACGCTGGCCCTCAAGGCCGTGCTGCTGCCCTGGATCCTGCACCGCCTGGTGCGCCGGCTGGAGGTGAAGTGGGACGTCGAGCCGCTCATCAAGGTGCCCACCACCATGCTGGTCGGCATCGCCCTGGTCATCATTTCCTTCAACGTCGCCCTGCCCATCTCCCAGCTTTCCAGCACCGTCAGCCGCGGCACGCTGGGCATCGCCCTGGCCAGCGTGATGCTGGCCTTCCTGATGATGATCACCCGCAGCAAGGCCATCCCGCAGGTGGTCGGCTTCCTCGCCATGGAGAACGGCCTGTTCCTCGCCGCCACCAGTGCCACCTACGGCATGCCGATGGTGGTGGAGCTGGGCATCGCCCTCGACGTGCTGGTCGGCGCCATCATCCTCGGCGTGTTCTTCTTCCAGATCCGCGAGCAGTTCGACAGCCTCGACATCCGCAACCTCGAAAAGCTGAAAGAGCGCTGATGGATCTCTTCGTCCTCGTCCTCGCCATCCCCCTCGTCAGCGGCGCGCTGCTGGCGGTGGCGGGCGAGCGCGCCTGGGCCCCCAACCTCAACGTCATCGCCAGCGCCGGCACCTTCCTCGCCTCGGCCCTGCTCACCGCCGAGATCGTCGCCGGCGGGCCGCGCTTCGCCTTCGGCGATAATTTCTTCATCGATTCGATGAACGTCTTCTTCGTCGCGCTGACCGCCTTCGTCGGCCTGACCACCAGCATCTTCTCCGGCCCCTACATGCGCAACGAGCGCGAGCACGGCAAGCTGACCGCGCCGCGCCTGCGCCTCTACAAGAGCATGTTCCAGCTGTTCATGTTCACCATGCTGGCGGCGCTCACCACCAACAACCTCGGCATCCTCTGGGTGGCGATGGAGGCGGCGACGCTGACCACCGTGCTGCTGGTCTCGCTCTACCGCACGCCGGCCAGCCTGGAGGCGGCCTGGAAATATTTCATCCTCTGCGGCGTCGGCATTGCCCAGGCGCTGTTCGGCACCATCCTGCTCTACTTCGCCGCCGAGCGGGTCTTGGGCGAGACCGGCAACGCCCTGCTGTGGACCTACCTGGTCGACGTCAAGGGGAGCCTCGACCCGACCATCATGGCGCTGGCCTTCATCTTCCTGCTGGTCGGCTACGGCACCAAGGTCGGCCTGGCGCCGCTGCACAACTGGCTGCCCGACGCCCATGCGGAAGGCCCGACGCCGGTCTCGGCGGTGCTCTCCGGCCTGCTGCTCAACGTCGCCCTCTACGCCATCCTGCGCTGCAAGGTGCTCGC
>JAEUNH010000251.1 GCA_016791205.1 Rhodocyclaceae bacterium | reverse complement strand
GCTTGCCATCGGCGGAGAGGTTGGTCATTTTGACCAGGCCGTCGACAACGCCGATCCAGTGCTCGACAGGCTCCCCCTTGCGGCAGACGAATCCCCCGGAGGGAACCTGGCGGGCGAGGGTCTCGCCCTCCACCCGACGCAATTGCTCGGGACTGAGAGAGCGCGACCAGAGACTGGCTTTCAGCATTTCGCCGAGTGTGGGCATAAGGGCATCTTACCGGATTGTCTGTCGGATGACAGCGCTGGGTCGAGCCCTTCAGTAACCTGCGCGGTTTGATCCCCGCAAGCCGCGCCAACCGGTCCGGTTTGACTCGGCCGGGCGTCCGATGGAGAATCATCGGCCACCCATTGGAATAAGACCAAGACGGCGCCGGAGGACTTTCGCCCGGACGCCAGCATGTCAGGAACAGGAGGAGTCCATGTCGGACGACGTTCGACTGCAGTCGCTCAGCACGTTTCCTCGTCTCTTGATGCACCACGCCCAGGCGCGGCCGAACCATCCGGCCACCCGCGAGAAAGACATGGGCATCTGGCAGACTTGGACCTGGTCGCAGGTCGCCGAGGAAGTACGCGCCATGGCCAGCGGCCTGGCCGAGCTCGGCTTCAAGCGCGGCGACAACCTGGCCATCATCGGCGATAACCGCCCCCGCCTCTACTGGGCGATGTACGCCGCGCAGTGCCTGGGCGGCGTGCCGGTGCCGATGTACCAGGACGCCGTGGCGGCCGAGATGATCTTCGTGCTCCAGGATGCCGGCATCAAGTTCGCCATCGTCGAGGACCAGGAGCAGGTCGACAAGCTGCTGGAGAACAAGGCCCAGTGCCCCGCCCTGCAGCATGTCCTCTACGACGATCCGCGCGGCATGCGCCATTACAACCAGCCCTTTCTGCACGGCCTCGACGAGGTGCAGGAGATGGGGCGCATCCACAACCGCAACCACCCCGAGTTCATCGACGGCGAGATCGCGCTCGGCCAGTCCGATGACGTCGCCGTGATGCTGTACACCTCGGGCACTACCGGCAAGCCGAAGGGCGTCTGCCAGACCCATGGCGCCTTCATCAAGGCGGCGCAGAGCGGCTGCGAGTTCGACAAGCTCGGCCCGGAGGACAACATCCTCTCCTACCTGCCGATGGCCTGGGTGGGCGACCATCTGTTCTCCTTCGCCCAGGCCGGCTATGCCGGCTTCACCATCAACTGTCCCGAGTCCGGCGACACGGTGATGACCGACATGCGCGAGATCGGGCCGAGCTACTACTTCGCACCGCCGCGGGTGTTCGAGAACCTGCTCACCCAGGTGATGATCCGCATGGAGGACGCCAGCGCCATCAAGCGCAACCTGTTCCACTATTTCATGGGCGTGGCGCGCCGCTGCGGCGCCGAGATTCTCGACGGCAAGCCGGTGAGCGGCAGCGACCGCCTGCTCTATGCCCTCGGCAACTTCCTGGTCTTCGGGCCGTTGCGCAACGTGCTCGGCATGAGCCGCATCCGCGTCGCCTACACCGCCGGCGCGGCGATCGGCCCGGACCTGTTCCGCTTCTACCGCTCGATCGGGGTCAACCTCAAGCAGCTCTACGGCTCGACCGAGACCTGTGCCGCGGTCTGCCTGCAGCCCGACGGCCAGATCAAGTTCGACACCGTCGGCCCGCCGGCGCCCGGCGTCGAGGTGAGGATCGCCGACAACGGCGAGGTGATGGTGCGCGGCGAGGTGCTGCTCAAGGGGTACTACAAGCGCCCCGACGCCACCGCCGAGGTGATCGACGCCGAGGGCTATTTCCATACGGGCGACGCCGGCTTCTTCGACGAGGACGGCCATCTCAAGATCATCGATCGCGCCAAGGACGTCGGCAAGCTGGCCAACGGTGCCATGTACGCCCCCAACTACATCGAGAACAAGCTCAAGTTTTTCTCGCAGATCAAGGAGGCGGTGGTGTTCGGCGCCGACAGGGACGAGGTCTGCGCCTTCATCAACATCGACATGGGGGCGGTCGGCAACTGGGCCGAACGCCGCAACATCGCCTACTCGGGCTACACCGACCTGGCGCAGAAGGCGGAGGTGTACGACCTGATCCGCGACTGCGTCGAAAAGGCCAACGCCGAGCTGGCCCACGACGCCATGCTCTCCGCCTCGCAGGTGCACCGCTTCCTGATCCTGCACAAGGAGCTGGACCCGGACGACGACGAGCTGACCCGCACGCGCAAGGTGCGGCGCGGCTTTATCGCCGAGAAATACGGAGTTCTGATCGAGGCCCTCTACGCCGGCAAGACTTCGCAGTTCATCGAGACCGAGGTCAAGTTCGAGGACGGCCGCAAGGGCAAGGTGAGCGCCGACTTGCGCATCATGACGGCCAAGACCTATCGGCCCGAGGGCGCGAAGCAGGCCGCCTGAGCCAGCCGCGCATAACGAGACGACGCGATGACGAGCCATGGATAACCGGATGTTCGAAGAACGCATCATTTTCCACGACGCCATCGAGACGATGGAAGTGGACTTTTGCGGCACGACCTTTGCTGTCAATGCCGATGTCGACGCCTTCTACGACGTCGTGGACAAACGCCTGGCCGACAGCGGCAGGAGTTGGTATTTCCTGGTGGTCTACACCGATTGCGTGATCGCGCCGGAAGCCTGGGAACGCTTCGCCGAGCGCGGCAAGATCGCCAATGTCAAGCACGGCCTCGGCACGGTTCGCGTCGGCGCCTCTTCCCAGACCCGCGAGGAGATCCGCCAGCGCGCCGAGCAGGAAGCGTTCCGCTCCAACATATTCAACACCCGCGACCAGGCCATGCTGGCGCTCGGCGAGATGCGCAAGCGCCGGCGCGATTCCCGGGCCGCCGCGGAAGGCACTTTCCTGCGCGTCGAGAACGTCAGCCTGCGTTTCGGCGGCGTCAAGGCGATCACCGGCGTCAGCTTCGAGATCAAGCGCGGCGAGATTTCCTCCATCATCGGGCCGAACGGCGCCGGCAAGAGCTCCATGCTCAACGTCATCAACGGCGTCTACCACCCGCAGGAGGGCACCGTCACCTACCTCGGCAATGCGCGCCACCAGATGCGTACCCACGAGGCAGCCACCCAGGGCATCGCCCGCACCTTCCAGAACATCGCCCTGTTCAAGGGCATGAGCGTGCTCGACAACCTGATGACCGGCCGCAACCTGAAGATGAAATCGAACTTCCTGCTTCAGGCGCTCTATTGGGGCCCGGCCCAGCGCGAGGAGCTGGCGCACCGCAAGAAGGTCGAGGAGATCATCGACTTCCTCGAGATCGAGCACATCCGCAAGACCCCGGTCGGGCGCCTGCCCTACGGCCTGCAGAAGCGCGTCGAGCTCGGGCGGGCGCTGGCGGCCGAGCCGACCCTGCTGCTGCTCGACGAGCCGATGGCCGGCATGAACGTCGAGGAAAAGCAGGACATGTGCCGCTTCATCCTCGACGTGAACGACCAGTTCGGCACCACCATCCTGCTGATCGAGCACGACATGGGCGTGGTGATGGACATCTCGAATTTCGTGGTCGTGCTCGACCACGGCATGAAGATCGCCGAGGGGACGCCCGACGAAGTGCGCTCCGACCCCACGGTCATCCGCGCCTATCTCGGCACGGCCCACTGAAGACGCGGACGGGAGACAAGGAACATGCAATTTTTCTTCGAAGTGCTGATCGGCGGCCTGCTCTCCGGCGTCATGTACGCGCTGGTGGCGCTCGGCTTCGTGCTGATCTACAAGGCCTCAGGCGTCTTCAATTTCGCCCAGGGCGCCATGGTGTTTTTCGCCGCCCTGACCTTTGTCGGCGTGATGGAACTGGGCGCGCCCTTCGGGCTGGCCCTGGTCATCACCTTCGCCGCCATGGTGCTGCTCGGGGTGGCGACCGAGAAGGTGGTGCTGCGCCCCCTGGTCAACCAGCCGCAGATCACGCTGTTCATGGCCACCATCGGCCTGACCTTCTTCATCGAGGGGCTGGCCCAGGGCATGTGGGGTGCCAGCGTGCGCGGGCTGGAAATCCCCGGCATCCAGGACGAGCCGATCGAGTGGGCGATGGACAACTGGGGCATCGGCATCTCCAAGTTCGATCTCTTCGCCGCCGGCGTCTCGGCCGTGCTGGTGAGTGTGCTGGCCGTGTTCTTCAACAAGACCCGTGTCGGCCGGGCGCTGCGCGCCGTGGCCGACGACCACCAGGGGGCGCTGGCCATCGGCATCCCCCTGCAAAACATCTGGCGCATCGTCTGGGCCGTGGCCGGCTTCGTCGCCCTGGTGGCGGGACTGATGTGGGGCGCGCGCAATGGCGTGCAGTTCGCCCTGACCTTCGTGGCGCTGAAGGCACTGCCGGTGCTGATCATCGGCGGCTTCGAGTCGGTGGCCGGGGCCATTGTCGGCGGCCTGATCATCGGCGCCGCGGAGAAGCTGGGCGAGGTGTATATCGGGCCGATGGTCGGGGGCGGCATCGAAGGCTGGTTCCCCTACGTCATGGCGCTGCTTTTCCTGCTGGTTCGCCCGGAAGGCCTCTTCGGCGAGCGGCATATCGACAGGGTGTAATCAAGATGCTCTACAGGGAAGCCGGCCAGTTCAAGGCCACCTACCAGGAAGACCAGCAGATCTTCCCGATCCGCCAGGATCGCATCGCCATTGCATCGATCCTGGTCTTCTTCTACCTCGTGGTGCCCGCCGCGGCCAACCAGTACTGGCTGCAGGCGATTCTCATCCCGGTGCTGATCTTTTCCCTGGCGGCGATCGGACTGAACATCCTCACCGGCTATGCCGGCCAGCTCTCGCTCGGTTCGGCCGCCTTCATGGCGGTGGGCGCCTTCGCCGCCTACAACTTCATGCTGCGGGTGCCCGGGATGCCGATCCTGGCCGCCTTCGTCCTCGGTGGCCTGTGCGCGGCGGCGGTGGGCATCGCCTTCGGCCTGCCCAGCCTGCGCATCAAGGGCTTCTATCTGGCGGTGGCGACCCTGGCGGCGCAGTTCTTCATCGTCTGGGCCCTGACCAAGTTCCCCTGGTTCTCCAACTACAGTTCCTCCGGCGTGATCACGGCGCAGCAGGTCGAGATCCTCGGCTATGCTTTCATTTCGCCAGAGAGCAAGTATGTGCTGACCCTGGCGGTGGTTACGGTGCTGGCGCTGGCGGCGAAAAACATGGTGCGCAGCAGCATCGGCCGCTCCTGGATGGCCATCCGAGACATGGATGTGGCGGCCGAGGTGATCGGCTTCCGTCCCATGCACACCAAGCTGTCGGCCTTCGCCATCAGCTCCTTCTACTGCGGCGTGGCCGGCGCGTTGTACGCCTACACCTATCTCGGCACGGTCGAGCCGGAAGGGTTCAACCTGGACATGTCCTTCAAGATCCTGTTCATGGTGATCATCGGCGGCGTCGGCAGCATCATGGGCTCTTTCCTCGGCGCCGCCTTCATCGTGCTGCTGCCGATCTTCCTGAACATTTCCATGCATGTGCTGGGGGACTGGGTTCCGCATGGCCTGGCCTCCAACCTGGAGCTGATCGTCTTCGGCGGCCTGATCATTTTCTTCCTGATCGTCGAGCCGCATGGCCTGGCCCGGCTGTGGCAGATCGGCAAGGAAAAGCTGCGCCTGTGGCCGTTCCCGCACTAGAATAGGAACGCTGCATATCCGGACAGCAACACTTTCTGTAGTCGTCTAACAATGAGGAGACAAAGCATGAAGATGAACAAAACGGCCCTGATCGGTTTTGCGGTAGCCGCGTCGCTCGGGGCGACCGCCGTCCAGGCGGCGGACCAGTACGTCGGCCTGCCCAGCTACCGCGTCGGCCCCTACGCCGCCGGCGGCACCGGCATCTTCGGCGGCATGATTGACTACTTCCAGCTGGTCAACGAGCGCGACGGCGGCATCAACGGCGTCAAGCTGATCTGGGAGGAGTGCGAGACCGAATACAACAACGCCCGCGGCGTCGAGTGCTGGGAGCGCATGAAGAAGGGCGGCCCGACCGGCAACACGGTGTTCCATCCGCTGTCGACCGGCATCATCTACTCGGTGATCGAAAAGGCCCCCGCCGACAAGATCCCGGTGATTTCGCTCGGTTACGGCCGCACCGATGCTTCCGACGGACGCGTCTTTCCCTACGTCTTCCCGCTGCTGACCAACTACTGGTCGCAGAACACCGCCAAGATCAAGTTCATCGGTTCCAAAGAGGGCGGCATGGACAAGCTGAAGGGCAAGAAGATCGTGAACATTTATCACGACTCGGCCTACGGCAAGGAGACCATCCCGGTGCTCGACGCCCAGGCCAAGATGTATGGCTTCACGGTCCAGCACATCCCGGTCGCCCACCCCGGCAACGAGCAGCAGTCGCAGTGGCTGCAGGTGCGCCAGGCGAAGCCCGACTGGGTCATCCTGCGCGGCTGGGGCGTGATGAACCCGACGGCGCTGAAGGCGGCTGCCAAGATCGGCTTCCCGCGGGAGAAGATCGTCGGCGTCTGGTGGTCCGGCGCCGAGGAAGACACCATCCCGGCTGGCGCCGCCGCCAAGGGCTATATCTCGGCCGGCTTCAACGTCTCCGGCACCAACTACCCGGTGATCAAGGACATCCAGAAATTCGTGGTGGCCAAGGGCAAGACCAACATGGAGGACAAGTCGCGGATCGGCAGCGTGTA
>JAEUNH010000240.1 GCA_016791205.1 Rhodocyclaceae bacterium | reverse complement strand
CTTCGACGAGTGGCGCTACGCCGACATCGGCGAGCCCGACATGGACTGCAGCAAGCGCCCGCTGAAGAAGGACTTCGTCCTCAACCAGCCGCGCTACAAGGGCGCGCAGGTGCTGCTCGCCCGCGACAACTTCGGCTGCGGCTCCAGCCGCGAGCACGCGCCCTGGGCCATCGAGGACTACGGCTTCCAGGTCGTCATCGCGCCGTCCTTCGCCGACATCTTCTTCGGCAACTGCTACAAGAACGGCATCCTGCCGATCGTCGCCTCCGCCGCGATCGTCGACCAGCTCTTCCGCGAGTGCGCCGCGCAGAAGGGCTACCGGCTGCGCGTCGACCTCGAGACGCAGACCGTGCGCAACCCCGCCGGCGAGTGGTTCCGCTTCGACATCTCGCCGCACCGCAAGCACTGCCTGATGAACGGCCTCGACGAGATCGGCCTCACCCTGCAGCACGCCGACGAAATCAAGGCCTTCGAAGCAAAGCACAAGGCCGCGCAGCCCTGGCTGTTCTAGTCGCGCAAAGGAATTCGGTACAGGGGGGGTCAGCAGCAGCCCGATGGCGCGGAGATTGTCGCGCCGGGAGTGCTGCGGTACGGCGCCTACGCAGCCTTGAAGTAGCGCTCCTTTGCCGCCCGAGCCTCAGAGGCCTCTTCGGGGGTGTAGGCGCGACCGGACCAGAGCATGCGATAGGCGATCTCCTCGTTGCCGTTCACGCACAGTTCGAGGACACGCCGGAACAGCGGCTGGAAGGTTACCGAACGATGGCTCTGTTCATGTTCTTCGAGCGATTTCCAGAAGGTCACGATGAGCGCCTCGCGATCCTTCAGCGGCGAGGCGACGGCCTGGCCGACGGTGGATCCTTCGTTGGAAATCTGCCCGGTGTTCAAGACCACGAAGCCGCCGATGAAGCCGGTGTCGGAGTGGTATGTCTTGACGTTCTCGCACATTTCGGCCACTCGCATTTCCAGGTCATCGACGGTGAATTCCGGCCGCAAGACGACACGATTGACCGTCACCGTTCCGTCGCCGTCAAAGCCATTGATGAGTGAGGACACAAGGGACTCCCTGGGGTTATTTGCTCGGGCGGGAAGCCGCCGCCTCGGACATCACCGCCTCCCATGACGAGTCGAATACGGACTCGCTGTTCGGCGCCGGCAATGGGCTCTGGTCGGCTGCCGAGCGCGGATGCGCGCAAGCCTGCAGAAGCGGGAAACTTGCCGACCCGGAACGTTCTGCAAGGGCACAAAGCTCGTTGAGGGTGTTCATGATGGCTTCCTTTTTGGTGGCGACAAGGCAAGGCTATTAATACTGACTATTTTAGTCAACTATTGCTCTGATAGCGCCGAACTATCACCGGCCAATTCGGTTTCTGTAGCGCGGCAGTAAACTGCGCCCATGAGCAAGCGCATCGCGGTGATCGGGGCTGGCCTCACCGGCACCTCCTTTCTTTGGCAACTCGCATCCAGGCTGGAGGGTTCGAAGCCGCAGGATGCTTCCATCGATATCTTCGAGCGGCATGCCGATCCCGGGCCGGGCCTGCCCCACAACCCTCTTTACGTTCTGCCTTGCCACATCACCAACATGTGCGCACGGGACATGGGCATCGTCGCCGAGGATCCGCGCGATTTCCAGACTTGGATCGACCGCAGCGATTTTCCTGGAGCCGAGCGGGCAAATACGCCGGATCCCGATTGCCAGCACTACCCGCGAGCCTGGATGGGGGAATACCTCAAGGCGCGATTCTCTGCCGCAGTCGGCCGCATCGAGGCCGTGGGGGTTCGCGTGCGGGTGCGTACGCGCTGCGAGGTGACCGATCTGCGCCTGCGCGACAGCAGTTTCGAGCTCTCCTGCACACCGGAAACCGGTTCCCCTGCGCCCCATGAGCGATACGATCGCGTGCTGCTCGCCACTGGACACTGGTTTCCGCCGCAGACCGAGCCGCGCGTAATCCCTTCGCCATGGCCAGCCAGCAGGCTCGCGCAGCAGATTCCTCAGGGCGCCGAGGTCGCGGTGCTGGGGTCCAGCCTCTCAGCGATAGAGACCGTGCTGGCGCTCACCCTGGAGGAAACGTTCTCGCGCACTGGCTCTGGCCGGCTGGTCTGCCGCCCCGGCCCGCTGCCGCGCCGCCTGACGTTGCTGTCGCGCCGGGGCCAATTGCCGCAGGTGCGCGGCCGGCTCGGCACTCGGGTCAACCAGGTGCTCACCCCCGAGGCACTGCGCCGCCTGATGCGAGAGCGCCATGGCCAACTGAGCCTGGCCGAGCTGGCGAGCCTGCTGGAGGCGGAACTCAATCTCGCCTATGGCTACCCCTGGGACTGGCGCAGCCTGAACCCGCCGAGCGGCGGCGCCGAAGGAGCCTTGCGCCAATCCTTGCAGCTTGCCCGCACTGGCGACGGCCCGGAAGGCGAGGTGCTCTGGCAGACCGTGCTGGCCCCCGCGCTTTCCCTGGCTCCCGCCCTCTACCTTGCATTGGCGCCTGCGGAGCGCGAGCGTTTCGATCGCGACTGGACCACGCAGTTCTTTTTGCATGTGGCCACACAACCCGCTGCGAACGCCGAGAAACTTCTCGCCCTCATGGACGCCGGTCTGGTACGCATCGTGGCGCTGGGGCCGTCGTATCGCTTCGAGAGCAGTGAGCAGGGCGTCATCATCGAGCAAACCGGCGCCGCCGGTGTCAGGCAGGCCTGGCATTTCGATTGGCTGGTCGATGCCCGCGGCCAGCCCGGCGCGTATGCCTCGAGTCCGGAAACCCTGGCGCGCGCACTGATTGCCCAGGGCGAGCTGGCCCTGA
>JAEUNH010000234.1 GCA_016791205.1 Rhodocyclaceae bacterium | reverse complement strand
CCGCAGCCGAAGTTGTCGCGGGCGAGCAGCACCTGCGCGCCCTTGTAGCGCGGCTGGTTGAGGACGAAGTCCTTCTTCAGCGGGCGCTTGCTGCAGTCCATGTCGGGCTCGCCGATGTCGGCGTAGCGCCACTCGTCGAAGAGGTAGGGGCCGAAGCCCGAGCGCTTGATCGACTTGAGGAACTGCTTCGGGATGATGGCGTCGGTGTCGACGTTGGCGCGGTCGAGCGGGCAGACCAGGCCGTCGATGGATTTGAAGGCTTTCATGGCGGTTCCTTATTGCTTGCGGATGTCGACGAAGTGGCCGGCGATGGCGGCCGCGGCGGCCATCTCGGGGCTGACGAGGTGGGTGCGCCCGCCGGCGCCCTGGCGCCCTTCGAAGTTGCGGTTGGAGGTCGAGGCGCAACGCTCGCCCGGGCCGAGGCGGTCGGCGTTCATGGCCAGGCACATCGAGCAGCCCGGCTCGCGCCACTCGAAGCCGGCGTCGGTGAAGACCTTGTCGAGGCCCTCGGCCTCGGCCTGGCGCTTGACCTGGCCGGAGCCCGGCACGACCAGCACCAGCTTTACGTTCGCCGCCTTCTTCCTGCCTTTGGTGTATTTCGCGGCGGCACGCAGGTCTTCGATGCGCGAGTTGGTGCATGAGCCGATGAAGACCTTGTCGACCTTGATGTCCTGGATCGGCGTGTCGGCCTTCAGGCCCATGTAGGCCAGGGCGCGCTCGATGCCGGCGCGCTTCTGCGCATCCTTTTCATTCGCCGGGTTCGGCACGCGCGAACCCACCGGCAGCACCTGCTCGGGCGAGGTGCCCCAGGTGACCTGCGGCTCGATCTTCGCGGCGTCTAGCTCGATGACTGCGTCGAACTTCGCGCCGGCGTCGGACTGCAGCGTCTTCCAGTAGACGACGGCCTTGTCCCAGTTGCCTCCCTGCGGCGCGAACTGGCGGCCCTTGAGGTAGGCGGCGGTCTTCTCGTCGGGAGCGACGATGCCGGCGCGGGCGCCGCCTTCGATGGCCATGTTGCAGAGGGTCATGCGGCCTTCGACGGAGAGGTCGCGGATGGCGCTGCCGCCGAACTCGACGGCGTAGCCGGTGCCGCCGGCGGTGCCGATTTTTCCGATGATGGCGAGCGCGATGTCCTTCGCCGTCACGCCGGGACTGACTTTTCCGTCGACCCTGATGAGCATGCGCTTCGAGCGCTTGGCGACCAGCGTTTGAGTCGCGAGCACGTGCTCGACTTCGGAGGTGCCGATGCCGAAGGCCAGCGCGCCGAAGGCGCCGTGGGTGGAGGTGTGGCTGTCGCCGCAGACCACGGTCATGCCGGGCAGCGTCGTGCCGTTCTCCGGGCCGATGACGTGGATGATGCCCTGGTTGGCGTGCTTGAAGGGGAAGTACACCAGCGCGCCGAAGTCGCGGATGTTGGCGTCGAGCGTCTCCACCTGCAGGCGCGAGACCGGATCCTTGATGCCCTCGTCCCAGTGGTCGGTCGGCGTGTTGTGGTCGGGGTTGGCGACCACGCTTTCCTTGCGCCACGCCTTGCGGCCGGCCAGGCGCAGGCCCTCGAAGGCCTGCGGGCTGGTCACCTCGTGCATGAGGTGGCGGTCGATGTAGAGCAGGCAGGTGCCGTCGGATTCCTCGCGGACGACGTGCGATTCCCAGAGTTTGTCGTAAAGCGTCTTGCCAGCCATGATGGTTCCTTCGCTTGATCGTCATTCCCGCGGAAGCGGGAATCCATGAGTATTCACTCTTGCGGAACAAATGCTAGTCAAGGTTTGGTACCCTGACAAGACGGGTAGTTATACTGGTATCGATACTAACAGCCAAAGGGATGGCCATGGACAAGCGACGCAAGGAATTGGGCGAATTCCTGCAGGCGATGCGCGGACGACAGGCGCCCGAGGCCCTCGGCTTCCCGGCCGGCAGCCGGCGCCGCACGCAGGGCCTGCGCCGCGAGGAGGTGGCGGTGCTCGCCGGCATCAGCCCGACCTGGTACACCTGGATCGAGCAGGGGCGCGCGGCGAATGTCTCGGCCGAGGCGCTCGGCCGCCTGGCGCAGGCGCTGCACCTGACGCGCAGCGAGCGCGCTTACCTGTTCGAGCTGGCCGGGCGGCGCGATCCGTCAGGCCATGAGCACGAGGACGATGCCGCTTCTGAATTGCTCGTCGGCCTGCTCGAGGACATCGCCGTGCCCGCCTACATCATGGGCCGCACCTGGGACATGCTGGCCTGGAACAAGGCGGCGGCGGCGCTGTTCGCCGGCTGGCTCGACAAGCCGGTCAAGCAGAACGCGCCGAGGCGCAACCTGCTGCGCTTTGTCTTCCTGGAGCCGAAGGCGCGGAAGTTCATCACCGACTGGGAGGCGCGGGCGCGGCGCCTCACTGCGGAGTTCCGCGCCGACTGCCGCACGCGCCTGGACGAGCCGGCGCTGGTGCAGCTGATCGGGGAACTGAAGAAGGGCAGCGCGGAGTTCTCGCGCTACTGGAAGCAGCACGACGTGCTGGAGCGCCAGGGCGGCCCGCGCGCCTTCAACCATCCGAAGCGGGGGGCGGTGAGCTACCAGCAGGTGACGCTGCGGCCGGTGGACCAGGAGCACCTGAAGCTGGTGCTGCTGAAGCCGGAGCGGTGCAACCAATAACCCGGAGCGAAGCGAACAACCGTCACCCCCGCCCCCGGGGCGGGGGATGGGGGTGGGCTATTTTCTTTCCTGCTCGCGAACCAGCTTGTACTCGATCGAATCCACCAGGGCCTGCCAGGAGGCGTCGATGATGTCGGTCGATACGCCGATGGTGGTCCAGTTCTCGCGATGGTCGGTCGATTCGATGAGCACGCGCACCTTGGCGGCGGAGGCTTCCTTCGAATCGAGCACGCGCACCTTGTAGTCGGTGAGGCGGATCTCGCCGATGGCCGGGTAGAAGCGCTCGAGCGCCTTGCGCACGGCCTTGTCCAGCGCGTTCACCGGGCCGTCGCCCTCGGCGGCGGTGATCTCGGTGTCGTCGCCGACGCGGATCTTGATCATCGCCGAGGAGTTCATGTTGTTCACCGAGGGCTCGTTCACCATCACCTTGAACTCGACCAGCTCGAAGAAGGGCGTGTACTTGCCGAGCATCTTACGCACCACCAGCTCGAAGGACTGCTCGGCGGCCTCGAAGTGGTAGCCCTCGTGCTCGAGCTGCTTGAGGCGCTCGATGATCTTCTTCGTCTCGGGCGAATCCTTGCCGATTTTCGGATCGACAGCCTGGATGCGGGCGAGCAGGGTGCTGCGGCCGGCGACTTCCGACATCAGCGTGCGGCGGCTGTTGCCGACGAGGTCGGGGTCGATGTGCTCGTAGGAAACCGGGTTCTTCACCACCGCGTCAACGTGCATGCCGCCCTTGTGGGCGAAGGCGTCGGCGCCGACGTAGGCGGCCTTCTCGTTGTGCGGCATGTTGGCGATGTCGGACACCGCGCGCGCCACCGTGGTGAGCGTCGCCATGTTCTGCGGCGGGATGCACTCGAAGCCGAGCTTCAACTGCAGGTCGGGGATGATCGCGCACAGGTTGGCGTTGCCGCAGCGCTCGCCGATGCCGTTGATGGTGCCCTGCACCTGCGTCGCGCCGGCCTGCACCGCCATCACCGAGTTGGCCACCGCCATCTCGCAGTCGTTGTGGCAGTGGATGCCGATCGGCGTCCTGAACTGCGCGGCGACTTTCTTCGTGATGTCGAAGATGACGTCGGGGAAGGTGCCGCCGTTGGTGTCGCACAGGCACAGGCAGTCGGCGCCGGCACCCGCCGCCGCCTGCAGGGTGGCGAGCGCGTAGTCCGGGTTGGCCTTGTAGCCGTCGAAGAAATGCTCGGCGTCGTAGACCACTTCCTTGCCCTGCTGCTTGAGATGGCGCACGGTGTCGCCGATCATGCGCAGGTTCTCGTCGAGCTGGGTGCGCAGGATTTCGGTGACCTGGTAGTCCCAGCTCTTGCCGAAGATGGCCACTGCGTCGGTGCCGGCGGCGAGGATCGAGCGCACGTTGCCGTCGTCCTCGGCCTTGATGCCGATCTTGCGCGTGGCGCCGAAGGCGATCAGCTTGGCGTTCTTCAGCTTCATGCCGCGCACGCGCTCGAAGAATTCCAGGTCCTTCGGGTTCGAGCCGGGGTTGCCGGCCTCGATGTAATGCACGCCGAGCGCATCGAGGCGCTCGACGATCTTGACCTTGTCCTCCACGGAATACGAGATGCCCTGGGCCTGAGCGCCGTCGCGCAATGTGGAATCGTAGATGGAAATCCGTTTCATCCCCCCGGATTTTACAGGGAGATGGGGGGAATCAGGGGCGTATCACCACCGGCGTGCCATCGGGCACCAGGTTCCAGATCTCCTCGATGTCGGCGTTGGCGACGGCGATGCCGCCGGTGGTCCAGTCGCTGCCCTTGAGGGCGGCGGCTAGCGGGCCGAGCCAGTCGGGCGTGCCGTGCAGCTGCAGGCCGCCGCCGGCGAGCTCGGGCGAGGACGGTGACTGGCGGGCGAGGCGCAGCGCGAGGTGGTTGGGGCTCTTCGGGTTGCGCCCGGCGACGACGTAGCGACCGGCCGGCGCGCTGCTTTTCGCCCCGAGCGAGACGCGGTAGCTGCGCACGACGCGCTTGCAGCCCATCAGCGTCAGGCGGCGGCGCGCCTTGTCGACGACGAGCTTGTCCACCCGCGGCACCAGGATCGGCCGCGGGTAGCCCGAGTTGTCGTCGAAGGCGCGCGTGTTGGCGAGGGCGACGGAGAAGCAGAGTGCGTTCATGACGAGTCTCCTTAGGTTTGTCGTCCCCGCGGAAGCGGGGACCCAGGGGTTTTCAGGGTGCGTGGATTCCCGCGTTCGCGGGAATGACGGGCGCTCATATTGCTTTCGCGGTGACGACGTAGCGCAGCGGGCCGCCGGCGCGCAGGGCGTCGAAGGGGTAGCAGGTGATCAGCGTCAGGCGCGCCTCGCCAGGCGGCTGCGCCAGCACGCGGGTTTCCGACTTGTCGACGATCTCGGCGCCGGTGACGCGGTAGCGCCGTATTGCGGAGACCGACTTTTGCACCACGATCTCCTCCCCCGGCCGCAGCTCGCGCAGGAAGGCGAAGTGGGTGTCGCGGTGGGCCCCGATGACGCTATTGCCGGCCTCGCCCGGCAGCGGCGTGCCGAAGACGTGGCCGGGGCCGAAGGCGATGCTGCGGCCGTTGGCGCCGGCCAGCACGAAGCGCTCGATGTCGCGGCCGGGCACCGTGACGCGCGCCACCGGCCAGGTGTCGGCCCAGGGCCAGGGTTTGGCCTGCGCTTCGCCTTCGAGGGTGCGCGCCCAGGCCTGCTCGATGAGCACTTGCGCGAGCCAGGCCTTGGCCTGGATGTAAGTACCCTGGCCGAGCTGCCAGAGGGCGACGGCGAAGGCGGCAAGGGCGGCGGCGTGCAGGAGGCGGGATTTCCATCGCGGCGTGGACGCCGCTCCCACAGTCTTCACGGGCTGCATCGCGGCGGGCCAGGCGCATTCGACGCCGAGCGGCCAATCATGGTTTTGTAGGAGCGGCCTCCCGGCCGCGAAAATGCGGGCCTTCATCTCAGATCCTCCTCAAGGCAAGCGGCGTCCGGCGCGCGGTGGCGTACAAGCCGATCGCCAGCAGCAGGGTGAGAAAACCGGCCACCAGGTTCCACAGCGAGTCGGTGGCGCCCTGCGGCAGCTCGCCGAACACTTTGTCGTACTCCCAGCCTTCCGGCAGGTTGGTCGGGATGGCGTCGGATTTGAGTTCATCCTCTTTCGGCCGCACCGGCGTCTTGTCCACCGCGATGAGGCTGGTGTATTTGCTGACGAGGTGGTGGGCGAGGGCGATCTCGACCACTGCGTCGCGCACCTCTTCTTCCTTGGCGCCGTCGCGCAGGCTGTCGATGTGGGAGGCGATCTTCTCGCGCGCCCACAGCACGCCCATGCCCTTGCCCGCGTGCGCCGAGTCGAGCGGCAGCGTGGCGCTCCAGGGGGCGTCGCCGCGCAGGCCTGAGAGCTTGATGTCGCCCGCCGCCTGGTCGAGCAGGGCGGAGACGACGATGGGCTCGCCCAGATAGAGGTCCGGCACGCGCTTCGGCCAGGCCTCGACCGCACCCGGCCAGGCGATCTCGATGCCTTTCAGCACGGGCGATTCGAGCTTGGCGAAGAGCTGGCCCATCTTCTCCTTCACTTCCTCGATCTTGCCGATGTAGGTGAAGGTGCCGCGTCCGGTCTGCGCGGCCTTGCCCATGAAGTGGCTGTTGGGCGCCGAGCCGATGCCGACGGTGAAGAGACGCGTGTCGCCGAGCTTGTCCTGGATCAGCTTGAACAGGTTGTCCTCGTTGCCGACGGCGCCATCGGTGAGGAAGATCACCTGGCGCACGCGGCCGGGGTTCTCGCGGCCGTTCAAGGCGAGGTTGAGCGCCAGCGCCATCTCGGTGCCGCCCTGCGATTGCAGCTTGCGCACCCAGCGGATGGCGTGCTCCCGACTGGCGGCGCTGGCCGGTCGCGCGTCCGGGTAGAGGGCCTTGGCATAGGAGTTGAATTCGACGACGTTGAAGCTGTCCTGTTCGGAGAGGCGGGCGATGGCGAGTTCGAGTGCGTCGCGCGCCTGGGCGATGGAGCTGCCCGACATGGAGCCGGAGGTGTCGATGACGAAGACCACTTCGCGCGGCAGGCGGGCGGCGGCGACCTCCTTCGCCGGCGGCATGACCATGAGCAGGGCGTAGCGCTTGTCACCTTTGCTCTCGGTGAACAGCGCCGCCTGCGGGGCATGGCTGGCCGCCGGCGTCCACTTGAGTTCGAAATCCTTGTTGGCCGGCACGCTGCCTTCGGCCAGCTCGACGATGCGGCCGCCGTCGGTGTCGCGCTGCACGATGGCGTGGTAGGGGCTATCGACACGGGCGAGCGGCACGCCGGCATCGAGCACGATCTTCAGGCGCACCGGGTTGCTCGGCGCGTGCCTGGCCGGGTCGAGCACCGGCGGGGTGATGCGCGCGGCGTCGGGCACCTGGTTGGTGTTCGGCGCCCAGCCCGTGCCCGCGCCCTGGCCTTCGGCCGGCGTGCCCGGGATGTAGCGCGGGCCGACCACCATGGGGAAGCGCAGGCTGAAGCTGCCTGAATCGTATTTGAGCGTCTGCTGGTATTCGATCTCGACGACGATCTCGCCGCGCGGCGGGATGTTGGCGACGCTTGTCGTGAAGAGGTTCGGCCGCTCCTGCTCGACCAGCGCGGCGCGCCGGCCGGAGGACTTCGCCTGCTCGTACTGGGCGCGGGCGGCCTGGCGCTCCTGGATGTCGCCCTCGATGACGCGCTCGCCGACCTTCATGCGCATATGGTCGACCGCGGCGTTCTCCGGCAGCGGGAAGACGTAGATGCCCTCGAACCAGGAATCGTAGGGATTGCGGTAGGTCTGTTTGACGACGGCGCGGGCGACGATGCCGGAGACCCGGATCTCGGCCTCCGTCGCCACCGCCGGCACGGCGAGGGTGCTGCCTTCGGATTTCAGCAGCAGCGTGCCCTGACGCACCTCCTTCGGCTTCATCGGCACGAGCTCCGCGGCCTGCGCCTCGTGGGCCAGCAGCAGGACGACGCCGGCCAGGGCGATGGAAGTCGCCAGCCCGATGGCGAAGGCCAGCACGACCTTGGCGATGAGTTCGACGAACAAAAGCTTCCGCAGGCCGACGAAGCTTCCCGACACCGTGTTCATTGTTGTTCTCCTTCCCGTATAGCGACGCTTGCATTGAAGCCGGGAACACGGGCGGCAGCCGGGAAGGAAAAGGGCGGGGTGGCGAAGAATTGTGGCGAAAAAATGACTTTTGCGCCGCGGCCACGGTCACGGCTGAACGGGCCGCCCCAACCTGATACCATGGCCTCCGCGATTGCATGCGCATGTCCTTGACCCCGACCCGACATCCTGAACAGGGAGGCAAAATGGAAATCCGATGGACTGGATTGCTTGCGGCGCTGGCCGCTGTCGCCGCTGCGGGCAACGCTGCGGCGCAGCCATCCGCCGCCGCGCGCGAAGGCACCAAGTTGACTATTTCGCTCACCGCGACCGTCAGGACGACCGGACGCTTCGTCGATGGCCGCAATGCCACGACCACCAGCGCGGTGAACCGGGTGCTGAAGGGCAAGTGCCGGCTCGAAGCGGGCGCCGTGGGCGCCTATGGGCTGGAGGGCCCGTCCAGGCAGCAGGAGAAAGCCATGAAGCGGAAGGATCCCGGCATGGCGAACCTCGAGAAGGAGCACGCCAGATGCAAGGGCAACCAGGACTGCCTGATGGCGCTGGCGCAGAAGATGGCGGAACAGGATTTCCAACCGAAAGCGCCTCAGGCCGAGGGCGCGGTGCAGGTCTGGTATCCGCAATCCTGCAGCGGCTCGCTTTCGGCGGACGACCTGTTCACGGCCGACATCAAGGATGGCCCGGGCCTGTCCTACCAGTCGCGGTCGACTGTCACCGGTTCGGCGCTCATTCCCGAAGGCGGGGAGAAGGGCTGGCTCGCCGTGTACATCGAGCACGATCTCGCCGGCAACAGCACGCTATACCGCTTCAACGAGGCCGAGCCCGTGCCGCTCGAAAAGCATACCGTGCGCACCGGCTATCAGGCCGGCACCACCCGGAACAAGGTGCCGGTCGGCCTGACCCAGCGCGTGGATACAAAGCCCTGGGGGCCCGTCAAAGGCCCGCCGCAATCCGGCGCGGTCACCCGGAACATCGAGGGCGGCACGCTGACCCTGGAGTGGCAGATCCAGCGTTGAGGACCGAACGGATGACTGGCAGGAACGGGCGTGGCTAAGCGGCGCATCGCCATCGTCGAGGACGAAGCCGCCATCCGCGCCAACTACGCGGAAGCGCTGGCGCGCCAGGGCTACGAGGTCGCCGCCTACGCCGGCCGGCCGGAAGCGCTGGCGGCGTTCCGCACGCGCCTGCCCGACCTGGCGGTGATCGACATCGGTCTCGGCGACGAGCCGGAGGGCGGCTTCGAGCTGTGCCGCGAATTGCGCGCTCTCTCGCCGCGCCTGCCGATCATCTTCCTCTCGGCGCGCGACTCCGACTTCGACATCGTCTCCGGCCTGCGCCTCGGCGCCGACGACTACCTGACCAAGGACATCAGCCTGCCGCATCTGCTGGCGCGCATCGCCGCGCTGTTCCGCCGCGTCGACGTGCTGGGCGAGCCGCCGGCCGAGGAGGAGGTGCTCGAGCGCGGCCCGCTCAGGCTCGACGCCAAGCGCCTCGTCGCCAGCTGGAACGCCGTGCCGGTGGAACTGACTTTGACCGAGTTCTGGATGGTGCACACCCTGGCGAAGTATCCCGGCCACGTGAAGGACCGCGACCAGCTCATGCACGACGCCAAACTGGTGGTGGACGAGGGCACCATCACCTCCCACGTCAAGCGCATCCGCCGCAAGTTCCAGGCCGTCGATGCCAAGTTCGACCGGATCGACACGGTGTACGGCATGGGCTACCGGTGGAAGGCATGAGCGCCGCACGCCGGGCCGCCCCAAGTGCGGCGCAGCCAATGACATGGAGCGAGCGTAGCTCGCGAACGGCCGTCACCCCCTTCCCCGGGAAGGGGGACGGGGGGATGGCATGAGAATCACGCTGCGGTTGAAGCTGGCGCTCGTCGCGCTGACCCTGCTCGCCCTGCCCTGGGTCGGTTACCGCTACGTGCAGGAGATGGAGCGCTTCCTGCTCGAGGCGCAGCAGCAGGCGCTGCTGGCGACGGCGCGCGCGGTGGCCACGGCGCTGCATGAGCGGCCGCAGTTGATGCGCGTGAAGCCGGCGCAGAGCGACGAGGCCCGGCGTGCGGCGGAAGAGAGCCTGCGGCAGGCGGCGGAGCGGGCGGAGCGATCCGGCCAGCCGGTAGTGGTCGAGGAGATCGGCCGCGAGTCCGGCGTGTCGGAGCAGCAGTCGGTGGCGGAGATCGGCGCCATCCTGCGTGGGCTGGAGCGCTCGACCTCGCGCATCTGGGTGGTGAACCGTGAGCTGAAGCTCCTGGCGCTGGCCGGCAGCCTGAAGCCGCAGGCGGCGCCGGACAGTGGCGAAGGCGCGGCGCGGCTGTGGCGCGACGTGCTTGCCCGCATCGTGCCGCGTCCGGACGAGGATTTCGACGAGGCGCTCGACGAGGATGTGCTCGGCACCGGCCGCGAAATCACGCGCGCTCTGCTCGGCGCGCCGGCGACACGGCTGCGCAACAGCGCCGACGGCCGCGCCGTGATCGTCTCGGCGGCGCACCCGATCTGGAGCCGCGACGACGTGGTCGGCGCCGTCGTCGTCGAGGAGACCACGCATTCGATCCTCGCCGTGCGCAGCCAGGCGCTGGAACGCCTGCTGCTGACGACCATCGTGGTGTTCGCGCTGGCGGCCGCCGTGCTGCTCGGCTTCGCCACGCGCCTGTCGAACCGCATCCGCCGCCTGCGCGACGAGGCGGAGAGCGCGGTGGACGCGCGCGGCCGGCTGAAGCGCCTGACGTCCGGTTCGCAGGCCGGCGACGAGATCGGCGACCTGTCGCGCAGCTTCTCCGCCGTGCTGGAGAAGCTGGCGCAGCATCATGGCTACCTGGAGAGCCTGGCCGGGCGCCTGTCGCACGAGTTGCGCACGCCGATCGCCGTGGTGCGTTCCTCGCTGGAGAACCTGCGGCTGGAGACCGATCCGGCACAGGCGCAGGTCTATCTCGGGCGCGCCGAGGAGGGCCTCGCCCGCCTGTCGAAGATCCTGACTCGGATGAGCGAAGCGACGCGCCTGGAGCAGAGCCTTCACGGCGAGGCGCGGGTGCGCTTCGATCTCGCCGCGGTGCTGCGCGAATGCGTCGAAGGCTACCGCCAGGCCTACCCGGAGCGGCACATCGAACTGAAGGCGCCGGCGCAGTCATTCGAGGTCGAGGGTTCGCCCGACCTCTTCGCCCAGTTGCTCGACAAGCTGGTGGCCAATGCCGTCGACTTCGGACTCGACGGGGCACCGGTGCGCGTCGAACTGGCGCGGGCCGGCCTCTTTGCCCAGGTGTCCGTCACCAACGCCGGCCCGACGATTCCGGATGAAGTGCGCGGCCGGCTGTTCGAGTCGATGATTTCGGTCCGGCCGGAGCGGGGCGGCAGCGAGCTCCACCTCGGCCTCGGCCTGTACATCGCCCGCCTGATCGCCGAGTTCCATGGCGCCAGCATCGGCGCTGCCAACCTCCCCGACGGCAGCGGCGTGTCGGTGAGACTGACTTTTCCGCTGACATGAGCGGCGGCGCGGAAACCGTCTTCGACCTGCTCATTGTCGGCGCCGGCATCAACGGTGCCGGGCTGGCGCGCGACGCCGCCGGACGCGGACTCAAGGTGCTGATCGTCGACCAGGGCGACATCGGCGGCGCCACCTCTTCCGCCTCGACCAAGCTGATCCACGGCGGATTGCGCTACCTCGAGCATTACGAGTTCGGCCTGGTGCGCGAGTCGCTGGCCGAGCGCGAGACCCTGCTGGCCATCGCGCCGCACCTGGTGCGAGAACAGCGCTTCGTCATCCCGCACACGCCGGCGCTGCGCCCGCGCTGGATGATCCGTCTCGGCCTCGCCCTCTACGACGGCCTGGCGCGCGGCTCGAGCCTGAAGCGGGCGGAAGGCGTCGACCTGCGCGGCACGCCCTTCGGCGCGCCGCTGCGGCCGGAATTCGCTCACGGCTTCGCCTACTCGGACCTGGCCACCGACGATGCGCGCCTGACGCTGCTCAACGTGGTGTCGGCGGCGCAGTTCGGGGCGCAGGCGATGACGCGGACCAAGCTGGTCGGCGCCCGGCGCGAAGGCGGCGCATGGCGCGCCGTGCTGCAGGGCGAGGACGGCACGCAGCGGGAATGCGCAGCGCGCATCCTGGTGAACGCGGCCGGACCGTGGACCGCGGCGGTGCGCAAGGCCGTCGTCGGCGACGCCGGGCCCGAAACGCTGCGCCTGGTGAAGGGCAGCCACCTGGTGACGCCGAGGCTCTACGAGGGCAGCCAGGCCTACCTGCTGCAGAACGACGACGGCCGCATCGCCTTCGTGATTCCCTTCGAGGGCGACTTCAGCCTGGTCGGCACCACCGAGGTGTCGCTCCAGGCGCCGGATGCCGCGCCGCGCATCGACGCTGCCGAGGCGGAATACCTCTGCGCCCTGGTGAGCCGTTTCTTCCGCGCGACGCTCACGCCGGATCGGGCGGTCTGGTCCTATTCCGGCATCCGCGCGCTGTACGACGACGGCCAGGGCAGCGCCACGGCGGTGAGCCGCGAGTATCGCCTGACGGTGGATGGCGGCCCGAAAGAGGCGCCGCTGTTGTCGATCTTCGGCGGCAAGCTGACCACCTACCGGCGTCTGGCCGAGCGGGTCCTCGACAAGCTGCGGCCCTGGCTGCCGGGGCTGCGCCCCGCGTGGAGCGGGCAGGTGCATCTGCCCGGCGGCGGCCTGGGCCCGCACGGGCTGGCGGGCCTGCTGCTGGAACTGGCTCGGCGCTATCCGCGACTGCCGCCGGAACGGCTCGAAGCCCTGGCGCGTCGCCACGGCACGCTGGCCGCGCGGGTGCTCGGCGCGGCGCAGACGGAAGGCGAACTGGGCGAACATTTCGGTGGCGGCCTGCATGCCGCCGAGGTCGATTACCTGGTCGCGCACGAGTGGGCGCGCACGACCGAGGACATCCTCTGGCGCCGGACCAAGTGCGGCCTGCGCGTCGATGCGGCGGGGCGCGCGCGCCTGGCCGATCACATCGAGGGAGGGGGAACGTGAGGCGGTTTCGGATGCCGGCGCTGATCGCCCTGGCGGCGGCGTTTCTAGCCGAGCTGCTGCATCAAGGCGGGGCGCTGAATCCGGTCGAACAGCGGCTGCAGGACGCCTGGTTCCAGTGGCGGGGGGCGCGCGCCGAGGCGCGTCAGGTGTTGATCGTCGGCGTTGACGAGGACACCCTGGCGGCCTATCCCGACGAGCCGATGGTCTTCTGGACCGACCGCCTGGCCCGCGCCGTGGTCCGGCTGCAGGCGGCCGGCGCGCGCGTGGTCGGCCTCGACATGCTGCTCAGCATCAGTCCGGAGCGCTGGCTTGGCAGACTCGGCGGGGAACTCCAGCGGGCGGCGCGCGACTATGACCGGCCTTTCCGCGAGGCGCTCAACGCCGGCCGGCTGGTGATGGTGGCGACCCGTTCCGGCAGCGGCGAGCGGGAATCGGATTACCTGCTGCCGAGCCCGGATTATCTACTGGCTCTGCCGAACTTCGACATCCCGGGGCACATTGCCCTGGGCGATCTCCTCGACGAGGGCGACGGGGTGATCCGCCGCCATCTTGTCGGGCCGGTGGCGGCGACCGGGGTGCGCCTGCCGGATGCAGGCGTGCCCGCGCTGAGTCTGCCGGCGCTGCTGGCGGTGCGCGCTGCCGGCCTGGATCCGGCCGCCGGCGAATGGGTGCTGGGCGGCAGAAAAGTCGGTCTCCGCGACACGGCGATACCGATCCCCTATCTCGGGCCGCCGGGTACCTTTCCGCGGCTGTCGCTGAAGGATCTGGCCGGCGAGGAGCCGCTGACCGCCGCCATCCGCGAACGGGTGCGCGACAAGGTGGTCCTCATCGGGGCGACGGCGGCCGGGCTCAACGACGAGCACTTCACGCCCTACGCCACCCGCGTCTTTTCCGGCCGCGGTCCGCTGATGAGCGGCGTGGAGATCCACGCCAACGTGGTCGAGTCGCTGCTCTCGGGGGAGCGGCTTGCGCCGCTTGGCGACCGGGCGCGGCCGTTGCTGCTTCTGCTGCTGGCCGGCCTGGCGGCGGCGGCCTTCGCCTCGCTGCCGGCCTGGCAGGGTGGCCTGGCCTGGCTGGCGGGCGCGCCGCTGCTGGCGCTGGCCGGATTCGCCGCCTTCGGCGCCGGGGTGCTGGTGCCGGCCGCCGCGGGCGCCACGGCAGCGGGTCTGGCGCTGCTCGGCACACTGGGCTGGCGCCTGACCGGCGAGGAGCGGGAACGGGCGCGCCTGCGCCAGCTGTTCGGGCGCTACGTCTCGGACCAGGTTGTCGATGCCCTGCTGCGCTCGGGCAGCCGTCCCGAGCTGGGCGGCCAGTCGCAGACTGTGACCGTGCTGTTCTCCGACATCCGGAATTTCACGACCCTCAGCGAGCGGCTCGACGCGAAGGAGGTGGTGGAGATGCTCAACACCTACTTCGAACGGGCCTGCGCGCCGCTGCTGGCCGAGGGCGGCAGCATCGACAAGTTCATCGGCGACGCCGTCATGGTCGAGTTCGGCTCGCCCTTGCCGGTGCCGGATCATGCCCTGCGTGCGGTGCGCGCCGCGCTGGCCCTGCGCGATGTCGCCGCGGAATTTGCCGGCTGGATGCGGCAGCGCTTCCCGGACCGCGACCTGCCGCCCTTTGCCGTCGGCATCGGCCTGCACAGCGGCGAGGCGGTGGTCGGCAACATCGGTTCATCGTCTCGCATGGAGTTCACCGCCATCGGCGACACCGTGAACCTCGCCTCGCGCATCGAGGGCATGACCAAGCAACTGGCTTGCGCTATATTGATCAGTGAAGCGACCCTGGCCGCGGCAGGCGCCGGGCTGGTGTGCGGGCGCAGCGAACTGGTCACGGTGAAGGGCCGGGCGGCGCCGGTACGGGTGTTTGAAGTCCTCGGGCTCGAAACGGGAGATGAACATGATGCGTAGCGTGGCATGCTGGCTGGGCCTGTTCCTGCTGTCGGCAACGGCCTGGGGCGCCGAGGTCGGTCTGGTCACCGCGTTGTCGGGCAAGGCGATGCTGCAGGAGGAAAAGGCCGCCGCCGAACTCCGGCCCTTCGTCAAGCTGCGCCCCGGCGACCGCCTGGTCCTGGAGGCGGCCACCCGACTGCAACTGGTGTATTTCGAGGGCGGTCGCCAGGAAACCTGGCAGGGCGCCGGCCAGCTGGAGGTCGGCGGCGCGGCCAGCAAGCTGCTCAAGGGCGGTCTGCAGCCCGAGGTCAAGACCCTGCCGGCGATTCTGGTCAAGCAACTCTCGAAGACGCCTTCGGCGGATGGCAATGTCAAGGCCGGCATGGTGCGGATGCGCTCGATGCCTTCGGGCGGCACCCTGGAGTCGATCGAGCGGAACTACGCCGATCTGCGGCAGAAGGCCGACCCCGGCGACCGCAATCCGGAGCTGTATCTCCTGTCGGGCTACTTCGAGCTGCGCGAATACGAACGCCTCGAGCGCCTGCTGGCGCAGCTGGGTGAAAAAGCGCCCAACGACCTCGAGCTGCGCACGCTCAAGGCGCTCTATGCCCGCGCCATCAACAATGCGCGCACGGCGACGCGCTGACTGGCGACATGCCGGAAAGGGGGGTCATCCATGAACTCCAAGAAGGACGCATTCAAACGGGCGCTCTGCGCGGCCGGATCGACGTTCGCCGCTGCGGCCGCCTTTGCCAACTGCGACGACATTGTCCGTCTCGATTACGCCCCTGCGGTGTCGGCCAACAACCTGGCGGGTGCCAGGGAAATCCTCAGTTCCTCTCCAGAGTGTTTCGGCGGCGGCTCCACGACTTCGCGGGTGCAGATCACCGGTACGATGTTCCAGCAGGCTGCGGCCATCTCCACCACGCTCTCCGGCCGCCAGCTTCTGGATGGGCCGGCACCCATCGCCGCAGCCGGTCTGCGCGGCGCCTCCGCTGGCGCCGGGAGCGGGCAGTGGAATGTCTGGGGCAACCTGGGCGAGACCGGCACGCGCCAGCGCTATGCCGCGAATACCGTTTACAGCGGGCCAGGCTTCGCCGAGAACGAAATGGATGTGCTGAACGCGGTGTTCGGCGTCGATTACACCTTCTCGCCGGGGCTGGCGGCGGGCCTCTCCGTCGGCATCGACAGGGGGGACGGCAGCGGCGGCCACACCAATCCCGCCTTCGCGGCGAACAACATCCGGTCGCGCGGCTTCGCGGCAGCCCCGTACCTCGGCTGGCAGATCAGCCGGACGCTGTCGCTCGACGCCAGCATCGGCCTGGGCAGGGGCGGCGTCGATACGCACACCACCAATTCGGTGGATTCTCACCGCTGGTACGGCGCCGCCAACCTCAACTACAACCGCTGGCTGGGCAACTGGCAGTTCGGCGGCCGCGCCAGCGTCCTGCACGGCGTCGAGGACTACGGCAACATCAGGGTGAGCGGCGTTTCCTACGCCGGCACGGATGCGCGCAACACCCTCGACCAGCTGCGCTTGGCCGTGCAGGCCGGCTACTGGATGAACGGCGTGATGCCCTATGCCGCCCTGGCCTACGCCAACGACGTGCGACGCAAGACCACCCAGTTCGGCGCGCCCTCCAACCCCCTTGGTCGCGACGGCTGGGAATGGCGCCTGGGGGTGAATTTCTATTCGCTTCGGGATGGGGCATTCGGGGGGCTGGCTTACGGCCAGGAGGAGGGCCGTAACAAGCAAAAAAGCCACGTTTTCACGGCGAACATCGGCTTGCGCTTCTAGCTTCTCTTGCCAGCCCCCCGTTTGAGGGGTATAAATCCTCAGGATTCCATGTTGTACACGCCGGAAGGGCGTATCCGGCTTCTGGCTCTGGAAAATGGGGGCAACCATGAAAAAACATCTGCTGCGCGGCGGCGTTGCCGTCGTCGTCACCACGCTTTCTTCCGCCGCCTTGGCCACACCCTGCGATAGCGCCTTGTCGTCCTATGAGTCCTATGTCAGCAGCAACCTGCCGTTCAACGCCGCCCAAATCGTTTCGAACCATCCGGAATGTTTCGCGGGCAGCCCGTCGAGGTCGCTCATCAGCTTCAGCACCACTTCGCTTCTGGTTTTTTATAAGTCGCTGACGATTCTCGCGATGCGGCGCATGTTTGCCTTGAGGAGTTCCAATGCCCCTTTCATGAGCGGCGACAGCGGTCAAACGGGCATGGCTGCCGGCGGCTCGGACGGCAGGTGGAACTTCTGGAGCAACCTTACCCGCAACGACACCAGCCAGACCTACTTGGCGGCGAACGGTTTTCGGGCGAAGAACGAAGCGGACGTGACTACGGTCGTGCTCGGCGGCGACTATGCCCTGAGCAAGGACCTCACCTTCGGTGTTTCCGCTGCCTACGACGACGGTGCCGGCGGCGGCAGCAACCGTTCTCCGGGCAGTACGCCGAACGGCATTCAGACCGACGGCTACCTGATCTCGCCCTACCTCGGCTGGCAGTTCGGCAAGCACTGGTCGCTCGATGCCAGCGCCGGCTTCGGCCGCGGCCGGCTGGAGACGACCACCAACACCGATTCCAAGGCCAGCCGCTGGTTCGCCGGGGGCAGCCTCAACTACGAGCGCTGGGTTGGTAATTGGCAGTTCGGCGGGCAAGCCAGCCTGCTCCATGCCGTGGAGGACAACGGCGACATGAGGAACTCTGCGACCGGCGCCAAGTTCGTCGGCACCGATGCCAGGAACACCCTCGATCAGCTACGCCTCGGCGTGCAGGCTGGCTACTGGTTGAACGGCATGATGCCCTATGCCTCGTTGGCCTATGTCAGCGACGTCGGCCGCAAGACCACCCAATTTGGCGTCAGCGGCAACCCGATAGGGCGCGACGCATGGGTTGCCGGGATTGGCGTGAATTTCTTTTCGGTGAAGGACGGCGTCACCGGAGGCATCGGCTACAACCAGGAATTCGGCCGCAACAACCAGAATAATTACAGCCTGACAGCCAATCTCAACGTCCGTTTCTGAACATAGTGGGGTGGCTTCGCGGGGCCGCGCTGACAGGCGCGGCCCTTTGTTTTCTGGCCGGCTGTTCGCTGGTCGATGCGATCGGCGGTTCGCGCGAGCGTGTCCTCGGCTGGGCGGCGGCGCACGGCTTTCGCGCCGAGCGGATTGCCGCCGGGCAATTCGTCCTGCTCGGCCTTTTGCGGCAGCGCGCGGCGGACGATACGCTGACGATCTATATCGAGGGCGATGGTGCGCCCTGGCCGAGCCCATACCATCCCCCTTCGGATCCGACCCCGCGCGACCCGCTGGCTCTGCGTCTGGCCGATCGCGATACCGCGCCGCAGCTGGCCTATCTCGGACGGCCGTGCCAGTACCAGGACGATCCGGAGCGTGCCGGCTGCGACGCCGCCTGGTGGACGAGCCGGCGCTATGTGCCGGCGGTGCTGGCGGCAATGGATGCCGCCGTGAGCCATCTCAAGCACGCCGCCGGCGCCAAACGGCTTCATCTTGTCGGTCACTCCGGGGGTGGCGTCGTCGCCACACTGCTGGCATTTCGACGCCGGGACGTCGATCGCCTGGTCACCGTGGCAGCACCGCTTTCCCTGGCGGGATGGGTGGCCCACCACAGGCTGTCGCCGCTCGACGATGCGCTTGACCCCCTGAAACTGGCCGAGCGTCCCTGGTTGCCGCCGGCCGTCCATTTCGCCGGGGCGGACGACGAAGTCGTGCCGGCCGCACTGGTCGCCGAATTTACCGCTCGCCATGGCGGACAACTGGTAACCATAGCCGGATTCGATCATGATTGCTGCTGGGCGCGCGAATGGCCGGAACTGCTGAGGCGTGCGCGCCGTCAACCGGAGGAATCGCCATGACGCCAAGGATCCTTGTCCTCCTGCTTGTTGTCCTGTTGCCTGCGACGGGACTGGCCCAGGGTTTTCGCCCGCCGCCCTTCATGGCCGGCGTCCCCGGACGGGCCCAGATGCAGGCCATCGAGATGCAGCGCCACCAGGCCCGCACCCTGCTCTACCGCGAGGCGCTGGAGGAGATCCGCCGCAATCCCGCGGTGGTCGAGGTGCGCGAGTGCGCGGCGGGCGACGACGAGCAATCGCTTTGCTTGCCGAAGGCCGCGGGCGGCGGCGTGCCGGCCGCCGCCGCGGCCCAGCCGACGGCGCGGCGGATCGCCCTGCTGGTCGGCAATTTCCAGTACCGGCATCCGATTCCCCCGCTGGAAACGCCGCCCCACGACGTCGACCGCATCGCGGCCGCGCTCGGCCGCAAGCTCGGTTTCGAGGTGAGGGTGCTGAAGAACGCCACCAAGGCCGACATGGTCCGCGCCGTGGCGGCGCTGGCGCGCGAGGTGCAGCCGGCCGACAGCGTCTTCGTCTACTACGCCGGCCATGGCTACCTGATGGATGACACCAACATGGGCTACTGGATCCCGGTCGACGGCTCGGTGAAGACCGCTGCGCAGTGGATCTCGAACAGCGACATCTCGAAGCTGCTGGGGGCGATTCCGGCGCGGCAGCTGATGCTGGTGTCGGACAGCTGCTTTTCCGGCACGCTGGCGCGCGAGCAGAGCCTGGGCGGCGAGGCGGCTCCGCCCGGCGAGGTGCTGCGCAAGCGCAGCGTGCTGGTGCTGTCTTCCGGAGGCGAGGAGCCGGTCTCCGACGAGGGCAAGGACGGCCATTCCATCTTCGCCTGGCATTTCCTCCGCTCCCTCGATCAGTTGGGCGGAACCACACTGGGCCGCGAGGTGTTCAAGGTCGTGCGCAAGGGGGTCAGCGACGACTTTCCCCAGCAGCCCCAGTACGGCGCGGTGGTCTCGGCGGGGCACGAGGCAGGCGGGGAGTATCTGTTCGAGGCCCCGGCCAGATAGCTGGATTTCCAATGACAGGTTGACACAAAGTCACAAGGATCATAGTGTTATCCGCCTGCCACGGCGGCGGATGGCCTGAGCCGTTGGTTTGAGTCGCGCAGGCAGGCTCGGAGAAGACCAAACCGGCACAAAGGAGGTCGGTCGTGTCCCAGGAGGAAGAATCCCGCAAGGAGGTGCTCGGAGCGCGCTCGTCCGCCGGCGACGCGGGCGGCTTTGCGCCGTCGTCTTACGACCCCGGCACCGAGCCGACGATTTCCAGCGTGCGGATTCTTTCGGGCCAGACCCAGCCGACGCGCCTCGACCCGAATGCCCCGATCCACCAGGGCGCAGTGGCCGCCGAGCACAGCCGGCCCACCGCCCGCAACCACGTCGCCCTGCCGGCCGGCTACACGCTGCAGGAGTACACCATCGAGGCGGTGCTCGGCAGCGGCGGTTTCGGCATCACCTATCGCGCCCGCGACAACAACCTGCAGTGCCTGGTCGCCATCAAGGAGTATCTGCCCAACGACCTGGCGGTGCGCACCGGCGGCCAGACGGTCTGCGCCAAGACCGAATCGGACACCCACGGCTACCGGGTCGGGCTCGACGGCTTCCTCGCCGAGGCGCGGGTGCTGGCGACCTTCCGCCATCCGCACATTGTCCGCGTCAATCGCTTCTTCGAAGCCAACAACACCGCCTACATGGTGATGGACTACGAGCGCGGGGAGCCGCTGCGCGACTGGATCAAGCAGCACGGCCCGCTCGAGGAGAAGCCGCTGCTGCAGCTGTTCCTGCCTCTGCTCGAGGGGCTCGACGTGGTGCACAAGGCGCGCGTCCTGCACCGCGACATCAAGCCGGCCAACATCTACGTGCGGGAGGACGAGGGCGGACTGGTGCTGCTGGATTTCGGCGCCGCCCGTTACGCCCGCAGCGGCGACAGTCGCAGCCTGACCAGCATCGTCACGCCCGGCTATGCGCCGTTCGAGCAGTACCACACCCATGGCGCCCAGGGACCGTGGTCGGACCTGTATGCCTTCGGCGGGGTCCTCTATTGGATGATCAGCGGGGAGAAACCGCTCGAGGCCCCGTCGCGGGTCAGGAGCGACGCCATGCCTTCGGCTCAGAGCGTCGGCAAGGGGCGCTACAGCGAGCGGCTGCTGCGGGCCGTGGACTGGGCCCTCAATCCGGACGAGACCGAACGGCCCAAGTCGGTCTCCCAGTTCAAGGCCGTGCTGACCGGGGAGAGCGAAGTGCCCCGGCCACCGCCCAAGACGGCCGCGGCGCCGTCCGCCGACGCGCCGAAACGGCCGTCTTCGAGAGCGCCGCTGCTGTTTGGCCTGATCGGGGCGGCAATAGCCGCAGTGGCCGCGGTCGCCTTGTATCCGAAGGCGCCGAAATCCGAGCCGGCGGCCGTCTCGCAGGAGCAGCCGGCGGTGCCGGCGGCGATGCCTGCCACGGAGGCCCTCAAGACGGAGGTCCCCAAACCGGCCGAAGCCAAGAAACTGTCCCGTGCCGGGAAAGGCGCCGGCAAGCCGGCGGTGGCGGAAAAGGCGGCCACCCCCACAGTTGCCGTGGCCGAAAAACCCGAGGAAAAGAAACCCGTTCCAGCCGTGCCGATGGCCACCGTGCTGCTGAAGATCGTCCCGCAGGGCGCAATCGTGCTCGACGGCAAGAAGCTCGGCAACTCACCTCCGCTGACCCGCCTGCAGGTGACGGCCGGGACCCCGCACAAGCTGGAGATCCACGGCACGGGGATTTCCCTGCCGCACTACTGGACGCTGGAGCTCAAGCCCGACGAGACGCGCGAGATCAGCGCCAGTTTCGAGCGCTGACCCGGGCGGGGCCGGTGCCCCGCCGCGCGGGGCATTTCAGATGGGCTTCTTCAGGGTGATGGCGCCGCGGATCTCGGCCGGGGCGTAGCCGACCGCCTTGTCGTTCGGGTAGAGATCCTTCAGCTTGGCTTGGACGGCCGGGCTGATCCTGTCGGGC
>JAEUNH010000200.1 GCA_016791205.1 Rhodocyclaceae bacterium | reverse complement strand
TCTCCAAAATAACTGATTGCCTCTGAGATACGTCATTCCCGCGGAAGCGGGAATCCATGGCGCGTCCAGTAAGACACTGGATCCCCGCTTTCGCGGGGATGACGGCATCGCGCCTCACTTGTTCTGCCACACCGGCTTGCGCTTCTCCATGAAGGAATTCAGTCCTTCGACGGCGTCGGCGGTGGCCATCAGGTCCTTAAGGTAGATCTGCTCGACGGTGAACAGCGCCTCGAAGAAGGGCTTGCCGGCGGCTTCGCGCACGGCCTTCTTGGTGTACATCAGCGCGACGCGCGAGAGGCCGAGGAACTGGGCGAGGAAGGCGCGCGTGTCCTCGGCGAAGCTGGCGCGCGGGAAGACGCGGTTGAGCAGGCCGAGCTGGAGCGCCTCCTGGGCGGTGATCAGACCGCCGCCGAGCAGCAGTTCCATCACCTTCGGCAGCGGCATGATGCGCGGCATGAGGATCGCCGCGATGGGCGGGAAGACGCCGAGCTTGATCTCCGGCTGGCCGATCTTGGTGTCCTCGGTGGCCACCGCCATGTCGCAGGCCAGCGCCAGTTCGCAGCCGCCGCCCATGGCCGAGCCGTTGAGCGCCGCCACCGTCGGCAGCGGGAACACCATCAGGCGCTTGAGGATGCCGTGGAAGACGTCGATCATCTGCACCACCTTGTCCGGCGTGTGGTCCATGACGTCGACGCCGGCGGAGAACACCTTCTCGCCGGCGGCGGTGATCATCAGCATCTTGGCCGATTCCTCGCGCGCGGCGATGTCCAGCGCGCGGTTCAGCTCCTCCATGACCGCGATGTCGAGGACGTTGTGCGGCGGCCGGTTGATGGTGATGGTCGCCAGCGCGTCGGCGACGCTGTAGTTCAGGAACTTGAATGACTCCATTGTTTCCCCTTAGAAGAGATCGTCCATCTCGTCGGCGCCGACGCCCGGAGGCATCGCGCCGTACTGTTCCATGTAGGCCTGCACCAGCTGGTTTTCGCGCTGGCTGAAGAAGGGCGCCTCTTCGACGACAAAGTACTTGGCGATGTCCGACTTGTCGAGCATTGCTTCGAGTCCTTCGCGCAGGTTCTCCACGCCCTTGATCACCAGCGCCTTCTTGTCTGCGTCGAGCAGCTGGTAGACGCCGGATTCGGTGATGACGCCGGCGACATTGGCCGCGTTCAATTCGAGCCAGGACTCCGGCGGCAGCACCATGTCCTCGATCTTCGCCGCCAGGTTGCACTTCAGGCAGCGCAGCGCCTCGGCCTGGGCTGTCTTCGCATCGAAGCCGAGCTCGACCTCGTTCCAGTTGTTGCGCTCGGCCGGGTCGATGAAGACCGGGTGGAAGCGCTTGACCTGATTGAAGCCTTCGTCGCGGCCGATGTGCGGGTCGGTGTCCCAGTCCGGCAGCAGCGTCTCCTCGATGTCGCCGTCCCCCCCGAGCTGACTATCCATGGCAGCGGCGGCGATGCGGCCCTGGGCGACGGATTCGATCAAGGTCGAGGGGCCGAGCACGCAGTCGCCGCCGGCATAGACCTTCGGCTTCGAGGTCAGCATCGAATCGGCGCGCACCGTTATGCGGCCCTTGTCATTCGTCTGCACGCCGAAGCCTTCGTATTTTTTCGGGTATTGGCCGATGGCGGCGATGACCAGGTCGACGTCTTCGGTGAAGTCGCTGCCGGCGATTTCCACAGGGCGGCGGCGGCCGGAGGCGTCAGGCTCGCCGAGCTGCATTTTCGCGTAGGTGATCTTCAGGCGCGAGCTGCCGGACTCGTTGAGATCGATCTTCTTCGGCGCCAGCAGGAAGCGCAGGTTCACGCCTTCTTCCTCGCAGCCCTGGACCTCGTCGTCGCGCGCCGGCATTTCCTCGCGCGTGCGGCGATACACCATGTCGACCACCTCGGCGCCGAGGCGGCGCGAGGAGCGGGCGTTGTCGGTGGCGACGTTGCCGCCGCCGATGACGGCGACGCGCTTGCCGATGACGATGTCGGTGTCCGGCGTGCCGATCAGGCCGAGCGTGGCGGCGCGCAGGAAGGTCGGGCTGTCGACCACGTTGGGCAGGCCGTCGCCG
>JAEUNH010000160.1 GCA_016791205.1 Rhodocyclaceae bacterium | reverse complement strand
GGTTGAGGCGGCCTTCCTTGCGGTCGAACTTCCAGTAGGTGACGCCGCCGCGGTACTTCTCGTTCATCTCCTCGAGCGGGTAGAACTTCCGGTTCTCGAGGGGCGCCGGGTACTGCGCGGCCTCGATGACGTAATCGGAGTTCGGCGTGACGAAGGCGCCGCCGTGCTCGCTCTTGTAGACCGGGTTGACCACGATCTGCTTGGTCTCGAAGTCGCGCAGATCAATCACCGCCAGGCGCGGGTTGGCCTTGTCGTTGATGAAGAGGAACTGGCCATCGTACTCGCCGCTGGTCTCGGAAATGGCCGGGTGGTGGGTGTCGCCCCAGGTGATCGTCTTGCCGTCGATCTTGCCCTGTTCGAGCACCGCCTTCGAGTTCTCGTCGTAGCCGTAGCCCTGCCAGGGCTCGGGGGTGAACACGCCGATGTACTTGAGGATGCGCATCGACGGCACGCCATAGACGATGATCTGGCCGCTCTGGCCGCCCGAGCTGAAGGTGACGAATTCGTCGCGCTTGCCCGTCGGCACATAGGTCTTGGCCGCCGCCAGCAGGTCCTGCTGCGACAGGTTGCGGCGCTTCAGGACATCCTGCAGCGTCTCCGCCGACCAGCTGGCGCCGGCGGTGAGGCCGACTCCCGCCGCGAGCAGCAGCGACAACGCCCGCTTGTTGATGCTTTTCATGGAGGTTCTCCCTAGTCAGGTTGCAAACCGGAATGCGCCGCCGTGCGGAACCGTCGCCAAAACTGCGACAATTCGACGCTGCGGCACTTTGCCGCACCACTATATTCCGCTGGCCTAGGCAATCATTGATATATGTCAACAGAAGAATACAAGCCCCCAAGGGAGAATGGAACCGTGACGGGCATAGTTATTCCTGCTGGAAACAGAAGCGGCTTTTATTCGGCCTATGCCGTCATCCTGGCGATGCTGGCCGCCGCCGCGGTCGGCTATCTGTGGCTGCCGCGCGCCGACGTGCCGTTGCCGCTGGTGGCCGATTGCCGCCTGGAGCGCCAGGTCTGCGCCGCCGAGCTGCCCGGGGGCGGTAGGCTGGAAGTCGAGCTGGGGCCGCGCCCGGTGTCGACCATCGCGCCGATCCGGGTGTCGGTGTCGATCGCCGGGCTGCCGGCCGGCCGGGTCGAGGTGGATTTCCAGGGCGTGGACATGAACATGGGCCTGCACCGCCTGCCGCTCGCCGCCGCCGGGCCGGGCCGCTTCAGCGGCGAGACCACCCTGCCGGTATGCGTGACGGGGCAGATGGTCTGGCAGGCGACCGTCCACATCGAGGCGGATCGCAAGAACATCTCGGTGCCGTTCCGCTTCGAAAGCGGGGCTTGACGCCTGTCAAACCGCGGCGGCAGACGTTTGCGCAGAATGCAAGCCCGTCGCAACCCCCGCGCAAGACGATGATCCGCATCCTCCCGTTTCTTTTGGCCGGCCTGCTGGCGGCATCCGCGCAGGCGGCGCCGCCGAAGAAGGCCGCCCCGAAGCCCGTCGCCGAGGCCGCCCCCGCGCCGGCCCAGGCCGCCGCCCCCGCCGGCGAGGACAAGGGCCGGGAGATCAATGGCGTCTGCGCCGCCTGCCATGGCGAATACGGCCAGGGCGGCAAGCGCGGCGAATATCCGCGCCTGGCCGGCCAGCGCGCCGCCTACCTCAAGGACCAGTTGAAGTCCTTCCGCGCCCGCAAGCGCATCAACCTCCCGATGTATCCCTACACCCAGGAGCGCGAGCTGCCCGACGAGGACATCGAGACGATCTCGGATTACCTGGCCGCCATCCGGCTGCCGACCGAATGGCCGCAGTTCAAGGACAGCGACGACGCCCTGACAAGGCTGACGGCGACGGAGAAAGTGATGATCGTGCCGCGCGCCGAGGGCGACATCGGCAACGGCAAGGCGATCTACCAGAAGGAATGCTTCTCCTGCCACGGCCGCGACGGGCGCGGCCGCGGCAAGTTCCCGATGCTGGTCGGTCAGTACACCAGCTACCTGAAGAAGCAGGCCGACGCCTACCTCAAGGGCGAGCGCCCGCACGACGACGAGGGCGTCACCGGCATCCTCAACCGGATCTCGGAAAAGGACATCCAGGACATCCTTGCCTATCTGACCAGCATCCAGAATCCCGAGAAACCGGAAGCGAAATGATCAGGCGATGCGGATCGCCTGCGCCGGACAGGGTGCGCAGCAGGCGCCGCAACCTGTGCACAACGCATTGCTCACTTCCGGCTGGGCGGCCGACATCACCTTCGGACTGAAGCGGATGGCCTGTACCGGGCAGGCATCGCCGCAGGCGCGGCATACGACGTTGGATTTGGCCAGGCAGTTGCTCTGGATGCGCGCCTTCAGCTGCCAGGGCGGCACGCCTTCCGTCTTCTCCAGCGCCCGCGGCCGGCAGGCTTCGGCGCATTGGCCGCAGAAGGTGCACTCGCCGCGGCTGAAATCGACGATCGGACGGAGGTCCTTGTCCGCCACCAGGATGTGCTGCGGGCAGGCCCCGATGCAGTCGCCGCAACGCGTGCAGGCGGCGAGGAAGGCCGCCTCCGCCAGCGCCCAGGGCGGGCGCGGCACGGCTGTCCTTCCGGAAAAATCGCCGCGCAGGAACTGGCGGCGGCTGATGTCTTTCAAGTTGCCGGTTCCCGGTTGTCAGTTGCCAGTAGAAGCCAAACCCTACCCTCGCAATTACCCACTGGCAACCGGCAACCGGCAACTGAATTACTCGTCCTCTTCCTTCATGCCCTGCGGCTTCTGGTGGGCGATGCCCTTGTGGCAGTCGATGCAGGCATCGCCGTCCTTCATCGCCAGCTCGTGCTGCTTCCTCGCCCGCTGCTTCTGTTTTTCCGGATCCATGCTGACCAGGTTGTGGCAGTTGCGGCATTCCAGCGAGTTGTTGGCCTTCATGCGCTTCCATTCGCGCTCGGCGAGCTCCAGTCGCTTGGCCTCGAACTTCTCGCGGGTGTCTACGCTGCCGGTGACCTTGCCGTAGAGCTCGCGCGAGGCCTGGATCTTGCGCAGCATCTTGGCGCCCCATTCCTTCGGCACGTGGCAGTCGGAGCAGACGGCGCGAACGCCGGTGCGGTTGTTGTAGTGAATGGTCTTCTTGTATTCCTCGTAGACGTTGTTGCGCATCTCGTGGCAGCCGATGCAGAACGCCTCGGTGTTGGTCGCTTCGACCACGGTATGGAAGCCGCCCCAGAAGACGATGCCTGCGACGAAGCCGCCTGCCACCAGGACGAATAGGGAATACTTGGCGCTGGGCCGGCGCAATGCGCTCCAGCAACGCCCGATCAAGCTGTTGTTATCGGCCATGCTCGCTCCTTGTTCATTCTCCCGCTCATGTCGCGAGATAACGATAGGAATTTAATGAAAAAGCGCTGCGAATAATGGCCGACATGGTGCGCTGCGGCATTGATATAACGCAAACTTTCGCGAATAACCTGAAAAAATCAGGGTTTTGCGGCAGGGGGTTTTTTCCGGATCTGCTTCTGCGCCGCGGCGCGTGCCTTCTTGATGCTTTCGGCCAGGGATTGGGCGTCTTCCGATTCCGGCGGCAGCCGCTTCAGCAGGCGCTCCCAATGGGCGGCGGCGGCGGCGACATCCTCCCGCTCGTAGGCGGCGGTGCCGGCCAGCACCAGGGCGTCGGGG
>JAEUNH010000127.1 GCA_016791205.1 Rhodocyclaceae bacterium | reverse complement strand
CTGATCGAGTTCGGCTGGACCGATGATATATTCATCAAGCCGAAGCACGAGCAGACCGAGGCCTACATCACCGGCCGCTTCGGCTAAGGAGAAAGCGACATGCCCCCAAGCGAACACCTTTCCAAGCAGTACGACTCCGATCTCGAGGATATCCGCTCGCGCGTGCTGCAGATGGGCGGCCTGGTCGAGGCGCAGATCCTGGCGGCCATCGAGTGCTTCACCTCCGGCGACCACGACCGGATGGCCCAGGTTTCGGAGAACGAATTCCGGGTGAACGCCTACGAGGTCGAGATCGACGACCTGTGCATCCATGTCGTGGCCAAGCGCCAGCCGACGGCCGGCGACCTGCGGCTGATCATGGGCATCAGCAAGGCCGTCACCGACCTGGAGCGAATGGGCGACGAGGCCGAGAAGATCGTGCGCATGGCCGGGCACATCCACGAGCGGCGCGGCCTGCAGATTCCGCGCTCGGCCGAGGTGCGCCGCTCCGGCGACATGGCCGTGGCCCAGCTGCGGCGGGCCCTCGACGCCATGGCCCGCCTGGATCCCGACGAGGCCGAGCAGATCATCGGCGAGGATGTCCTGATCGACGGCGAGTTCCGCAACATCCTGCGCCAGCTGATCACCTTCATGATGGAAGACCCGCGCACCATCTCGACGGCCCTCGAGATCACCTGGATCGCCAAGGCCATCGAGCGCATCGGCGACCACGTCAAGAACATCGCCGAGCAGGTCATCTACATCGTCCGCGGCACCGACGTCAGGCACATCAGCAAGGAGCTGAAGCGCTTCGGCGGGCCCGCGGAGCAGGACAGCTAGCGCGATGGATTGCCGCGTGCTGGTCGTCGAGGACGATCCCGCCATTCAGGAGCTGCTGCGGTTCACCTTGCGCAAGTCCGGCTTCACCGCGACGGTGACGACCACCGCCGAGGAGGCCAGCGCGGCGCTCAACGGCGCCTTGCCCGACGTGGTGCTGATCGACTGGATGCTGCCCAAGACCTCCGGCATCACCCTGGCCCGGCAGATGCGGCAGAATCCGCGCACCGCGGCGCTGCCGATCATCATGGTCACCGCCAAGGGCGAGGAGGCCGACCGCGTCGAGGGCCTCGAGACGGGCGCCGACGACTACCTGGTCAAGCCCTTCAGCCCGCGCGAGCTGGTGGCGCGCATCCAGGCGCTGCTGCGCCGGCGCGCGCCGCATGTCTCCGAGTCGGTGCTGGCGGCCGGCCCACTGCGGCTCGATCCGACCACCTATGAAGTGACCCTCAATGGCCGGCGCGTGATGCTGGCGCCGACCGAATTCAAGCTGCTGCGCTTCCTGATGGCCAATCCGGGCCGGGTGTTCACCCGGGCCCAGCTGCTCGACAAGGTCTGGGGCGACCACGTCTTCATCGAGGAGCGCACCGTCGACGTGCACATCCGGCGCCTGCGCCAGGCCCTCGGCGACGAGGGCGGCAGCCTGGTCGAGACGGTGCGCGGCGCCGGCTATCGCCTGGCCGCCGCTCAGGCATAATCAAAGGCATGGGTTCTGCGTGGAGCGCGCTGCTGCTGCGGCTGGCGGTCGTCGGCCTGCTGGCGGCGTTGACCGGCGCCTGGTTCGGCGCCGGCGCCGGCTGGGCGACGGCCAGCCTGGCGCTGCTCCTGCTGCTGGCCCTGCATACCCACCAGCTGTGGCGCCTGCAGCGCTGGCTGAAGCGGCCGGACAGCCAGTCGGTGCCCGACGCCTGGGGCGCCTGGGGCGACGTCTTCTTCGAGATCTACCGCCTGCTGCGCCAGGAAGCCAAGGCGCGCGAGCGCATCCTCGCCGACCTGGAAGTTTTCAGCCAGGCGGCCGAGGCCTCCCCCGACGGGCTGGTGATCCTGGATGCCGACGACCACATCCTGTGGTGCAACCGCGTCGCCGAGCAGCAGCTCGGCCTGCGCGGCGAACGCGACATCGGGCTGCTGGTCACCAACCTGATCCGCCTGCCGCGGCTGGCCGAGCTGATCGCCCGCAGCAGCGAAGGGCAGTCCCTGCAGTACCGGCCTCCCGACAGGAAAGGCACGGTGTACTCGATCGAGGCGATCCGCTTCGGCAAGGACCGCAAGCTGCTGATCGGCTTCGACGTGACCCAGAGCGAGCGGGTCGAGACGCTGCGCCGCGATTTCGTCGCCAACGTCTCCCATGAGCTGCGCACCCCGCTGACGGTGATCGCCGGATTCATCGAGCACATCGTCACCGAGCCGGAACCCGATCCCGAGGACACCCGCGACCAGCTCGGCATCATGAGCGAGCAGGTCAGCCGGATGCTGCGGCTGGTCGACGACCTGCTGACCCTCTCGCGCCTGGAGAGCGAGACCCAGGCGCTGCGGGAGGACGAGTTCGACGTGCGCGACCTGGTCTACGAGATCGCCGCCGACGGCCGCAGCCTGTCGGCCGGCCGGCATTCCATCACCTGCGAAGTCCAGCCGGCGCTGCTCAAGGGCAGCCGCGACGAGCTGCACAGCGCCTTCTCCAACCTGCTCAGCAACGCCGTGCGCTACACCCCCGACGGCGGGCGCATCGTGCTGTACTGGGAGGTCAAGGACGGCAAGGGCGTCTTCAGCGTCGAGGACAGCGGCATCGGCATCGCCGAGGAACACCTGCCGCGCCTCACCGAGCGCTTCTACCGGGTCGACCGCGGCCGTTCGCGCGAATCGGGCGGCACCGGGCTGGGCCTGTCGATCGTCAAGCACGTCCTGCTGCGCCACCAGGCCGGCCTCGAGATCGACTCGGTGCCCGGCGCCGGCAGCACCTTCCGGGCGATTTTCCCTTCCTGGCGCGTCACGCCGCCGCAAGCCTGACCGGCGCCGCGCCGGCCGCCTCCGGCAGGCCGGTCAGCACCCGGTCCTGGCCGGCCGCCAGCCGGATCATGTTCCAGCTGGCGGCCGCCAGCCGGCGCCGGTCCGCTTCGCGGCCATCGAGCGGCGGCAGGACTTCGATGCGCGCGTCGAGATGCCGCGCCGAGGCGATGCGCCGCAGGGATTCCAGCAGGCTGGTTTCGCCGCAATAGGCCGCCGCCGCGCTGCGGCGCCCGTTTTCGTCCGCGTAGCGCAGGGCCAGCGGCCGTACCGGCACGCCGGCGTCCACGGCGCCCTGCAGCAGCGCGCCGTGGAAGGTCAGCACCTCGCTGCCGTCGGTGGTGGTGCCCTCCGGAAAGACCGCGACCTGCCAGCCCTGCCGCAACCGCTCGGCCACCAGGTCGCTGGCCTGCCGGGCGGCGCGGCGGCTGCCGCGCGGCATGAACACCGTCTCGGTGCGCTGGCACAGCCAGCCGATGCAGGGCCATTCCCGCACCTCGGCCTTGCAGACGAAGGCGGCCGGCGCCAGGGCGTTGATGACGAAGATGTCGAGCCAGGAGATGTGGTTGGCCACCAGCAGGCTGCCGGGCG
>JAEUNH010000109.1 GCA_016791205.1 Rhodocyclaceae bacterium | reverse complement strand
CGCCGTCGAGGTCGGTGGCGCTGACGGTGCCCAGGACGGCGGTCTCGGCGCTGTTCTCCGGATAGCTGAAGCTGTAGCTGGCGGCGCCGAAGACCGGGGCGTTGTCGTTGACGTTGGTGACGTTGATGACAAAGTTGCCGGTGGTGGTGGAGCCGTCGCTGCTGGTGGCGCGCACGGTGATGGTGTGGCTGGTGGCGCTCTCGTAGTCGAGGGCGCCGGCGACGGTGACCACGCCGGTGGTGGCGTTGATGGCGAAGCGCCCGCCGGCGTTGTCGTCGAGGCTGTAGGTGACGGTGGTGGCCGGGTCGGCGTCGGTGCCCAGGGCGGTGACGCCGACGGCGGCGCCGATGGCGGCGTCCTCGGCGACGGTGTTGGCGGCGGCGTTGCTGTCGGAGAGCACCACGGGGTTGGTACCTGCACCTGATCCAGTATTGGAATCTGAAGGCACCCCATCCGGCAAACTCCCCGGCAACGGCAGCCTGAAGCCGGGGCCGCCCGGCCCGAACTGGTAGTTGTAGCCGGCCGGATCCAGCGCCTCGGCGATGCGCAGCAGCTGGACGAAGTTGTGGCCGCTGCCTTCGCTGCCGCCGGTCAGGCTGGCGGCGGTTTCCTCGAGCAGCTGGTCGAGGCTGCTGCCTTCGGCGATGGCGCGGGTGATGTCGGCGAGCTCGCCGACGCGGTCGAGCAGGGCGGCGTTGCGGTTGTCGGGCAGCTCGGCGCCGATGACGGCGCTGTCGAGGGCGACGGTTTCCTTGGCGCGCAGGAGGAAGACCTTGCCGCTGTCGAATTCGAGCTCGACGCGGCCGTTCTCGCCGGTGACGATGACCTCGTTCTCATGGACGACATCGCCCACCTTGAGGGGGCGCTGGGTGCCGTCCTTGGCGCGGGCGAAGGCCTGCCCCTGGACCACTGCGACTTTGCCGACGACGTTGCCTGTTGCAGCCATGGTGAGACTCCCGGCGGATTTTCGATGGGAACCATGGTGCCTTCAGTGCGGCAGGAAAATAACTGTACCGAAGTACAGGGGGCCTGCCTCGCCGTGCTAGGCAGACTGACTTTGCCGGACGCCGCTGACGATCAGGGCGACCTGCAGGCGGTCGCGGACGCCGAGCTTTTCCAGGACGGCGCCGACGTGCAGCTTGACGGTGCGCTCGGTGATGCCGAGGCCGCGGGCGATCTCCTTGTTGCTGGCCCCTTCGGCGATGGCGCGGGCCACCTCCTGCTCCCGCGGAGAGAGCAGGGCCGCCCAGGAATTGCCTGATTCGGAGGGGCTTTTAACCTCGACCCGGCTGGTGGCGTCGACCAGCCGATTCATCAGCGATTCGCCGATCCAGAGGCCGCCCTGGGCGACCACCTCGGCGACCTGGCGCAGGTAGGCGGGGGCGGCGTGGGTGTTGCAGTAGGCCCTTGCCGCGGCAGCGAAACAGGCCAGGGCCTGGTCGTCGTCGGGCAGGTCGCTGAGGACGATGCAGGGCAGGTTGCCGAGCCGCCGGCGGAGCTCGGCCAGCAGCGGCGCGACCGGGCGTCCCTGGGGCAGGCGCAGCCAGAGCAGGGTCGGGCCGGCGCCGGCCGGTGCGGGGTCAGCCAGGCGCAGGCCGAGGGCCTGCGGAAAGGCCTCCTGCCAGCGCGCCTGCAGTTCCCCGGATTCGGATATGAAACAATGCCTTGCCTGCTTCATCGGGCAACTCAGCGCTCGGTGAACGCCGCCTGTTTGGCCTTCAGCACCGGTTTCAGCAGGTAGGCAAGGATGCTTTTCTGGCCCGTCACGATGTCGACTTCCGCCACCATGCCCGGGATCACCGGCAGGTTGTCGCCCAGGCTTGACTTCGAAGTGCGCACCTTGACGGTGTAGAAGGTGTTGCCGCGCTCGTCGGTGATCGAGTCGGCGCCGATGTTTTCCAGGGTCGCCTCCAGACCGCCGTAGATCGAGAAGTCGTAGGCGGTGAACTTGACGATGGCCTTCTGCCCGGGACGCAGGAAGGCGATGTCCTTGGGCAGCACCTTGGCCTCCAGCAGCAGGTTGTCCTCCAGCGGCACCACTTCGACCACGTCCTTGCCTGGCTGCACCACGCCGCCGACGGTGTTGGTGAGCAGGCGCTTGACCGTGCCGCGCACCGGCGAGCGGATGTCGGAATGCTTGACCTTGTCGGCCAGGCCGACGTTGCCCTCGGAGAGGGCGTTGAGCTTGCCCTGGGTTTCGGCCAGTTCCTTGCGCGCCTCGTTGCGGAAGTTGAGCTCGACTTCCTGCACCTTGCGCGTCGCCTCGGCGATGGCGGCCTGGGAGCGGGCGATCTGCGCCGAGGCCTGGTCCCGCTCGCCGCGGAAGCGCGACACGTCGCGCTCCAGGCGCAGCAGTTCCACCTCGGAGACGGCGCCGGAGCTCAACAGCGGTTTGGTCACCGACAGCTCCTTGGCGGTCAGCTCGTAGGCCTGCGCCGCCTGGGTGCGCCGGGAGGCCGCCTCGTTGAGCTCCTGCTGTTTCTGGGCCAGCTGCTGGCGCGAGATGGAGACCTGGCCGTCCAACTCGGCGGTGCGGGCCTCGTAGAGGCGGCGCTCCTCCTCGACGGTCTTCGGGTCGTCCTTCAGCGCCTCTGGCGGCGGCTCGAAGGGCTTGCCCTCGGCCAGGGCCCGCAGCCGGGCCGCCTTGGCCAGGAGGGAAAGATACTGGGCGCGGTTCTCGCGCACCGAGGAGACAAAGCGGGTCGGGTCGATCTTCAGCAGCGTCTGGCCGGCCTCGACCACCTGGCCTTCCTGCACGGCGATCTCGGCGACGATGCCGCCGTCCAGGCTCTGCAGCACCTGCAGCTGGCGCGAGGGGATGACCTTGCCCTCGCCGCGGGTGATCTCGTCGATCTGGGCGACGGCGGCCCAGATGATGAAGATCGAGAGGACCACGATGCCGCTCTTCAGCAGCACGCGGGCCCGCAGCGGCTCCTGCTGGATCATGTAGAGGTCGGCGTCGGCGACGAAGTCGGGCTCGGGGCGCTCCTTTTCGGCGCGCCAGGATTCCAGCCAGCGATCGACATGCGGCTGGGCCTTCAGACGGATGCGCTCCAGCCAGCCTTGCACCTTCTTGGCGCGCTGTAGCCAGGGCTGCGGATCGACCTGCTTCATGCCACGGCCTTTCCGACCTTGCCCGACTGCAGGTCGGCGATCACCTGGTCGCGCGGTCCGTCGGCCACCACCCGGCCGGCGTCGAGCACCACGATGCGGTGGGCCAGGTTGAGCAGGCTCAGGCGGTGGGTGACGATCACCATGGTCTTGTGCTCGGTGAAGCGGCGCAGCCGTTCCTTCAACTGCTCCTCGGAGCTGAAATCCATCGAGCTGGTCGGCTCGTCGAGCAGCAGGATCGGCGGGTCGAGCAGCACCGCGCGGGCCATCGCCACGCCCTGGCGCTGGCCGCCGGAGATCGATTCGCCGCGCTCGCCGATCAGCATGTCGAAGCCCTGCGGGTGGCGGTTCACGAACTCGGCCAGGCCGCCCATCTCGGCCGCCTCGATGATGGTCTGGTCGTCGGCGTAGGGCGCGCCGATGGCGATGTTGTCGCGCAGGCTGCCGTAGAAGAGCAGGGTGTCCTGGCCGACGTAGCCGATGTTGCGGCGCACGTCGGCGGGGTCGAGCTGGCGCAGGTCGACGCCGTCGATGTACACCGCCCCGGAGGTCGGCGCGTAGAGGCCGAGGATCAGCTTCTGCAGGGTGGTCTTGCCCGAGCCGACGCGGCCGAGCACCACCACGTGCTCGCCGGGGCGGATCCGCAAGGAGGCGTTCTTCAGCACCGGCTCGGTGTCCTTGGCGTAGCTGAAGCTGACGTCGCGGAACTCGATCTCGCCGCGGATCTCGGTGCGGTGGATGAAGGCCGACTCGTTGGCGCGCTCGGTCGGGCGCTGCATGGTCTCCTCGAGCGACTTCAGCGCCAGGCGGGCGTTCTGGTACTGCATCATCAGCGCCACCAGCTGGGCCATCGGCTGCATGGCGCGGCCGGCCAGCATGGTGCAGGCAATCAGGCCGCCCATGGTCAGCCAGCCGATGTGGATCAGGTACACCCCGGCCACCACCGCGGCGAGGTTGACGAATTGCTGCAGGGTGTTGGCGCCGTTCATCACCGAGGAGGAGAGCAGCCGCAGCTCGCCGCTGACGCGGGCCAGGAAGGCGGCGGTCTTCTCCCACTTGGCCTGCATCTGCCCTTCGGCGCCGTGGGCCTTGATGGTCTCCAGGGCGGTGAGGCTCTCGATCAGGGTGGCGTTGCGCAGCGCCGAGGCGCGGTAGGTGGTCTCCGAGAGCTCCTGCATCTTGTGCTGGATGACGTAGCTGTAGACCAGCATGGCGATGCCGCCCAGGACCGGCACGAAGACCAGCGGCCAGGAAATCCAGGCCATGGCCAGCAGGAACAGGATGGCGAAGGGAAAGTCGATCAGCGCCGTGACGGTGGCCGAGGCGATGAAGTCGCGCACCGACTCGAAGGAGCGCAGGGTGGCGGCGAAGGAGCCGACCGAGGCCGGCCGGTCGGCCATCCGCATGCCCAGCACCCGCTCCATGATCAGGGCCGAGAGCTGGTGGTCGATGCGGGCGCCGGCGAGATCCACGAAATGGCCGCGCAGCAGGCGCAGGGCGTAGTCCACGCCCAGCACCAGCAGGATGCCGGCGGCCATCATCCACAGCGTCTCGACGGCGAAGTTGGGCACCACCCGGTCGTACACGTTCATGGTGAACAGCGGCATTGCCAGGGCCAGCACGTTGATGATGGCGGCGGCCATCAGCACGTCGCGGTACACCGGCAGCTGTTCGAGGAAGGCGCCCCAGAACCAGTGGCGCTGGGCGATCTCGCCGACCTGCGGCGTGCGCTGGTCGAAGCGGAAGCGCGGCCGGGCGAAGATGGCGATGCCGGCGTAGCGGCGCTCGATCTCTGCGCGCGGCAGGCTGACGGCGCCCTGGCCGGACTCGGGGAACAGCACCTGGGCGGTGGCGCCTTCGCCCTCGCCCTGCCAGCCCATCAGCAGGCAGGCCTGGTTGCCTTCCAGCAGCAGGATGGCCGGCAGCAGCGCCGGCTCGATTTTCTCCAGGGGCCGGCGCACCACCTTGCTGGCGAAGCCGGCGCGGGCGGCGGCACGGTGGAACAGCGAGGGGGTCAGGCCGATGCGCGGCAGCGGCAGGCCGGCCGAGAGGGCGGCCCGCGTGCTGGGGCGGCCGTGGATGCGCGTCAGCTCGACCAGGCAGTCGAGCAGCGGATCGTGGTGCAGCTGGTCCTCGGGCAGGGCCTCGCCCAGGTGCAGGGAGGCTTTCGGAGGCGCGGCTTTCTGGTCGGGTTCTTCGCTCACGTTTTCAGAGGGTGAACAGCCTGGCAGGATGATAACGTATTACATGGCAGGGTCTTCGTGAAATATGCAACGCACCCAGGGGCTTAACGGCAGCGTACGGGAAAGCCTTAGCGGCGGCGCGGCGCCGCTCCGCCGGAGGGGCGCCGCGCCGGCCGGGCCGCCATGCCGCCGCCCGCCGGCTGGAAGGCCGGCACCAGGTGGCGGTGGCCGTTGCCGATGAGGTCCGCCCGGCCCATCCGCCGCAGCGCTTCGCGCAAGAGCGGCCAGTTGTCCGGGTCGTGATAGCGCAGGAAGGCCTTGTGCAGCCTGCGGCTCCGGCCGCCGCGCACCACGCCGACGGCCTCCGAGCCGGGCGTCACCTTGCGCAGCGGGTTCTTCTCCGTGTGGTACATGGCGGTGGCCAGTGCCAGCGGCGTCGGCAGGAAGGTCTGCACCTGGTCGAGGCGGAAGCCGTTCTTCTTCAGCCACAGGGCGAGCGAGAGCATGTCCTCGTCGGTGGTGCCGGGGTGCGCCGCGATGAAATAGGGGATGAGGTACTGCTCCTTGCCGGCCTCGCGCGAGGCCTTCTCGAACAGCGCCTTGAACCTGTCGTAGGCGCCGATGCCCGGCTTCATCATCTTCGACAGCGGCCCGGCCTCGGTGTGCTCGGGGGCGATCTTCAGATACCCCCCGACATGGTGGCTGACCAGTTCCTTGACGTATTCGGGCGAGCGCACGGCGAGGTCGTAGCGCAGCCCCGAGCCGATCAGCACCTTCTTGATGCCCGGCAGCGCCCGCGCCTTGCGGTAGAGCGCGACCAGCGGGCCGTGGTCGGTGCCCATGTTCGGGCAGATGTCCGGGTAGACGCAGGACAGGCGCCGGCAGGCCTCCTCGATCTTCGCGTCCTTGCACTGCAGGCGGTACATGTTGGCGGTCGGTCCGCCCAGGTCGGAGACGACGCCGGTGAAGCCCGGCGTCCGGTCGCGGATGGCCTCGATCTCGTGGAGGATCGAGGCCTCCGAGCGGCTCTGGACGATGCGCCCCTCGTGCTCGGTGATCGAGCAGAAGGTGCAGCCGCCGAAGCAGCCGCGCATGATGTTGATGGAGAAGCGGATCATCTCCCAGGCCGGAATCTTCGCGCTGCCGTAGGAAGGATGCGGGGCGCGGGCGAAGGGCATGCCGTACACGTAGTCCATCTCCGCCGTGGTGAGCGGCACTGGCGGCGGGTTCAGCCATACATCGCGTTCCCCATGGGCCTGCACCAGCGCGCGGGCATTGCCCGGGTTCGATTCGAGATGGAAGGTGCGCGAGGCGTGGGCGTAGCGCACCGGGTCGTCCTTCACCTGCTCGTAGGCGGGCAGGCGGATCACCGTATGGGCGCGCGCGGCGCGGCGGGCTTCCGTTTTGACGAAGCGCAGCGGCACGCTCGCCGTGCCGGGGAGACCGACTTTTGCCTCCTGCGCCGCGTAGGGATCCGGATGCGCCTGCACTGCGCCCGGCGTGTCGACTTCGCTCGAATCGATTTCGACCCAATCCTCCGCCGGCCGCCAGCCGCGCGGCGCCATGAAGGCGCTGCCGCGCAGGTCGCGGATCTCGCGGATCGGCACGCCTTTCGCCAGGCGGTGGGCCAGCTCGACGAGGGCGCGCTCGGCGTTGCCGAAGAGCAGCAGGTCGGCCTTGGAATCGGCCAGCACCGAGCGGCGCACCGTGTCCGACCAGTAGTCGTAGTGGGCGATGCGGCGCAGCGAGGCCTCGATGCTGCCGATCACCACCGGGGTGCCGGGATGGGCCTCGCGGCAGCGCTGGGCGTAGACCGCCACCGAGCGGTCGGGGCGCTTGCCCGGCTCGGCGTTGGGCGTGTAGGCGTCGTCGGAGCGGATCTTGCGGTCGGCCGTGTAGCGGTTGACCATCGAATCCATGTTGCCGGCGGTGACCCCGTAGAACAGCGCCGGCTTGCCCAGTGCGCGGAAGGGATCGGCCGAATGCCAGTCGGGC
>JAEUNH010000252.1 GCA_016791205.1 Rhodocyclaceae bacterium | reverse complement strand
CAGACGGTGCTGCGCGTCGCCGAGGGCAACGAGAAAGAGATCGTCATCGCCGTGCCGGAGGGCGACGTGGAGAAAGTGCGGGGCGCCGAAGGCTTCGCGGTCAGCCTCAACAGCCTGCCTGGCCGCAGCTGGACGGGCCGCCTGCGCGAGCTCTCGCCCTCCGCCGACGCGGCGACGCGCACCTTCACGGCGCGCATCGGCGTGGCCCAGGCCGACGAGGCGGTGCGCCTCGGCATGAGCGCCCGCGTCGAGGCAAAAGTCGGTCTGCGTGATACGGCACTGCGCCTGCCCCTCTCCGCCTTTTTCACCCGCAACGACCAGGCCAACGTCTGGGTGGTCGACCCGGCGACGCAGACCGTCAAGCTGACCCGCGTCGAGACCAACGGCGTCAGCGGCAACGAGATGCGCGTCAAGGCCGGCCTGCAGTCGGGCCAGCTGGTGGTCACCGCCGGCGCCAACCTGCTCGAGGACGGCCAGAAAGTGCGCCTGCCGTGAATCCAGAAGGCCGCTTCAATCTCACCGCGGCGGCGCTGCGCCATCGCGAGCTGACCCTGTTCTTCATCCTGGTGATCGCCATCGCCGGCGTCTCCTCGTATTTCAAGCTCGGCCAGCGCGAGGACCCGGATTTCACCTTCCGCGCCATGGTCATTCGCACGATGTGGCCGGGCGCCACGGCGGAGCAGGTGGACAAGCAGGTCACCGACCGCCTCGAGAAGAAGCTGCAGGAGATCCCCTTCTTCCGCCACACCCGCAGCTACTCCAAGTCCGGCGAGTCGCTGATCATCCTCGAACTGCACGACACGGCGCGCGGCGTGGCGGTAGCCGATGCCTGGTACCAGGTGCGCAAGAAGATCGGCGACATCCGCCACACCCTGCCGGAGGGCGCCGTCGGGCCGTTCTACAACGACGAGTTCGGCGACGTCTTCGGCTCGATCTACGCCTTCACCGCCGACGGCTTCAGCCATTCAGAACTGCGCGACCATGTCGAGGCGGCGCGCCAGCGCCTGCTGAAGCTGAAGAACGTCGCCAAGATCGACCTGGTCGGCGTCCAGGACGACCGCATCTTCGTCGAGCTGTCGACGCAGAAGCTGGCGGCACTGGGCCTCGACGCCCAGCAGATCGCCCAGGCCCTCGCCACGCAGAACGCCGTGGTGCCGGCCGGCGCGGTGAATTCGCCGACGCACACCATCCCCTTGCGCGTCACCGGCGAGCTGAACTCGGTGGCGGCGGTGGCCGACACCCGCGTGGCGGTGGCCGGCCGCAGCCTGCGCATCGGCGACATCGCCCGGGTCTGGCGCGACTACGCCGATCCGCCGATCTCGAAGATGTACTACCGCGGCCAGCAGGCCATCGGCCTGGCCGTCTCCATGGTGAAGGACGGCGACGTGCTCAAGCTGGGCGAGGACCTGACCGCCGAGATGGCGCGCATCCAGGCCGACCTGCCCATCGGCGTCGAGTTCGCCCAGGTCTCCAACCAGCCGCGCATCGTCAAGACGGCGGTGGGCGACTTCATGCGCGTGTTCCTCGA
>JAEUNH010000069.1 GCA_016791205.1 Rhodocyclaceae bacterium | reverse complement strand
GGCGAGCGCATCACGGCGCGCCAGTTCGCGGCGGCGTCGCACGCCATCGTCACCCCAGGCGGCTGGGGCCACGGCATCATCGAGAAGACCCTGATCGCCCGCGGCCTCGAGGACCGCGTAGCGGTCCGCCTGCAGAACTTCCTCGTGCTTGCCAGCATCGTCGCCACGACCGACCTCGTGGCCATCGTGCCGCAGAGTGTCGCCAGCCATCTTTCGCGCGACCTGGACTTGCGGCTGCTGCCGCTGCCGATACCGATTCCCGCTCTAGACATCCGCCAGTGCTGGCAGGAGCGCTTCCACGACGACAGCGGCAACCGCTGGCTGCGCCAGCAGTTCATGGAGCTGTTCGGCAAATAGGAATCGATGCCGGCTGCGACGGCGGCATCCGTTCTGGCTGGGGCGCTCGTCAGGCTGGTGGAGGGAAAGTCAGACGCCGCGATACGGCGGTAACGATCAATCCTGTGAGCGTCCGGAAAACCGAAGGAATAAGGCGAGCGGTGTGGTGCGGAACTACTGTCAGGCGATCTCCACGATCCGCTCTCCGCGGTCGAGTGCCTTGATTACTTCAGGCAGGACTTTCTCCATCCATCCCAACAGTGCCGTGCGGCAAGTATTGCCGACCCTGATCCAGACCACCTGTGGGGCCTTCGCCTCACGCATCGAGCGCAACGAGAAATCCTCGTCCTTGGTGACGATTGCGGCCGTTTTCGTCAGCGCACGCCGCCAAATTTCGTTGTCCGTCGTTCCGTTTCCGCCGAAATCGAACACGTGTTCGGCTTCGTGACCGTGATCGGCCAGCCAGCGCGCCAATGCCGGCGGCAACTGGGCGTCGACGATGAAGCGCATCAGGCAGCGGCGGAGAGAACGGGATGATCGATGTGGAGCGAGGCGAATTCCAGTGCCGCAACGATGTCGCCTGCTTCCAGATACGGATAGTCGCTCAGGATTTCTTCATGTGACGCGCCGGCCGCGAGAAGATCCAGTACATCCTTGACCCTTACGCGGGAACTGCGCAGGCACGGCCTTCCGCCGCATACCTCCGGGTTGAAGGTGACTCTATGCAATTCGCTCATGGGGCCTCCCGAATCGTCTGAAACGCATGCTGACCAGACGCATTGTAGGGGAAACCCGGCAATCGGGCAGCCTGAAAGCAAAGGCCCCCGAGACATTGAGTCTCGAGGGCTTGCTGTGATCCATGGCACTGGTGGGGAAAGTCAGCCCCTGAGATACGGCAACAACGCCGTGTTGGGGTGACTGACTTTTCCCCTCACCCTGGCCCCGCTTCGCGAAACCCCTCCCTCGCCCCCGCAAGCGGAGAGAGGGGATAGGAAGTATCAGCCCTTCGGTTTGGCCAGCACCTGCTCGGCCCACTTGTCGTCGAAGAGGGCGCCTTCGGCGACGAGCTGGCGGTACTTGATGAAGTCGATGAGGTCCTTGCCGGTGACCTTCTTGGCGTCGAAGGCGTTGAAGCCGAGCCAGGCTTCGTGGTTCATGTTGGCGGCCAGCCAGTGGCGGTTGGCGAGCTTCATCTGGTCCCAGAAGAACTTCTTCTTGGCGCGGATGCCGTCGATGGATTTCATCAGACACAGGGGGAAGAGGTTGGCGAATTTCCACACCAGGCGGTTCACTTCGGCGTCGAGCAGTTCGAAGTCGGTCTTGCACTCGCCCATCAGCGTCTTGGCGGCGGCCACCTTGTCGGCGGCGACGGGCTCGCCGTAGACGATCTCGCCGTCATCGACATAGGTGTCGGTGCGCACCAGGGGGTTGCGCACCCACTTGCCGTCCTTCTTCAGCACCGGCACGACCTTGGTGACCAGGTTCTTCGCCTTCATCTTGTAGGCGCTCCAGGTCTCGCAGGAGATGCAGTTGTACATGGCGTCTTCCATGTTCAGCATCCAGGGCAGGAAGTCGGTGGAGCCGCCGTCCGGCGCCGAGCCGTGCTTGGGGCCGGCCTGGCCGAACACGGCGAGGTCGGAGGTGACGGTCAGGTCGGTGGCCATGCCGATCTCCTGGCCGCCAGCCACGCGCATGCCGTTGACGCGACAGATGACGGGCTTCTTGCAGTTGAGGATGCCGTCGACCATGGCGTTGAAGAGGTCCATGTATTCGCCGTATTCGTTCGGCCGCTTCGAGTAGTAGGCGGAGTATTCGGCGGTGTTGCCGCCGGTGCAGAAGGCCTTGTCGCCGACGGCGGCGAACACCACGGCGACGATCTTGCGATCAGACGATGCGCGCTGGAAACCGGCGATGACGCCCTTCACCATCTCGGTGGTGTAGGAGTTGTACTGGGACGGGTTATTGAGCCAGATCCAGGCCGAGTAGAGGCCGTCGGCCTTGACGCCCTTGTCGTCGACGATGGGGCGCTCCTCGTAGATCACCGTCGGCGCGTCCTTGCCGAAGTGGGAGTTGTCGAAGAGCTGGTGGTCCTTCAGCTCGTTGTCGCGGCGCAGCCATTCGAGTGCCATGTGGTTTCTCCTGTTTGATTCGTTCGGTTCAGAAATCGGGGGTGAGGACGACGCGCTTCTTCAGCTTGCCGTGGTGGGCTTCGTCGAAGACCTGTTCGATCTGGCTCATCGGCCGCGTCTCGACGAAGGGGCCCAGCGCGATGCGGCCGTCGACGCACATGTCGAGCACTTGCGGGTAGGCCGAGGGCGGGCAGCCCCAGGTGCCGATCAGCTCGGCGTCGAAGGCCATCAGCTTCGACAGCATGTAGGAGGTCTCGTCCGTGCCGTAGCCGACGACGACCAGCATGCCGACGAAGGAGAGCAGGGACAGCGCCAGTTCCTGGCCGGGTTTCGTTCCCGTCACCTCGAAGATCTTCCAGCCGTAGTTGGAGGGGACGCCCTTTTCCTTGCAGATGGCCTTGAACAGCTCCTTCACTTCCTTGGTGCTCTTGCCCTTCGGGTTGATGGTGGCATCCGCCCCGTAGCCCTTCATGAATTCCAGCTTCTCGTCGTTGATGTCGATGCCGATCACCACCTTGGCGCCGAAGCCCTTGGCCGTCTGCGTCATGAAGCTGCCGACGCCGCCGCCGGCGCCGATGACGATGACCCGGTCGCCTGGCTGGAGATTGGCGCGCTTGGCCGCCTGGTAGGGCGTGGTGACGGCGTCAGCCACGACGGACAGATGCTCGAGCGGAATGTTGCCGCGGCCGTGCACCACGCAGAGGTCCTTGGCCGGCACCGGGATGTGGCTGGAGAAGCCACCGTAGATGCCCATCGAGTTGCCCGGCATCTTCTGGGCGAGGCAGCGGTTGCCGCGGCCCGACTTGCAGATATCGCAGTTGTTGCAGGGGAGTACCGCCGGGACGATGACTTCCTTGCCGACCAGCAGCGGCTCGTCGCCAGCGATGACCACGCCGGAAATCTCGTGGCCGAGCGAGAGCGGCGGCTTCTGGATGGTCGGCACGCCCATGTAGAAGTAGGACAGGTCGGTGTGGCAGACGCCGCAGCCGCGGATCTCGACGAGCGCCTCGCCGGGGCCGAGC
>JAEUNH010000043.1 GCA_016791205.1 Rhodocyclaceae bacterium | reverse complement strand
TGTTCTGCCCGCCCCGCGGGCCGCCCCGGGGTGGGCGCTGGCCCCGGCGCCCCCCCCGCCCCCCCCCCCCCCCCCCCCCGTCCCCGCGCGTGGCATCGCCTCGCACGAAGGGCTGGAATACACTCTCGCGCTTTTCCGGCGGGATGCCGGCGCCCGAGTCGCAGACGCTGAAGCCGCCGGGCCGCAGCACCAGGCGGACGTAGCCCTTGTCGGTGTAATGGATGGCGTTGCGCAGCAGGTTGGAGAGCACGGCGCGCAGCAGCGGCGTCGGATAGAGGCCGCTGTCCCCGCCCTCCCGGACCAGGCCAAGTTCGAGCCCGCGAACCTCCGCCTCCGGCCGCAGGCGGTCGATCTGCTCGCTGGCCAGCTGCGTCAGGGAGGCTTCCGCCTCCTCGACCCGGTCGTCGGCGGTGCGCGCCAGGCGCATGAAGGTTTCCACCAGTTCCTGCATTTCCGCGCAGGCGGAGCGGATGCGGCCGATCTGGGTCTGCTGCCTGGTGTCGGCCAGGCCCTGCGCCAGCAGCAGGTCGCAGGAGCTGGCGATGACCATCAGCGGAGTGCGCAGCTCGTGGCTGACGTCACTGGTGAAGATGCGCTCGCGTTCCAGCGCCTGGCGCAGCCGGCCGAGTGTGTCGTCGAAAGCGGCGGCGAGTCGTCCCACTTCGTCGGCCGGATAGTCCGCGGCCAGCGCCTCCGGCAACAGCTGTTCCCTGTACTGCACCTGCTCGGAGAGCCGGATCACCGGGGCGATGACCCGGCGGGCCATGAGCAGGCCGAGGCCCCAGGCGGCGAATACGCTGAGAAGGACGGCGGCGGCGACGATCATTTGCATCATGTCTTCGCGGCGATCCAGTTCTTCCTGGTCGAGCAGCAGCACATAGCGCTTGCCGTCGATCTCGCGCACCATGACGTGGAATTCGCGGTCCTCCCTGTAGGCTTCCTGGAAGCCTGGCCTGAGCGGGCCGAGCCAGGCCGGCAGCGGCGGCTGGCCGTCGGCGCCGACGACGTACAACGCCATGTCCTGATCGAGATGGAACGGCAGCCCGCGCTCCAGCGCGTTGAGGATGTCGTCGAGCTGTTTGTTCATCGTATAGCTGGAATAATTCTCCTCGGTGTGGCTCACCGCCATCAGTACGGTGAGAGAGAACAATCCGGCCACCACCACGGTCATCATGACGAAGGCGACGACGATGCGCCGTGCCAGGCTGGTCTCCCTTTTCATTCCGGCTGTTGCTGCTCGGCTAGACGGAAGCCGACGCCGTGCACCGTGTGCAGCAGCGGTTTCGGGAAGGGCTTGTCGATCTGCTGGCGCAGGGTGTGGATATGGCTGCGCAGGCTGTCGCTGTCGGGCGGCGCATCCCTCCACAGCGCTGCATCGAGCGCCTCGCGCGTCGCCACCGCCGGGCTCTTCTGCATCAGCACGGCGAGCAGCTTGAGCCCGGTCGGGCCGATCTTCAGTGGCTGGCCGGCGCGGGTGACTTCAAGGGTGTCGAGGTCGTAACTGAGGTCGGCGACCTTGAGCAGGCGTCGGCCGCCGGCGCGCGTGCGCTTGAGCACGGCCTCGATGCGCGCCGCCAGCTCGGGCAGGGCGAAGGGCTTGGTGACATAGTCGTCGGCGCCGGTGCGGAAGCCCTGCAGGCGGTCGTCGAGGGCGTCGCGCGCGGTGAGCATGATCACCGGCGTGTCGCGCCCCTCGCCCTCGCGCAGGTGCCGGCACAGGGTGTAGCCGTCCATGCCCGGCAGCATGACGTCGAGCACGATCAGGTCGTAGCGGTTGGTCGCCGCCAGGTGCAGGCCGGTGAGGCCGTCCTGGGCGCAATCGACAGCATAGCCCTTGAGGGCCAGATAGTCGGCCAGGTTGGCCAGGATGTCCCGGTTGTCCTCCACCACCAGCAGTCGCATCGAAATCCTTTCACCCTTCGGCAGGCGCAAGCCTACCACCGGCGGGATCAGGATGGGGAGCGGCTGAACCTGGCCAGGTTGCCCATGATCTCCAGCATGGCGGTGCGGATCGCCTTGATTACGGCTGCGGAATCGGCCAGCGGACGGTCGTCGCCGTCGGTGACCTCATTGCGGATGGCGCCGAGCGCGTTGACCGGGAAGGACACCTTGAAGTCGTTGCCGATGTAGGCGATGCGGTTCCAGTCGGCGGCGACGGCATAGTCGCGGCGGAAACCCGGCGCCAGCAGGTTGTCGCCGTGCGAGTAGTCCGCAGGCGGGTTCTTCACGCCGAGCAGCGGCATCAAGGTGGCCGGGATGTCGAGGTGGCTGGTGATGCCGGTGACGACGCGCGGCGCCCGGCCGGGCACGCGGATCACCGCCGGCGTGCCGGTCTGGAAGCGGTTGAACTCGGCGCTATGGCCCCAGCGGCCGCGCTCCATGAACTCCTCGCCGTGATCGCCGAGCACGATGACGACGGTCGTGTCGAGCAGTCCCTTCGCCTTGAGGTAGTCGATGACACGGCCGATCTGGCCGTCGACGTGGTGGGCGGCGTTGATGTAGCGGTTTTTGATCTGCGGCGTCTGCGTGGCGAAGTCGGCGGTGAGGTAGTTGAAGTCCTCCAGCCAGGGCGTGGCGATCGCCTCCTCCTTGGGGAAATCGTAGGGCGCGTGGGTGGACTCGAAGAACATGTAGGCCATGAACGGGCGCGCCGGGTCGCGCCGCTCGATGAAGGCGAGGATGTCGTCGATATTCTTCGCATCGCGCTGGCGCGGCGGCGGGCCCGACTCGAAGGCATGCAAGTCCTGCGGCCGCATGTTCGCGAAGACGGTCTTGTCGAAGGCCGGATAGGTGAAGCGCTGGCTGGTGTTGAGCGTGAACTGGTAGTCCTGTTGCTGCAGAACGTCCATCAGCACCGGCGCGCGCCGCGCCGCGTGCATGGGGAACCAGTTGCTGCCGTAGAGGCCGTAGAACATCGAGAAGACGCCCATCTGCGTCAGGTTGCCGCCGCTGTAGTGCTTCTCCAGGCGCAGCGCGTCGTTGGAGAAGGCCCACAGGCGCGGCATGACCTTCGGGTCGAGCATGTCGAAGCGCAGCGATTCGGCCACCAGCCAGACGATGTTGAGCGGTTCATTCGGCGGTTCGACCCGCAGCGGCGCCAGCGGGTAGGTGAGGTTGTCCGTCTTGACGTTCAGGCCTTGCGCATCGGCCCTGGGCGATTCGATGCCGAGGCGCTTGGCCAGTTTGCGGAAAGTCAGCGGCTGATAGAACGGATAGCGCTCGCTGGCGAAAAGGATGGGCTGGTAGTTGGCGGCCGCGCTGTAGGCATAGGCGACGCGCTCGCCCATGCCGATGAGGGCCACGGCGACGAGCACCCAGCGCCAGCGGATCCGCTCCGACCAGCGCGCCAGGCCGTCGTGGCGCACCAGCCAGACGTAGGCGCCGGCCTGCGCCGCCACCAGCAGGCTGACGATTCCGGCCGCCGTCAGCTGCGTTGTCGCCGCGGCGCCGAGAGAGGCGATGCCGCCCGGCGTGAACACCAGATCGACGACGAAGCCGTTGATGTGGAAGCCGTACATGTCGCGGATGATGCGGTCGGCGAAGAGCAGGGCCTGGGTCAGCCCGGTCAGGCCCACGGCCGCGGTGGCCAGCGCCGGCGAGGCGACGCGGGGCCCGACCCTTTTCAGGGCGAGCCGGGCGAGGTGCGTCGCCAGCAGCGCCGGCAGCAGGTAGAGGAAGGCATAGCTCAGCGTGGCCGCCAGGGTCCAGCCGGCGACGGCGGGCGCGAGGAACTGGCGCGCGCTCTGCAGCCCGGCGACGAGGGTTACGGCGATCAGCCAGGATGCCAGGAAGTAGCGGTTGATCTGGCGCGCGGAAGGAAGAGGGGACATGGCATGGTTCCCGATGCGAATGGGCCATACCGTAGCAAGCCGGCCGTGAAGCCCGCTTCAAGAAGCCGTTAAAAAAGCGTGAAGGTCAGCCGACCAGCACCAGCGCCCACACAACCGGAACGTTGGCAAGGGAGACAAATACGGCCGCGCTGCCGATGTCCTTGGCGCGCTTGGCCAGTTCGTGATGTTCGAGGGAGACGCGGTCGACCACCGCCTCGATGGCCGAGTTGAGCAGTTCCACCATCAGCACCAGCAGCACGCTGGCGACCATCAACGCCTTGCCGAGCCCGCCGGCCGGCATGAAGAGGGCGGCGGGTATCAAGACCAGCGCCAGCCAGGCTTCCTGGCGGAAGGCGGCTTCGTGGCGGTAGGCCGCGGTGAGTCCGGCCAGGGAATAGCGCAAGGCGTTGAAGATGCGCCGCAAGCCGGTCTCGCCCTTGAAGGCGCTTCCCGTCACGACGGGCGGCGAGGAATTGGGACTGCTCACTGGAAACGCGGGCCTCGTCCGCTATTTGGCGAACAGGCGGCCCGGATCGCTGAAGGCCTTGAACTCCAGCGCGTTGCCGAAGGGGTCGCGCAGGAACATGGTGGCCTGCTCGCCCGGCTGGCCGCGGAAGCGCACGCGGGGCTCGATGAGGAACTCCATGCCGGCGGCGCGGAAGCGCTCGGCCAGCATCTGCCATTCCTGCATCGGCAGCACCAGGCCGAAATGGCGCACCGGCACCTGCATGTCCTCGACCAGGTTGACCGGCTCCTCGCCCGCCATGCTTTTCACCAGATGGGCGACCAGCTGGTGGCCGCGGAAGTTGAAGTCCACCCATTCGTCCGAGCTGCGCCCTTCCGGACAGCCGAGGAACTTGCCGTAGAACTGCCGCGCGCGGGCGAGGTCGGTGACGGGGAAAGCCAGGTGAAACGGGGGCAACTCGGGCATGGGCGCCTCCTTTTCGTGGGGCGCCCAGTTTGCCACAGCCTCTAAACCGATGCCACCGGCCAGGGGATGACGTAGAACAGCACGGCGAAGAAATGCAGGGCGGCGCCGGCCAGCACGAAGCCGTGCCAGATGGCGTGGTTGTAGGGCAGGCTGCGCCACTTGTAGAAGGCCACCCCGGCGGTGTAGGCGAGCCCGCCGGCGGCGAGCAGGACCAGGCCGCCGGTGCCGACATGCTCGAACAGGGGCTTGGCCGCGACCACCACGATCCAGCCCATGGCGATGTAGATCGACACCACCAGGCCATGCAGCCGCCCCTTGAGGAACAGGCGCAGGGCGATGCCCGACAAAGTCAGTGTCCACACCACGGCGAACAGCGACCAGCCCCAGGGGCCGCGCAGGTTCACCAGCAGGAAGGGCGTATAGGTGCCGGCGATGAGCAGGAAGATGGCCGAGTGGTCGAGCGTGCGCAGCAGGCGCTTGACGCGCTCGATCTGCACGCTGTGGTAGAGCGTGGACGTGGTGAAGCAGAGGATCAGGGCGGCGCCGAAGATGCTGCAGCTGACCACGTGCCAGGCGTCGCCGTAGCGGGCGGCGAAGGCCACCAGCACCGCCAGGCCGGCGATGGCCAGCACGGCGCCGACGCCGTGGGTGATGCTGCTGGCGATCTCTTCGCGCAGGGTGTAGCTGGGCAGCGGGGTCATGCGGGAGCGGTTCCTCGAACGGATGCGCAAGTATACTCCCCGCAACCTCCACAGGAACTAGGCCCTTCCGCCCAATCATGTCCCGCCCCCTGGACTTGTCCGGCCTGACCCTGGCGCTGCTGCGCTGGCTGCTCTACCTCTGGGTGCGGCCGGCGGTGCTGCCGGAGAACCCGGCCGAACTCGGCCTCGACCCGGCGCGGCCGGTCTGCTACGTCCTCGACGAACGCTATCTGTCCAACCTGCTGGTGCTGATCGCCGAGACCCGGCGCGCCGGCCTGCCGCGCCCGCGCGGGCCGCTGGCGCTGGGCGCCCTCAAGGCAAAGCGATCCTTCTTTTTCCTCGAACGCGCCCGCCGCCTGGTCGCCACGGCCAAGGAGCGCCATGGCCATTCCCCGCTGCTGGTCGACATGCTGCGGGCGGCCCTCGCCGACCCGGCCTGCGACGTGCAGATCGTGCCGGTCACGCTGCTCTGGGGCCGCGCGCCCGACAAGCAGGACACGATCCTCAAGGCGCTGTTCGCCGAGACCTGGCGCGCGCCGGGCCGGCTGCGCCAGTTCTTCGCCGTGCTGCTGCACGGCCGCCAGGCCCTGCTGCGCTTCGGCGCGCCGCTTTCGCTGCGCCAGCTGCTGGCCGACGAGCCGGAGGAGGCGCGGGCCCTGCGCAAGCTGGCGCGCCTGCTGCGGGTGCACTTCCGCCGCCAGCGCGAGATCGCCATCGGCCCCGACCTCTCCCACCGCAACACCCAGGTCGACGCCCTGCTCGAGACGCCGGCACTGCGCGCCGCCATCGCCGCCGAGGCCGCCGCGAAGAACGTCACGGCCGACGAGGCCGAGCGCCGCGCCCGCGGCTTCGCCCTGGAGATCGCCTCCGACTACACCTACGGGGTGGTGCGCGCCTTCGTGCTGTTCCTGACCTGGCTGTGGACTCGCCTCTACGCGGGCGTCGAGGTGCGCAACGTCGAGGCCGTCACGCGCATCGCCCCGGGGCAGGGCATCGTGTACCTGCCCTGCCACCGCAGCCACATCGACTACCTGCTGCTGTCCTACGTCGTCTACCAGCGCGGCCTGACCCCGCCGCACATCGCCGCCGGCGCCAACCTGAACATGCCGCTCGTCGGGCCGCTGCTGCGCCGCGGCGGCGCTTTCTTCCTGCGCCGCAGCTTCAAGGGCGAGCCGCTCTATGCCGCGGTGTTCCATGAATACCTGCACATGATGCTCGCCCGCGGCTTTCCCATCGAGTACTTCATCGAGGGCGGCCGCAGCCGCAGCGGACGCATGCTCTCGCCCAAGGCCGGCATCCTCGGCATGACCATCCGCAGTTTCCTGCGCGGCCAGACGCGGCCGCTGGTCTTCGTGCCGGTGTATCTGGGCTACGAGAAGCTGCTCGAGGGCCAGGCCTTCCTCGACGAGCTGCAGGGCAAGCCGAAACAGGGCGAGTCGCTGTGGGGCCTGCTCGGCGCCTGGCGCCTGCTTGGGCACAAGTTCGGCAAGGTGCACGTGAACTTCGGCGAGCCGCTGGCGCTCGCCGAGTTCCTCGATGCACGGCACCCGGGCTGGAGGGAGGGGGGAGAGGGCAACGATCCGCGCGCCGAGTGGCTGCGGCCGGTGATCCGCGACGCCGCCGAGGAGCTGGCCCGCCGCATCAATGCCGCGGCGGTGGTGACGCCGGTCAACCTCGTCGCCCTGGCCCTGCTGGCCACGCCCAAGCACACCGCCGACGCGCAGGCGCTGGCGCGCCAGATCGAGCACTATCGGGCCCTGCTGCGCGAGGCGCCTTGCGCCCCCGGCGTCGCCGGCGGCGAGGTGTCGGCCGCCGAGACGATCGCCTACGCCGAGGGCCTCGGCTTCGTCGAGCGCCTGCCCCACCCGCTCGGCGAACTGCTGCGGGTGCGCGCCGACGCGGCGGCGCTGCTCGCCTACTTCCGCAACAACGTGCTGCACCTCTTCGCCCTGCCGGCGCTCATCGCCTGCCTGCTCGGCCGCAACCGGCGGCTCGACGCCCGCCGCATGGAGGAGGCGGTGGCCGGCATCCATGCCCTGCTGCGCGCCGAGCTGTTCCTGCACGGCTCGGCCGAGACGCTGCCGGGGGCGATGGCCGCCGCCGTCGATGTCATGTCGCGCCGCGGGCTGATGCGCCGCAACCCCGAGACCGGCCGCTACGCCGCGCCCGAGCCGAGCAGCCAGGCCTTCGCCGAGCTGCGGCAGCTGGGCGAGACCATCCGCCCGACCCTGGAGCGGCATTTCCTGACCCTGGCGCTGCTGCAGCGTCAGGGCTCGGGCCGCATCGCGCGCCGCGCGCTGGAGGATTCGAGCCACCTGCTCGCCCAGCGCCTGGCCTTGCTCTACGAGTTCAATGCGACGGAGTTCTCGGAGAAGTCGCTCTTCGCCGGGGTCGTCGCCCAGCTGCTCGACTCGGGCATCCTGCGGGAGGACGCGGCCGGCCTGCTGCATTTCGACGAGCGCATTACCGTGCCCGCCGCGCAGGCCGAGCTGGTGCTCTCGGCGGAAGTGCGCCAGACCATCCTGCGCATGGCCGGCGAGCGCGCCGATGCCGGCTAGTCGCCGTATCGGGGAGACCGACTTTTCCCTCCGCGCTTGAGCGCCGCCCGGCGAGGCGCTAACATCGGCCGCAATGGACAAGGCCTTCACCCCCACCCCGGTGCGCTCGCCCTGCGTCAAGGTCTGCGAGATCGACGAGGCCGTCGGCCTCTGCAAGGGCTGCTGCCGCACCCAGGACGAGCGCGACTGGTGGGTGGCCTACACCGACGCGCAGCAGCGCGAGGTGCTGCGGCGCTGCGACCAGCGGCGCGAGGCGCTGCATGAAGGGCGCGGCGACCTGGCGCCGAGCATGGGGCCGGTCGAGCCGAGGCGGAAGGGCTAGCGTGGATCGCACGGCGCAGGCAGTCCTCGACCGGGCCATCGCCGCCCACGGCGGGGAAGCCTTCTGGCGCGGCCTGTCGGGCGTCGAGGCGCGCCTGTCCGCCGCCGGTTTCCTGTTCGCGACCAAGGGCCGGCCGCCGCTCAGACACATGCGCATGTGGGCTTCCGCCACCGAACCGCGTTTCGTCTTCTTCGACTACCCGCGGCCGGGCTGGCGCGGGGATTGGATCGGCGACGCCGAGGTGCGCATCCTCGATGCCGAGGGGCACGTCGTCTCGCGGCGCGAGCGCCCGCGCCAAGCCTTCCGCGGCCTGCGCCGGCAGTTCCGCTGGGACGAACTGGATTTCCTCTACTTCGGCGGCTACGCCACCTGGAACTACCTGGTGACGCCGTTCGTTTTCCTGCGGCCGGGCTTCGAGTTCGAACGGCTGCCGCCGATCGAGGGGCCGCAGGGGAAAGTCGAGCGCATCGCCGCCATCTTCCCGCCCGACATC
>JAEUNH010000032.1 GCA_016791205.1 Rhodocyclaceae bacterium | reverse complement strand
CGACGGCCCGCGCCCTGAAGATGCACCGCCGCACGCTGCAGCGCAAGCTGATGAAAAAGCCTGTGAAGAGTTAATCCAGGGCTAGCGCCAGAGCGAGCGGAATGAACAGCAGCGCGGCAACATTGCCGACCATGACGATGGAGGCCACCTTGTCCGGCTCCTGGCGGTAGCGCTCGGCGAAGACGTAGTTGAGCACCGCCGGCGGCAGGGCGCCGAACACCAGCAGCAGCGCCTGGTGCTGGGCCGACAGGCCCAGCGCCCAGCCGGCGCCCCAGGCGATCAGCATCCCCAGCACGGGCCGCGCCACGGCACCGGCCAAGCCGATCCCCCAGGCATGGAACGAGGCATCCGCCAGGCGCACCCCGAGGGTGAACAGCAGCAGCGGGATGCAGATGTCGCCGAGCATGCGGATGGCGGTCAGCAGCGGCGGCCACAGGGCGATGCCGGCGAGGCTCGCCGCCAGGCCGGCCAGGGCGGCCAGCATCATCGGCAGGCGCCACAGGTTGGCAAGCCGGGTGCGGTGGTCCAGCATCCAGGCGCCGAGCGAGAAGTGCAGCAGGTTCTCCACCAGGAACAGCACCACCGCCGCCGGCAGCGCCGCCTCGCCGAAGGCCAGCACCGCCAGGGGCAGGCCCATGTTGCCGGAGTTGTTGAACATCATCGGCGGCAGGAAGGTCTTCGCATCGACCTTCAGCAGGCGCGCCAGCGGCCAGGACAGGGCGCCCGAACCGAGGACCACCGCGATGCCGCCGATGGCCAGCGCCTGGTAGGTCACCAGGTCGAAGGATTTTCCGGCCAGCGCGGCGAACACCAGCGCCGGCACGAAGACATCCATGTTGAGCTGGTTGGCGAACGCCATGTCGGGCTGGTGGCGCCGCCCGTAGAGCCAGCCCGCCGCGACGATGGCGAACAGCGGGAAGATAATCGAGACGATGCGCAGAAGCATCGTCAGAGTACGTAGCGGGCCAGATCCTCGCTCAGCGCCAGGTCCTTCAGGCGCCCATCGACGTAGGCGGCGTCGATGGTGAGCGCCGCGCCGCCGTGGCTGCCGGCATCGAAGGCGACTTCCTCGAGCAGCTTTTCCATGACGGTATAGAGCCGGCGGGCGCCGATGTTCTCGGTCTTCTCGTTCACGGCGAAGGCGATCTCGGCCAGGCGCCGGATGCCGTCCGGCTTGAACCCCAGGCTGACGCCTTCGGTGGCGAGCAGCGCCTCGTACTGCCGCGTCAGGCAGGCGTCGGTCGAAGTGAGGATCTGCTCGAAATCCCCGACGGCGAGCGAATCCAGCTCGACGCGGATGGGAAAGCGCCCCTGCAGCTCGGGGATCAGGTCGGAAGGCTTGGAGAGGTGGAAGGCGCCGCTGCCGATGAACAGGATGTGGTCGGTCTTGACCATGCCGTACTTGGTGGCGATGGTGGTGCCCTCGACCAGCGGCAGCAGATCGCGCTGCACGCCCTGGCGCGAGACGTCGGCGCCGTGCATCTCGGACCGTGACGCGATCTTGTCGATCTCATCCAGAAAGACGATGCCGTTCTGCTCCACCGCCTGAACCGCGGCGAGCTTGATCTCGTCGTCGTTGACCAGCCGCGCGGCCTCCTCGTCGGCCAGCGCCTTCAAGGCTTCCTTGATGCTCATCTTCCGCGTCTTGCGCTTGCCCCCGCCGAGGTTCTGGAACATGCCCTGGATCTGCGAGGTCAGCTCCTCCATGCCGGGCGGGGCGAGGATCTCCATCTGCGCCGAGGGCGCCGCCACCTCGATCTCGATCTCGCGGCCGTCGAGCTCCCCCTCGCGCAGCTTCTTGCGGAACTTCTGCCGCGTGGCGGTCTCCTCCGTGGCTTCGGCGTCGCCATGGAAGCCGACGCTGCGCGCCGGCGGCAGCAGCACGTCGAGCACGCGGTCCTCGGCGGCGTCCATGGCGCGGTCGCGCACGCCGCGCATGGCCGCCTCGCGGCCGTCCTTGATGGCGATCTCGACGAGGTCGCGGACGATGGTGTCCACGTCGCGGCCGACGTAGCCGACCTCGGTGAATTTCGTCGCCTCGATCTTGATGAAGGGCGCATTGGCCAGCCGCGCCAGGCGGCGGGCGATCTCGGTCTTGCCGACGCCGGTGGGCCCGATCATGAGGATGTTCTTGGGCGTGATCTCCGAGCGCAACGGCTCGGCCACCTGGGCGCGGCGCCAGCGGTTGCGCAGGGCGATGGCGACGGCGCGCTTGGCGCGGCCCTGACCGACGATATTTTTATCCAGCTCGTGGACGATCTCCTGCGGCGTCATCTGACTCACTCCAGCACCTCGATGACGTGGCTCTGGTTGGTGTAGATGCACAGGTCGCCGGCGACGGCGAGGGATTTCTTGACGATCTCCTCCGGCGTCAGGTCGGTGTTCTCCAGCAGGGCGCGCGCCGCCGCCTGGGCGTAGGGGCCGCCGCTGCCAATGGCGACGATGCCCTGCTCGGGCTCGAGCACGTCGCCGTTGCCGGTGATGATGAGAGAGCATTGCCGGTCGGCCACCGCCAGCATGGCTTCCAGCCGGCGCAGGATGCGGTCGGTGCGCCAGTCCTTGGCCAGTTCGACGGCGCTCCTCAGCAGGTTGCCCTGGTGCTTCTCCAGCTTGGCCTCGAAGCGCTCGAAGAGGGTGAAGGCGTCGGCCGTGCCGCCGGCGAAGCCGGCCAGGATCTTCTCCTGGTAGAGGCGGCGCACCTTGCGCGCGCTGGCCTTGACGACAATGTTGCCGAGCGTCACCTGGCCGTCGCCGCCGAGGGCGACACTGGCGCCGCGACGCACGGAAAGAATGGTCGTGCCGTGATATTGCTCCATGGATTTACCGCCGGAAATAGGAAACGCCGGGAATCAGAACTTGCGCCGCTCGACGTGCGCCACCTGGTTGATGCCGAGCACGCCGAACAGGGCGAAGATCAGCTGATTGGGATTGCGGATGGTCACGCTGCAGCCGGTGATCTGCAGATTGGTCAGGGTATTGAGGAACAGCCCGGCGCTGACGAAATCCATGCGCTTGAGGGCGCCGCAGTCGACCAGCACCTGCTCCCGGCCGGTGGCGTAATCGATCAGCTTGCGGAAGGCGTCCGAGCCGGCGCTGTACATCTCGCCGACCAGCGGAAAGACGTCCTCGTCCCCGGAGTCCTCGGCCAGCACCGGCACCGGGGTGGGCTTCTTGGGCGGCGGCCGGTTCTCCCAGGAGGGCGGCGAGACCTCGAAGGTGATGGCGTAGTTCACCGCCCACTCCTCGAACAGCTCCTGCTCGGCCATGTGCTGGTAGAGCTCCAGCAGCAGCATCCACAGCGTCTCGTCCTCGCGCCGGCCAACCTCGAGCTTGGCCTTCAGCAGCTCGGCCAGCTTGTCGGCGCCGCTCATCACCAGCTCGCACTTGACCTTGCGCGCGCCCCGCATGGTCTTCAGCAGCAGCGCCGCGCCCAGCACGTCCACATCCTGCAGCTTGCCGAACTCGACCCGCGCCACCGGGTTGCCGGAGATGATCTTCTCCAGCTGCTTGATGGTCTTGTCGGTGTCCTCGCCCAGGGTGCCGGAGAAAGAGACGAAGGCGGTGCCGCCGGTGGTCAGGGCCGGGCCGAGGGTCTGCCGGACGGGCTCGATCCAGGTCGGCGGCGACCGCTCCAGCTTGATCGAGTATTCGAGCGCGCGCTTTTCGAACAGCTCGCGCTTGCCCATCAGCTGGTAGAGGTCGAAGAGCATCGCCCAGACGGCGTCGGCGGCCGTTCCCAGGTTGCCCGCGGCGGCGGCCCCCTCCAGGGCCGCCAGGGCCGCCTCGTCCTGGCCATTGGCGAAGAGGATGGCGGCCTCCTCGACCACCGGGTGCAGGCTGGAGGCGCTTTCGCGGATTTCGAAGTGCCCGGAGTGGTCTTCCTCGTGCACCTCGATGGCGCCCGGGGCGGTGAAATCGAGCGAGTCGAACTCGTCCTTGGGGGGGCTGGCCTCGGCGGCCGGTTTGGGCGCAGGCGGTGCCTCCGGACGCGCCGTTGCCGGCGCCTCGGGGGCTTTTTTCCTGGGCGCCGGCTTGGGCGGCTCCGGCGGGGGCTTCTTGCCGAAAAGTGAGAAAACCACGGTCTGTTCTGAAATTCCTATTGCCCGGCCGGCCTATGCGTCAGGGCGAGTATCGCTTTTAGCATATCGGCCGACGTGGCGCAACGCCGGAACGGATGAATGCCCACAATAAGCCGGCCGCGGCCAGCATCCAGACGGCGGTGGCGCCGGCCGGCAGGTCGGCGGCGCCTGCCAGGGCCAGACCGGCGGCGTAGCCGACGGCACCCAGGCCCAGGCCGGCGGCGAGGCGGCCGCGCCCCATGCCATGGGTCGCCAGCGCCGGGACGATCAGACTGGCGAAAACCAGATACACCCCTACCAGCTGCACGGAAACCGTTACGGCTACCGAGAACAGGGCGTAGAACGCCAGGCCGCCGCCCCGCCCGGCCAGCGCCCTCCAGACCAGCAGGATCGAGGCGCTGACGATGGCCGCTGCCAGCAACTGGTCCCGCGACACCCACAGCATCTGTCCGACCAGCAGCTCGCGCAGATGCTCTCCGCCATGGGCGTCGCCCGCCAGCAGCAGCACCGTGCCGCTGGCCGCCAGCACGAACAGCAGGCCGATCAGCGCCTCCTGCAATTGCGGCCAGCGCCGCTCGCTCCACTGCAGCAGCAGCGCCGCGCCGAGCGCCGCGCCGGCCGCGGCGCCCTGGACGATCCAGGGGCTGTCGCCGCGATCCGCCAGATGCGCCGCCAGGGCGCCGACGCCGGCCACCTGGGCCACGGCGAGGTCGATGAAGATGATGCCGCGGGCGAGCACCTGGATGCCCAGCGGCACGTGGGTGGCCAGCACGATCAGGCCGGCGGCGAAGGCCGGCCAGAGCAGGTCGAGCTGGGCGGCGATGTCGCTCATGGCACCCCCTTCAGCTTCGCAATCGTCTCGTCGAAAAGGCCGAACAGGTCCTGCGCCTTGTCGCTGCCGCCGACGGTGAAGGGCAGCGTGACGAGCGGGATTCCGGCCCGCTCGGCCAGCCATTCGCCCGGCCGCGGCGAGTCGTAGGGCGTGCGCACGATCAGCCTGGCCTGCTCGGTCCTGGCCTGCTTCAGCAATTGCGCCAGGTGGGCGCTGCCCGGCTCGATACCGGGCTTGGGTTCCAGCGTGCCGGCCTCGACGATGCCGAGCCAGCGGAAGAGATAGCTGAAGCTCTTGTGCTGGGCAACGACGCGGCTGCCGCGCAACGGGGCGGCCTCCTTCTCCCAGCGGGCCACGGCCGCGCGCATGCGTTGGGCGAAAGCCTGCTGCCGCTCGGCATAGTAGGCGGCATTGGCCGGATCCAGCTCGCCCAGACGCTGCGCCAGCGGGCCGGCCACCGCCAGCAGGTTGCGCGGATCGAGCTGGATGTGCGGGTTGCCGGCGGCGTGCACGTCTCCTTCGCTGCGGTCCAGCTTCGTCGGGATCTCCAGTCGCGTGACGAACTGCGCCGCCTCGAAATAGCCCGGCCGGCCCGGCTGCACGGCGGCGTTGCCCGACTCGCGCAACACCGGCGGCAGCCAACCCGCCTCCAGCTCGGCGCCGGTGCACACCACCAGCCGGGCGCTGCGGGCGCGGGCGATCAGCGAGGGCCGCGCCTCGATGCGATGCGGGTCCTGCAGGGCGTGGGTGGCGGAGTAAGCGCTCAGCTTGTCGCCGCCCAGCTCCTGCGCCAGCGCCGCCCATTCGGGCTCGCAGGCAAACACCCGCAGCTCGGCGCGCAGCGGCAGCGCCGCCGCCAGCGATGCGATAAGGAAAATCGTCCGAAACATCGTTTCCTCCTCAGAACTTGTGGGCGCCGTGGGCGCCCAAACTCATGATGTACTGCAGCGTCACCTGGTTGTCGGTCACGCCCTGCATCGCGCGGTCGCGCGCGAACTGCAGGCGCAGCCGCGAGAACTCGTCCTGCGACCAGTCGACCATCAGGCTGTGGCGCTTGGGCCGGTAGGACGTGAAGTAGGCATTGGCCGGATCGAGCGCGGCGAAGACCGTGGCCGGGTCGTAGCGCTTCGAGCCGGAATTCAGCCAGTCGTAGCGGTAGCCGATGCGCCACTGCGGCATGAACTGCCACACCGCCTGGGCATAGCCACCGGTCTGCGCGCTGCGCAGCCGGCCGAGCCCGACGCCGCCCAGGCAGGGCGAGGTCGCCACCTCCGAGCCGCAGGCCAGGTCGCCGCTCTCGCTGCGGCGGAACAGCTCGGCCTGCAGCTTCAGGTTGCGCTGCTTCGGGTTGCCGTCCGGCGCCCACTTCCAGACGAAGTCGGCGATCAGCGTGCGGCTGCGGCCGGTGAACAGCCCTTCCACCTCGTTCGGGCCGGCGGCGTCGGTGTCCTCGAAGTGCGCCTCGCGTTCCCGCGCCCGCGTCGTCAGCCAGGACAGGCCGGCGCGCCAGGCATGCGAGCGGCCGACGTCGCCGCCGACATGCGCGAAGAGCGCACTGGCCCCGGCCGAGTTCTTGTTGCGCTCGGTGCCGGGAAAGCCGGCGCCGCGGCCGAGCTCGGCGCCGAACTCCATGAACAGATCGGTCGGCGCCACCCATTTCAGTTGCAGGCCGTCCTGGCCGTAGTGCTCGCCGAACAGCGCCTTCACCATCAGCGGCGCGTCGGCGAAATCCCAGGCGTGCGGGTGCTGCTCGTTGAGGTAGCCGATGCCGGAGAGGAAGCGGCCGCCCTTCAGGGTGAAGCCGCGGCCCAGTCCCAGGGTCTGGAAATACGCCTCCTCGACCTCGGCCTCGCCGTCCTTCAGGGCCACGTTCATCAGGCCGCGGAAATACGGATTGATGTTCGCCGAGACGACGAGCTCGGAGTGGTCGAGCGAGAAGCCGCGCTCGTCCCCGCCATGGCCATGTCCGCCGGCCGGCCAGGTGCCGGTGATGCTGCGCTCCGGCACCTCCTTCAGGCGGCGATACTGGCCCTGCAGGATGAGCGAGACTTCGGGATTGAAGCCGCCGGCCGCGGCGGCGCCGCGCGCGGCGCCGTCCTGCGGCGACTGACTTTTTTGCGGAGCGTCCTCAGCGGCGGCGAGCCGCTGCTCCAGCGCGTCGATGCGCTGCTCGTAGGCTTTCTTCATCTGCGCGACTTCCTCGCGCAGGGCTTTCAGATCATCATCGGCAGCGACGGGCAGGGCCAGCGTTGCCGCGACGGCAAGCAAAGCGATGCGAAACATGGAATTCTCCAAAGCAAATGAGACGGCCGTCGCGCGCGGCGCGACGGAACGATCGATTGCGGGGCTTCAGAGAACGGCGGGCGGGGCGCGGGAATCGTAGCGCCGTATTGCGGAGACCGACTTTTCCTGCGGCGCCGGCAGGAGGGTGTCGACGAAGGCGGGCGAGTCCGCAACCGGGAGCGTGCTGCCCGGCAGCGCCGCATCGAGGCCGGCGAAGGCCGCGCAGCCGGTGCAGGATTGGCCAAGGACCGCGGCGGCGGCATGCTCGCCGTCCGGCGCCTCGGCGCCGACGATCGCCGGCGCGCCGAGGTGCGCCGCCCAATGGGCGAACGCCGCCTGCTGCGCGCCGAACAGGCACAACAGGGCGAGGAAGGCGATCAGCTTGCGGCGCAAGGTCATGGCGCGGCGATCATACCACCTGGCAGAGCAGGCCCTTCAGGTACTCGCCTTCCGGGAAGGCCAGCGCCACCGGATGGTCGGGCGCCGCCGAGAGACGCCGCAGGATGCGCGCATCCGCGCCGGCATCGCTGGCCGCGCCGGCGACGATCTTCTGGAAGAGCTCCAGGCCGATGCCGCCCGAGCAGGAGTAGGTCATCAGCAATCCGCCCGGATTGAGCAGGCGGAAGCCGAGCAGGTTGATGTCCTTGTAGGCGCGCGCGGCGCGATCGGCGTGGGCCGCCGACGGCGCGAACTTGGGCGGATCGAGGATGATGAAGTCGAAGCGCGCGCCGGCCTTCTTCAGCGCGCGCAGCTCCTCGAAGACGTCGGCGTCGCGCCATTCGGCGTGCTTCGCGGAGAGCTGCGGATTCAGCGCCAGGTTGCGCCGCGCGCCTTCCAGCGCCGGGCCGGAGCTGTCGATGGAGAGCACGCTCGCCGCGCCGCCGGCCAGCGCCTGCAGGCTGAAGCCGCCGGTGTAGCAGAAGCAGTTGAGCACGCTGCGGCCAGCGGCCAGGGCGCGCACCAGCCGGCGGTTCTCGCGCTGGTCGAGGTAGAAGCCGGTCTTGTGGCCGCCGCGGATGTCGACCTCCAGCCTGATGCCGTGCTCCCCGATGACGATTTGGTCGGGCTCGCCGCCGAACAGCGCGCCGGTGCGGGCTTCCAGCCCCTCCAGCCCGCGCACGTCCGAGTCCGAGCGCTCGAAGACCCGCGCGCAACCTGTCGCCTGCAGCAGCGCGGCGACGAGCGCCTCGCGCCACTTCTCCGCGCCGGCGCTGTTCAGCTGCAGCACCACCGTCTCGCCGTAGCGGTCGGCGATCACGCCGGGCAGGCCGTCCGACTCGCCGTGGATCAGGCGCAGCCCCTGCTGATCGGCGAGCTCCGGCAGCGCCGCGCGCGCGGCGACGGCGGCGGCGACGCGGCGCTTGAAGAAGGCGTGGTCGATGGTTTCTTCGGCATCGAAGCTCCACATCCGGGCGCGGATCTGCGAGTGCGGGCTGAAGGCCGCCCGGCCGAGCGGGCGGCCGTTGTCGGCGAGAACATCCACCGTGTCGCCGGCGCGGGCGCGGCCCTTCAGGTGGGCCACCGCGCCCTCGAAGATCCAGGGGTGGCGGCGCATCACGGAGCGCTCCTTGCCGGGGTGCAAAACGAGCTCGGCCATGGTCATCCGGCTTTCGCAAGCAGGGCGTCGAGCCCGGGATAGTGTTGCGGCGTCAGGGTGACTTTCCTCGATGTCGGACCCCACTTCCCGCCGGCGGCGACGCGGGCGAGGAAGGCTTCGGCATCCACCACCCAGGCCGCGCCCACCGCCGAGACGCCAGCGGCGAACAGCGCATCGGGCGGGCAGCCGGCCGAGGGGCCGACGATGGCTACCGCCTCCGCCCCGCGCCAGGCGGCGCTCACGGCCTCGAAGGTGTCGTTCAACAGCAGCGTGCTGGTCGACACGATCTTGTTGCAGCCGGCCAGGCGCCCGGGGTCGAGCGTGACGACCAGCCCCGCCTCCTCGCGCACCAGTTCGGCCTTCAGTTCCAGCACGGTGACGGGGATGCCCAGCGCCCGCGCCTGTTCGATCAGCGGGGTGAAATGGCCGACCATGCCGAGGCGGTCGCCGGCCTTCAGCCCGAGCGAACCGAAGGAGTCGACCGAGTCGTCCGGCACGAAGCCGGCGCGGTCGTAGAGGCGCCGCGTCAGGGCATTGATCGCCGCCAGCCCCAGGGCGCGCGCGGCGCCGTCGCCTTCCGCGTAGCCGCGCACCAGGTCCATCGCCGCGCGGCCTGAATCCGCGCCGCGCGCATGCAGCGCGGCCAGCGTCCCGTCGAGCAGCGTGAAGGCCAGGCCGACGCTGCCGCAGTCGAGCTGCACGGCGCAGAACTCGCCTTCCTTGCCCGGCTGGTCGACCTGCGGCGGCAGTACGATGCGCTTCACTCGCGCCGGCCCCAGCGCCGCGTCGATGCGCTGCGCGGCGTCAATGAGCCAGCGCCTGACCGGTGAAGCCATGCTCACTTTTTCCTGGCCCTCGGATGCGCCGCGTCGTAGACCTTGGCCAGGTGCATGAAATCCAGATGCGTATACACCTGCGTCGTGCCGATGCTCGAATGCCCCAGCATCTCCTGCACGGCGCGCAGGTCGCCGGAGGACTGCAGCACGTGCGAGGCGAAGGAGTGGCGCAGCATGTGCGGGTGCACGTGGGCGCCGAGGCCGGCCTTCTTGCCCCAGCGCTCGAGGCGCAGCTGGATCATGCGCATCGACAGGCGGCTGCCGCGCCGGCTGACGAACAGCGCCGGGCAGTCGGCGGCGGCCACCTCGCCGCGCCGCGAAAGCCAGGCCGCCAGCGCCGCGCGCGCCTTGCGGCCTACCGGCACGCTGCGCGTCTTGGCGCGCTTGCCGGTGACGGTCACCTCGCCCGCCGCCAGGTCCTGCGCCATGCTGCAGTCGAGGCTGGCCAGCTCGGCGAGGCGCAGGCCGGAGGAGTAGCACAGCTCGAACATCGCCTTGTCGCGCAGCTCCAGCAGGCCGTCAGCCTCGGGTTCCAGCAGCGCATTGGCCTGGTCGGGCGAGAGCACGGCGGGCAGGGCCTTCTTCGACTTCGGCGCGCGCACGGCGAGGCAGGGGTTCTGCTCCAGGCCGCGCCGCTTCGCCAGCCAGTTGAAGAAGCCGCGCCAGGCCGACAGCGCCCGCGCCAGGGAACGGCCCGACAGCCCGCGCCCATGCAGCTGGGCGACGAAGCGGCGGATGTCGTGGTGCTTGAGCCTGTCGAGCGGCACGGCGCCGGCCAGGGAAAGCAGCGCGGCGAGATCGTGGCCGTAGCTCTCCAGGGTGAGCGGGCTGGCGCGGCGCTGGTGGGCCAGTTCGTCGAGCCAGGCCGCAACGGCGGCCTTCGCCTCATCGCCCGCCAGCCCGGACATCGCTACTCCAGGTTTCGCAGCAGGGCCGCGCTCGCCAGCTCGCCGATGTGGCCGAGGTACAGCGTGCCCATTTCGGGGTAGAAGCGCTGCACGTCCTCGGAGCCGAGGGCCAGCAGGCCGATCGTCTCGGCTTCGCGCCGCAGCGCCACCAGCGCCACCGAGCGCACCTGGCTGCCGGCCTCGCCGAACCAGGCGCTGGCCTCGAAGCCGGCGTTGGCGCCGCAGAAGGGATGGTTCATGCCGGCGGCGAAGATGCGCGTCTGCTCGGTGACCTCGCCGAACTCCTCGCCGCTCCCCGTGGCGACGTTCCACAGCCGGAAGGCGACGTGCGGCACGGCGAAGTCCTCGGTCAGGTGAGTCAGGAGCGCGCGACGTGCGGCGTCGAAGTCGTGCGCGCCGGCCAGACCGACCGCCAGGCGGTGCACCTTCTCGCCGATGACGTCGTTCTCCTCGCCGAAACGGATCAGCTCGCCCAGCTTGCCCTCGAGCTGCTTGGCCTTCTCGCGCAGGGTCAGGATCTGCCGTTCGGTGATGGAGATGGCGCGCCCGCCGTGCGGATGCGGAATGTAGAGCTGCGCCAGCAGGTCGGCATACTCGTCGAAGAACTTCGGATTGTCCTGCAGGTAACGGGCGATTTCATCGGCTTTCATTCTTGTCTTCCCCCTTGATCAAATATCGATTTCGCTGTCGAACACGGAGACGGCGGGGCCGGTCATGCGCACAGGCTGCCCCGGCCCGTCCCAGGCTATGGCCAGCTCGCCGCCGCGCGTCGCCACCTTGACCGGCGAGTCGAGCAGGCCGCGGGCAATGCCGGCAACGACGGCGGCGCAGGCGCCTGTGCCGCAGGCCAGGGTCTCGCCGGCGCCGCGCTCGTATACGCGCAGACGGATGGCGTGGCGGTCGACCGCCTGCATGAAGCCGGCGTTCACCCGCTGCGGGAAGCGCGGATGGTTCTCGATCAGCGGACCCTGTTCGGCGACCGGGGCGGTGTCGACGTTCGCCACCGCCTGCACCGCGTGCGGATTGCCCATCGACAGCGCGGTGATCTCCACCGTTGCGTCGCCCACGCGCAGCGGCTGCACCAGCGCGTCGCTCTCGGCGACGAAGGGCACGTGCGAGGGCTCGAAGCGCGGCACGCCCATGTCCACCGTGACCAGGCCGTCGTCCTCGAGGCGCGGCTCGATCAGGCCGCATCGCGTCTCGACGCGGATGGCGGTCTTGCGGGTCAGGCCCTTCTCGTGCACGAAGCGCACGAAGCAGCGGGCGCCGTTGCCGCACTGCTCGACCTCGCCGCCGTCGGCGTTGAAGATGCGGTAGCGGAAGTCGGCGTCCGGCCGCATCGCCTTCTCGACGACGAGGATCTGGTCGCAACCGACGCCGAAGTGGCGGTCGGCGAGGAAGCGCGCCTGGGCAGGCGTCAGGTCGATGGCCTGGCTGACGGCATCGAGCACGACGAAGTCGTTGCCAAGGCCGTGCATTTTCGTGAAGCGTATTTTCATGCTGCCCCGCCGCCGGGCCGCCCCAAGGCGGGGCCAGTCAACGACATGGAGCCGCGCAGCGGCGAACAACCGTCACCCCCTTCCCGGGGAAGGGGGGCGGGGGGAAGGCTCGTTAAGTCTCTCCAGATGCAGCGGTCCATCACCACCGTCATGCCGCCGTCGACCGCCCTTCCGGCGGCTTCCTCGTTAACCACGCCGTCCTGCAGCCAGAGGCGCTCGATGCCGAGGCGCAGGCATTCGTCCACCAGCGGGCCGACATGCTCGGCAGAGCGGAAAACATCCACCAGGTCGATTTTCCCGGGCACGTCCGACAGGGATGCGTAGGCCTTCTCGCCCAGCACCGACTCGACCTTCGGCCGCACCGGGATGACGCGGTAGCCGAAGCCCTGCAGCGCCCGGGCGATGCGGAAGGCGGGGCGGTCCGGATTGGGCGAGAGGCCGACGACGGCGATGGTCTTCACCTCGCGCAGCAGGGCGCAGATCGCCTCGGGATCGGGGTTGCGGAACATGAAACGAATATTAGCTCAATACGGCTTCTTCTCGCCCCGAGGCCGCGTCTTGAAGCGCTTGTGCACCCAGTAGTACTGCTCGGGCATCTCGGCGATGCGGCTCTCGATCCAGGCGTTCATGCGCAGGGTGTCGGCCTCGATGCTCTCGCCGGGGTAGTCGGCCCACGGCTCGCCCAGTTCGACGACGTAGCCGTCGCCGCCGGGCAGCATGCGCGTGATGCAGGGGATCACCGCCGCGCCGGTCATGCGCGCCAGGCGCGAGAGCCCGGTGATGGTCGCCGCCGGCACATTGAAGAAGGGCACGAAGAGGGTGTCGCGCTGGCCGTAGTCCATGTCCGGCAGGTAGTAGAAAGGCCGGCCTTCCTTCATGCCGCGGATGGCCTGGCGCACGCCCTCCTGGCGCGACAGCAGCTTCGAATGGCCGAAGCGCAGGCGCCCCTTGTACAGCGCGGCGTTGAAATAGAAATTCTTCTGCTGGGCGTAGATGCTCACCATGTCGAGCTCCAGGGTGAGCCGCGTCCAGCCCATGTCGAGGCCGACGAAATGCGGCACGAACAGGATCACCGGCTTGCCTGCCAGCGCGCGTACCCGCTCCAGGCCGTCGACGCGCACCAGGCGGCGGATCGCTTCGGCCGGCGACCACCAGAGCAGCCCCCGCTCGAGGAAGCTGCGGCCGAAGGCGCGGAAGTGGGCGCGGGCGAGTTGCTCGCGCTCGGCTTCCGGCATCCGCGGATAGCACAGGCGCAGGTTGGTCAGGGCGATATGGCGGCGCTCCCGGCCGAAGGCGTAGAGCAGTCCGCCGAAGGCCTCGCCCAGCGGCGCCAGCCGTTCCAGCGGCAGGAAGTGCAGCAGCCAGATGAGGGCGAGGCCGAGACGGGTCAGCATGGCGGCTCCACCGGGCCGCCCGATCCGCGCGGCGCCTTGTAGCGGTTGTAGCCCCACAGGTATTGATCCGGGCAGCGGCGGATCAGTGCCTCCAGCGCCCGGTTGATCGCCCCGGCGCGCGCTTCGAGCGGGCCTTCGATCGGCGTCTCGGGCGCCATCAGGTGCAGATGGAAGCCGGCGCCGCCGGGCAGGCGCTCGGCGTAGGCCATGATCACCGTCGCGCGGCTGGCCTCGGTCAGGCGCGCCGCCAGGGTCATGGTGTAGGCCGGCCGGCCGAAGAAGTCCGCCCAGACGCCCTCGCCCGTGCCCGGCACCTGGTCGGGCAGCATGCCCACCGCCTCGCGGCGCTTCAGCGCCTTGAGCATCCGCCGCACGCCGGCGAGATCGGCCGGCGCCAGGTGCAGGTTCGCCCCGCCGCGGCCGGACTCGATCAGCGGCTGCAGCCAGGCCTGCTTGGGCGGACGGTAGAGCACGGTGATCGGCGCATGGGCGGCGTAATACTGGGCGGTGATCTCGAAGCAGCCGAGGTGCGGCGTCAGGAACAGGATGCCCTCGCCGCGCTGCCAGGCGGCCTCGACGATGTCCCAGCCGCTCACCAGCGTCACCAGGGCCGCCACCTGCGCCTGCGGGCGCATCCAGACATGCGGCAGCTCCATGACCCCGCGGCCGGCATGGGCAATGGCGGAAGGGCGGATGCGCTCCGCCTCGGCGGCCGGACAGGCCAGGGCGAGGTTCTCCTTCAGGTGGCGGCGGTAAGTCGGCGAGCCGAACCAGGCCAGCCAGCCGAGCAGGGCGCCGAGGGCGTGCAGCAGACGCAGGGGGAAACGGCCCAAAACGCGGAACAACAATGACATTCGCGAAACATACCAAGTTTGACCCGGCAAGGGTCAAAAATTATAATCGCGCTTCCGCCGAGTTAATGGGACCGCACGGGTTCCCCAGGACAACTTGCAGGGCGGCCACCAAATACTGCTAAAGCGTCACCTGCTCGTTTTCCCGGGGCCGGTAACGTCAGAGCCACGGGAACCACTCAGAAGGAGCAGGACAGATGTCCAGAGAATTTCTTTTTTCGTCCGAATCGGTCTCCGAAGGCCACCCCGACAAGGTCGCCGACCAGATTTCCGATTCCGTCCTCGACGCCATCCTGGCCGTCGACAAGCACAGCCGCGTCGCCTGCGAAACGCTGGTGTCCACCGGCCTCGTCGTGATTTCCGGCGAGATCACCACCACGGCGCACATCAACTACCGCGAGATCGCCCAGGAAACCATCAAGCGCATCGGCTACGACAACTCCGACATCGGCTTCGACTACAAGTCCTGCGCCGTGCTCGCCGCCATCAACCGCCAGTCGCCCGACATCGCCCAGGGCGTCAATGAAGGCCAGGGCCTCGACCTCGAGCAGGGCGCCGGCGACCAGGGCCTGATGTTCGGCTACGCCTGCAACGAGACGCCGCAGCTGATGCCGATGCCGATCTACTACGCCCACCGCATCATGCAGCGCCAGGCCGAGGTGCGCCGCGACGGCCGCCTGCCGTGGCTGCGCCCCGACGCCAAGAGCCAGCTGACGGTGAAGTATGTCGACGACAAGCCGGTGTCCATCGACACGGTGGTGGTGTCCACCCAGCACGACCCCGACGTCTCGCACGCCCAGCTCTCCGAGTCGGTGATCGAGGAGATCATCAAGCCGGTGCTGCCGAAGGAAATGCTCCAGGGCAACGTACGCTACCTGGTCAACCCGACCGGCCGCTTCGTCGTCGGCGGCCCGCACGGCGACTGCGGCCTCACCGGCCGCAAGATCATCGTCGACACCTACGGCGGCGCGGCCCACCACGGCGGCGGCGCCTTCTCCGGCAAGGACCCGTCGAAAGTCGACCGCTCGGCCGCCTACGCCTGCCGCCACGTCGCCAAGAACATCGTCGCCGCCGGCCTCGCCGACCGCTGCGAAGTACAGGTCGCCTACGCCATCGGCGTCGCCAAACCGGTGTCGCTGATGGTGCACACCTACGGCACCGGCAAGATCGCCGAAGAGAAGATCGAGGAACTGATCCGCAAGCACTTCGACCTGCGGCCGAAGGGCATCATCCAGTCGCTCGACCTGCTGCGGCCGATCTACCTGAAGACCGCCGCCTACGGCCACTTCGGCCGCGACGAGCCGGAGTTCACCTGGGAAGCGCTGGACAAGGTGGCGGCGCTGAAGGCCGACGCCGGGCTGTAAAGGTTGTTCATCCCGCACGCGAAGCCGCCGCCCGGCGGCTTCGTCATTTCCGGGTTCTCAAGGACGGTTGGACAGCATTCCGCCTCCGGATTACCATTTCAGGCACTGATACCCCGGATGGGAAATTCGCCATGACCCGAGCCTCCGTAGCCCTCTCGCCAACCGAGCAGCGCCGCCTTGAGAAGCTGGCCCAGGAGGCCGGCCGCACGCCCAAAGCCATGTTGAAATACGTCCTGCGCGACGGCTTCGGCTACACCGAGGAATTTGTTCGCAAGGTCAAGGAAGGGCTTGCAGAGCTGGATGCCGGGAAAGGCGTACCCCGCGCCGTCGTCAGCGAACAGGCCCGCCGCATCGTCGCCAAGCATGCCGCGCACAAGAAAGCCGCTTGAGCTTTCTCCACGCGCCGTCCGCGAATACCACGCCGAGCTGGAATACATCGCCGCCGACGATCCGCACGCCGCCGGCCTGGTTTTCTCGCGGGTCGAGCGAACGCTCGATTTGATCGAACGTAATCCGGAAATGGGAACCCCTGGGCGTCTGCCGGGAACGCGCGAGTGGCCGGTGGCTCGAACATCCCTGACCGTGATTTACCGCCTGCGCCCGACGAAAATCCAGGTGGCGCGCATACTCCACCAGCGGCGCAAGTTCCCTTAGACGGCCAATAAAGTCAGTCTCCGCAAGACGGCGACAGCCTCAGAGGCAACGGTCGCGAATGCGCGCAAAGACCTGCTCGCCGTCGACTGCGGCGACCGTGCCGGCACGCAATTCCGCCAGCCGGCGGCGGGCCACCTCCAGCCAGGCGGCGGATGCCTGGTCCGGCGATTTCAGGCTTTGGATTTCCGGCTCCGGCATCTTGAATGGGGCAAGCGTTCTCATCGATCAAGCCGCCGCCTTGGTCGGCTCGGGTTGCGCGAAGCGCTTGTTCACGTCGAGCACTTCGACGCCCACAACATTGCCCGCCGAATCGAAGTCAAGAATGATGCCCGGCCGTACCTGCTCGGTTTCCATGATCTTCGCGTCGTTCAGCCGCAAATATAGGGCGTCGGCCACTGGGTCGAATTCGAGCTTCATAACCTTCCTTTCATCGTCCGGTCGAAATAGACCGTCACCACCTTCCAAGGTTCGATGGTGTGATTGTAGACCACTCGCAGCACTCGGCCATCCCTTTCTGCTATGGAAAGAAGGGCATAGCTCAATGCAGGGTCGGTTTCATGCGGCTGCCGCAAGGCAGGGGCAGCCAGGGCGGCTTCGAGCCATTCCCGCTTGATCTCACGCTCCCGCATGACATCCGCAGCGTGCTGACTGAGTACGTAGTTCACGTCTAGGATCCCATCCATCCGCCGTCCGTCTGGCGGGCGCGGCCGAGGGCGACGAGGGTGTCGAGGAGCTGGGGCAGGCGCTTCTTCCACGGGCCCTTGCCGGTGAAGCGGGCGGCGAGGTCGGCTTCGGCGAGCGGGGCGCGCGCCTCGGCGAGAACGCGGGCGACGGCGGCGACCTGCTCGGGAAGGGTGGGCGGCCAGGGGTGGCGTTGTTTAGCGGTTGGCGGGGGCGGAGACGGGCTTGTCCCGCCCTCCTTAGCGGCCTCCGAATGCGTCGGGCGGGACAAGCCCATCTCCGCCTGGACCGGCTGCGGTTGCTCGGGATGCTGGAATGCGGGGCGCAGCCAGCGCACCTGGCCATTCGCCTCCTCGGCGGCGCGCTCGGCGTTGAGCGCGACGAGGCGTTCGAGAATGGTTTCGTCCGACGGCGCATCGTT
>JAEUNH010000021.1 GCA_016791205.1 Rhodocyclaceae bacterium | reverse complement strand
ATTTTAAGTCCCTTGCGTCTACCAATTTCGCCATCCGGGCAAGGAATGGCTTGAAGCATTAAGGATTGGAGGCGGGGGTCGGAATCGAACCGGCGTAGACGGCTTTGCAGGCCGCTGCATGACCACTCTGCCACCCCGCCGGGGTCTGAAAATACGAAGGGGAAAACGGGTTGCCGTTTTCCCCCACGTGAATTCTGGAGCGGGAAAGGAGTCTCGAACTCCCGACCTCAACCTTGGCAAGGTTGCGCTCTACCAACTGAGCTATTCCCGCGGAACAGGCGTGCATTATAGCGGCGCATCCTCGAGTGTCAAGCGAACCCACCTGCCCTCATGTCTTTTCGGCAATGTGGGGCCATGCCATTTTCATGTAATAGCCCATGGACCAGAGTGTCAGCAGCGCCGCCAGATAAATCAGCCAGGTGCCGAGGCGCTGCGGATCGAACAGAAATATCGGCTCATGGTAAAGCAGCATCGGAATGGCCACCATCTGGCTGGTCGTTTTCACCTTGCCGAGCAGCGAGACGGCCACGCTGCGCGCGGCGCCGATCTTGGCCATCCATTCGCGCAGGGCGGAAATGGTCACCTCGCGCCCGATGATGATGAAGGCGATGACGGCATCCGCCCGCTCCAGCTGCACCAGGATGATCAGGGCCGCGGCCACCATCAGCTTGTCCGCCACCGGATCGAGGAAGGCGCCGAATGCTGACGTCTGCTGCAGGGTGCGCGCGAGGTAGCCGTCCAGCCAGTCGGTGATCGCGGCGACGACGAATATGACGGTAGCGGCCAAGTTCTGTTCGTGGGGCGCCAGCCAGTGAGGTGGCGCGTAAAAGACGCCGACCACCAGCGGAATGAGGACGATGCGGCCCCAGGTCAGCAAGTTCGGGATAGTGAGTGGCATCGTCGGTTGGTTTGGCGTAGTCGTACTCAGTGCAAGCGATTGTAAATCGCTTCGGCAAGTTTGCGGCTGATGCCGTCGATGCGGCAAAGATCCTCAATGGTCGCGGCTCGTACGCCCTGCAGCCCGCCGAACTGCGCCAGCAGCCGCTTGCGCTTGGCGGGCCCGACGCCGGGAATGTCCTCCAGCCTGGAATGATTGCGGGCCTTGGCGCGCCGGGCGCGGTGTCCGGCAATGGCGAACCGATGCGCCTCATCGCGGATTTGCTGGACAAGGTGCAGGGCCGGATCGTTGGACGACAGCGCCAGAGGGGAATCCGCGCCGGGCAGCAGCAAGGTGTCGAGTCCGGGCTTGCGGTCCTCGCCCTTGGTCACGCCGACAGCGGGCAGGTCGGCAAGGCCCAGTTCGGCCAATACCTCCCGCGCCGTTCGGACCTGGCCCTTGCCGCCGTCAATCAGGATCAGATCAGGCCGCTTGCCCTCCCCTGCCGCGACTTTTTCGTAGCGCCGGTTCAGCGCCTGGCGCATCGCAGCGTAGTCGTCCCCCGGGGTGATGCCTGCGATGTTGTAGCGCCGGTATTCTCCCTTCCTCAGGGCGCCGTCTAGGCACACCACGCAGGAGGCCACCGTCGCCTCCCCCAGGGTATGGCTGATGTCGAAGCATTCGATGCGATTCAGCGCCTCGTTCAATCCCAGCGCTGCGCGCAACCGCTCCAACCGGTTCTCGGCATTGGACCGCTGCAGAGCTTGCGACTCGATGGCCAGAAGGGCGTTGCGCTCGGCGATGGCCAGCCAGGCGCGCTCCATCTCGTTGCGCGGCTGCAGGACCGAAACAGGGTGGCCTTGCCTATCCACAAGCAACGCTTCCCGGTCGGAAGGCGGCTGCAGGTTGACCAAAATGCGCGGCGGCGCGGGGTGGTCGGCGTAATGTTGTTCGAGAAAGGCCAGCAGGCCATCCTCGGCAGGGCATTCCTGGGCATGCAACGGGAAATGCGCCTTGTCGCCGAGATGCCTCCCGCCACGCACCATGGCGTGGTTGATGACCAGCATCCCCCGCTCCGCCACCGCGGCAATGATGTCGACATCGGCGTCCTTTGCGCTTTCGGCATATTGCCTGTGCAAGACATTTTGCAGCGAACGGATTTGATCGCGCAGCGCCGCCGCCTTTTCGAAATGCAACAGGTCCGCCGCCGCCTGCATGGCTTCGGTGAGCCGATCGACGACCTCGCCGTGCCTTCCCTTGAGGAACAGTTCGGCCAGGCGCACGTCGGCGGCATAGGCGGTCTCGGAAACCATGCCGACGCAGGGCGCGCTGCAGCGATGGATCTGGTGCAGGAGACAGGGTCGCGAACGGTTCTGGTACACCGCGTTCTCGCAGGTGCGCAGCAGGAAGATTCGCTGCAGCAGATGGATGCTCTCCCGCACCGCCTGGGCATTGGGGAACGGCCCGAAATAGCGTCCGCCCTTGTCGAAGGGGCCGCGATGGAAGGCGATGCGCGGACAGGCGTCGGCCGACAGCTCGATGTAGGGGTAGGACTTGTCGTCCCGGAAGAGGATGTTGAACTTCGGCGCCAGGCTCTTGATGAGGTTGTTCTCGAGGATCAGCGCCTCGGCCTCGGAACGGGTGGCGGTCACCTCGACGCTGGCTACCTGTCCCACCATGAGCCGGATGCGCGGGCTCAGGCTGGTCTTCTGAAAGTAGGAGGCGACGCGTCTTTTGAGGACCTTGGCCTTGCCAACGTAGAGCACCCGGCCGTCAGCGTCGAGCATGCGGTAGACCCCGGGTTCCTCGGGCAGGGAACGGATCAGGGCCTTGCTGTCGAACATGATCAGAGGTCGCGGCGGATGGCGTCGAAGACGGCGTGAAAGGCCGGCTCGGTCAGCCGCCTGGTCTGCGTGTTGTAGCGGCTGCAGTGATAGCTGTCGTGCAGGATGCGCCCGTTTGGCAGGATATGACGGGCGCCGTGGGCGAACTTGCAGGCGCTGCGCTTCAAAGTCAGCGCCTGCAGCACGGCGTTGTGCGCCACCAGGCCGAGCGCCAAGATGACGCGCGCCTCCGGCGAGGCAACCAGTTCCGCGGCCAGATGGCGGTTGCAGGTCCTGATTTCCGCGGTCTCCGGCTTGTTCGCCGGCGGCACGCACTTCACGGCATTGGTTATGCGGCAGCCGTTGAGCAGCAGGCCGTCGCTCGCCGAGATGGATTGAGGACGGTCGGCGAAGCCATAGCGATGCAGGGTCGAATACAGCAGCACGCCGGCGTAGTCGCCGGTGAACGGGCGTCCGGTGCGGTTGGCGCCGTTATAGCCCGGCGCCAGGCCGACGATGAGCAGGCGCGCCTTGGGATCCCCGAACGGCGGCACCGGCCGCGCGAAAAAGTCGGTCTGCGTGGCACGGCAATCCGCGAGAAAGCCCGCCAGGCGCGGGCAGGCCCGGCATTCCGTGAGTGGCGTGGCGACGGCCTGCATGCCCTACTCCCCGACCGCCGAGAGCAGATCCAATGCATGCCGATAGACGGATTCTCCCTGCAACTGCTCCGTCGATGGCGCGGGAATGGCAGGCAGCAGTTCCTGCAGGCGTCGTGCAGAAACCGGATCGTATTGCGGTTTCCATTCCCGCAGCAGCAATCCAGCTGCGTCGGGGTTGTTGCACACCAGCACCATGTCGCAGCCGGCAGCGAGGGCGGCATCGGCGCGCTCGACAAAGCCGCCGGCGATGCTGGCGCCCTCCATCGACAAGTCATCGCTGAAGATCACGCCGTCGAAGCCGAGCTCGCCGCGCAGCACGTAGCGCAGCCAGTAGGAAGAGAAGCCGGCCGGGTGGGGATCGAGGTTCTCGTAGATGACATGCGCCGGCATGACGGCGGCGAGATCCATCCTGCGGTGGTCGCGGTAGGGCGCCAGGTCCGGATACAGCGCCTGAGCTGGCCGCGTATCGACCGGAATCGCCACGTGCGAATCGGCGACGACGAAGCCGTGTCCGGGGAAATGCTTGCCGACGCTGGCCATGCCGGCGCGCCGCAGGCCGGTGATCAGGGCGGTGGCGAGCGCCGTCACGGCAGCCGGATCCGAGTGCAGGGCGCGGTTGCCGATGATTTCGCTGGTTCCGTAGTCGAGGTCAAGGACCGGCGTGAAGCTGAGGTCGATGCCGCAGGCGCGCAACTCGGCTGCCAGGACATAGCCCGCAGCGGCAGCCGCCTCCAGGGCGCGTTGCGGGTCGATGTCCCACAGCGTACCCAGTGTCCGCATCGGCGGCAGCACGGTGAAGCCGTGACGGAAGCGCTGCACGCGGCCGCCCTCGTGGTCGATGGCGATGAGCAGAGGCGGTTGTCGCAGCGAATGGATATCGAAAGTCAGTTCCCGCAGGACGGCGAGAGACTCGAAATTGCGCTTGAACAGGATGACGCCGCCGACCAGCGGATGGCGCAGGATTTCGCGCGCTTCATTCGTAAGGCGCGGTCCCTCCAGGTCGAGCATGAGCGGACCGAGCGGCAGGGAGACGGTCATGGCTGGTCCTCGGTTTCCACCACGACGAAGGCCACGGCGGTGTCTGCCTCGTCGCTCAGGCTGAGGTGGGCGTGCAGACGGCGCACCCGCATCCAGTCGGCAAGCGGCGGCGCGTATTCGAAACCAGGCCGGCCGAGGCCATCGCTGGAAATGGCGATGTTGTGCAGCGTGGCCGGCTCGCGCAACCCCAGCCCCAAGGCCTTGCCGAGCGCCTCCTTGGCGGCAAAGCGCTTGGCCAGAAAGGCGGCCGGCCTGGCTGCCTGGCGATAGCCTTCCATTTCGGAGTCGGCCAGCAGCTTGGCTGCGGTGCGCGCGCCGTGCTCGGACAGCATCCGCTCGATGCGCGCGATGGCGACGATGTCGGTGCCGACACCGTGGATCATTGCCGCGCTTCCAGCATCAGCTGCTTCATGCGGCGCACCGCCTCCTGCCAGCCGCAGAAGACGGCCTCGGCGACGATGGCATGGCCGATGTTCAGCTCGACGATCTCGGGAATGGCCGCCACCGGCTTGACGTTCTCGTAATGCAGGCCGTGGCCGGCATTGACCTTGAAGCCGAGCTTGTGGGCATACCGGGCAGCGCGGGCAACGCGCTCAAGCTCTTCTCTGATTTGCGCCGGATCTTCGGCTTCGGCGTAGCGGCCGGTGTGGATCTCGATGGCCGGCACGCCGCATTCCCGGGCGGCGTCGATCTGCCCCGCGTCGGCATCAATGAAGAGCGAGACGCGGATACCGGCCTCGGTCGCGGCCCTGCAGGCGGCGCGCACGCGCTCGAGGCCGCCGGCCACGTCGAGACCGCCTTCGGTGGTGAGTTCCTGGCGCCGTTCCGGCACGAGGCAGACGTCGTGCGGCCGGATGCGCAGGGCGAAGGCCACCATCTCGTCGGTGACCGCAGCCTCCAGGTTCATGCGCGTCTTCAGCCTGCCGCGGAGGATCTCGACGTCGCGATCCTGGATGTGGCGGCGGTCCTCGCGCAGGTGCAGGGTGATCAGGTCCGCCCCGCTCTTCTCGGCCAGCAGCGCCGCGCGGACGGGGTCTGGATAGGAGGTGCCGCGCGCCTGACGCAGCGTCGCCACGTGGTCGATATTGATACCGAGTTCAATCATCCCGCATTGATTTCCGTTGGTCACAGTTCCTGCAACTCCATGAAAACCCGGCGCGAGCTCAGTCGCTGGCCGCCAAGGTAATGCTGTATCAGCATGCGCATCAGCTGCTTGCACTGGACGAGCGTTTCGGTCTCGCTGAAATCGTCTTGCGCGATGGCCAGCAATGCCCGCCCGGAAAAGGATTCGCCTTCTTCTTCTCCAGACAACTGCACCGGCCCACGTTCGAGGACGTAAGCGTAGCGCTTTTGCGGCTCCACCGGCCGACCGCTGTCCGCCTCGCGGTCCAGGGTCAGGCCGTAGCCCAGCTCTCGCAGCAGCGTTTTTTCGAAGCGCCTGAGCGAAACCTGACTCGGCTCGCCGCTGGCCAAGGCATGCACCGCCCCGGCATAGGCCTGGAACAGCGCCGGATGGGCATCCTCCCGCGGCAGCAGCTTGAGCAGCAGTTCGTTCATGTAGTAGCCGAGCAGCAGGGCCTGCGCCCGCAGCATGGGCTGGCCACCGACCCATTCAACCTTGGCCAGGGTGCGCATTTCGCCCAGCCCGAACCAGCCCAACTCGATGGGCTGGAAGGCCAGTAGCAGGCCGCGAATGGCCGAACGCGGACGCCGGGCGCCACGCGCAACCAGCGCAATGCGGCCGTGGTCGCGACTGAAGGCTTCGACGATCAGGCTGGTTTCACGAAACGGATGAGTGTGCAGCACATATGCAGCCTGCCCATCCACCCTGCTCTTGCCTGCCCCGTTCATTCGTAGCCGAGGCTCTTCAGCGCCCGTTCGTCGTCGGCCCAGCCACCCTTGACCTTCACCCAGACTTCGAGGAATACCTTGCCGTCGAACAACTTTTCCATGTCGCGCCGCGCATCGCTGGCGATGGTCTTCAGTTGCTCACCGCCCTTGCCGATGACGATGGCCTTGTGGGCCGGCCTGTCCACGATGATGGCCGCGTGGATGCGCCGCAGGGCGCCGTCGAGCTCGAATCGCTCGATTTCGACCGTCATGCCGTAGGGCAGCTCCTCGCCCAGACGGCGGAACAACTTCTCGCGCAGGAATTCAGCGGCCAGAAAGCGTTCGCTGCGGTCGGTCAGATCGTCCTCCCCGAACAGCGGCGCCGACTCGGGTAGGTGGCGGCCCGCCGCATCCAACAGCGTCTCCGTGCCGGAGCCATTTGCCGCGCACACCGGCACGATCTCGGCAAACGGGTGTGCCTTGGCCACCTCGGCCATGAAGGGCAGCAGACGCTGCTTGTCGGCGAGGCGATCGATCTTGTTGATGACCAGCAGCGTCGTCCTGCCCGTCGGGATCATCGCCAGGATGCGCTTGTCGTCGTCGGTGAAGCGCCCGGCCTCGATGACCAGCAGGATGACGTCGACATCGTACAGCGCCTGCGACACGCCACGGTTCATCAGGCGATTCAGGGCGTTCATGTGCCGTATCTGGAAGCCGGGCGTATCGATGAATACAAACTGCTCGCCTGGCCGGGTCACAACGCCGCTTATGCGATGGCGCGTCGTCTGCGCCTTGCGCGAAACGATGCTGATCTTCTGGCCGACGAGCCGGTTGAGCAGAGTCGACTTGCCGACATTGGGCCTGCCGACAATGGCCAGATGGCCGCAATGAAAGCCCTCGGGCGCGCTCATTTCGAGCCAGTTTGCGCCAGGGCCTGTCTGGCAGCTTCCTGTTCGGCCGAGCGCCGGCTCGGACCCCTGCCTATGGTGGCGATTCCAAGTTCGGGTATCAGGCACTCGACTTCGAACTCATGGGCGTGGGCTTCGCCATGCGTGGCCTTGAGGTGGTACTGCGGCAAAGCCATGTGCCTGCCCTGAAGATGCTCTTGCAGGGCGGTTTTTGGATCCTTGCCTGAACGACTTGGATCGATTCCGGCGAGAAAAGGATCGTAAAGACGCAAGATAGCCTTTCTCGCCTGCCCAAATCCGCCGTCAAGAAAAACCGCCCCGAAAACGGCTTCCAATGCATCGGCAAGAATCGATGGGCGGCGAAACCCACCGCTTCTCATTTCCCCTTCGCCTAAACGAAGTTGATCGCCAAGATTAATCAGTTTGGCGATATCAGCAAGTGTTTCCTGCCGCACCAAGTTGGCGCGCAGACGGGATAAGTCGCCTTCACGGACACTGGCATAACGCTGACAAAGCGCCTCGGCAATGACGCAGTTGAGAACGCTGTCTCCTAAGAACTCTAGTCGCTCGTTATTCGTAGTCCCGAAGCTTCTATGCGTCAAGGACTGCGCCAATAGATCCCTATTGTTGAAGTCGTAACAGATAGCCTGTTCAACGGTAGATAAGTTCATTCATCCACGAGTCAGTCGGCGGCACGTTTGCTTCCTGAACTGCTGCCGGCATAGTCGATGCAAATACTGACGTTGCCCATAATATGTATCTTCTTTGCGTATTCGAAGAAGATGACCAATTGATTGCCTTCCTTCGTTATGTCTAGATCAGCCCCGGCAATGCTGGGGGTTTCGTCTACGCTGGCTTGCCGGTCATACGCGACGCGCACTTCCGCAACCGTGGCGGCACCACTACCGGCAATTGACTTGACATGCTTGATAATCGTGTAGTACTCGATCACCGATGGCACGACCTTCATCCCGACAACGGCCACCGCAATCAAGACAACGCTGATTAGAATCAGCCCAAGCAGACTCAAGCCTTTCTGCTGATTTCTCATTTTGTCCTCCTCTAGTGGAAGCTGCCGATGCGTTTCAATTCGTTGAAATTGAACCAGATCAAGAACGCCTTGCCGACTATGTTCCGTTCCGGGACGAATCCCCAGACCCGACTGTCGCTGCTGGCGTCCCGGTTGTCTCCCATGACGAAGTAATGGCCCGGCGGGACTTCGCAGGTTACACCAGAACTATTGTAGATGCACTTGTCGCGGCCCGGGTATTGCAGGACCTGGGAGACGTAGGCCGGCGCATCCTTGTCCAGAAGGATTTTATGGGCGGCATTGCCGAGCTTCTCCTCGTACTGGCTGGAATAATACAGCCGATCCGGATGGAGATAGTCCGATTGCCGTGCAGCGGGAATTTCGCCGCCGTTGATGAACAGCCGCTTGTTCTGCCAGGCCACCTTGTCGCCCGGCAGGCCGACCACCCGTTTGATGTAATCCAGCGAAGGATCCTCCGGCCAGCGGAAAACCATGACATCGCCGCGCTGGGGGGAATTCACCTCAAGCACCTTTTTGTTGATCACCGGCAAGCGGATGCCATACGTGTATTTGTTGACCAGGATGAAGTCGCCCACCAGCAGGGTCGGGATCATCGAGCCGGAGGGAATCTTGAACGGCTCGACCAGAAACGATCTGAGGAGGAATACCGCCAGGATGACCGGGAAGAAGCTGGCGCCGTACTCCACCCACCATGGCTCCTTGGCGTCCGGGGCGCGGCGCTTCTTCATGACCAGCAGGTCGAACACCCAGATGGTGCCGGTCGCCAAGGTCAGCAGAAACAGGATCAGTGCAAAGTTCAAGATAACCCCTATTTTGAATCCACGCGCAGAACCGCCAGAAAAGCCTCCTGGGGAATTTCCACGCTGCCAACCTGCTTCATGCGCTTCTTGCCGGCCTTCTGCTTTTCCAGCAGCTTGCGCTTGCGGGTGATGTCGCCCCCATAGCACTTGGCCAGAACGTTCTTGCGCAAAGCCTTGATGTTCTCTCGGGCGATGATGTTGGAGCCGATGGCGGCCTGCACGGCCACGTCGTACATCTGGCGCGGGATCAATTCGCGCATCTTCGAAGCCAGTTCGCGGCCACGGTACTGCGAATTGGCGCGGTGCACGATGACCGAGAGCGCGTCGACCCGGTCACCGTTGATCAGGATGTCCAACTTGACCACGTCGGCGGGCCGGTACTCCTTGAACTCATAGTCGAGCGAGGCATAGCCGCGGGAAACGGATTTGAGCTTGTCGAAGAAATCCATGACCACCTCGGCCATGGGCATGTCATAGGTCAGCATGACCTGGCGGCCGTGGTACTGCATGTTCACCTGGGCGCCGCGCTTCTGCTCGCAAAGGGTGATGACCGCACCCAGGTAGTCCTGGGGGACAAACACCGTGGTGGTGATGATCGGTTCGCGGATTTCATCGATTCTGGAAGGATCCGGCAACTTCGAGGGATTCTCGACGGACAGCACCGTGCCATCGCGCATCAGAACCTCGTAGACCACCGTCGGCGCGGTCGTGATGAGGTCCATGTCGTATTCTCGTTCCAGCCGCTCCTGCACGATCTCCATGTGCAGCAGGCCGAGAAAACCGCAGCGGAAACCGAACCCCAGCGCCTGGGACACTTCTGGCTCGTAGTGCAGGGAGGCGTCGTTGAGCTTGAGCTTTTCAAGCGCTTCGCGCAGGGCGTCGTACTGGTTCGCCTCGACCGGATAGAGGCCGGCGAAGACCTGTGGCTTGATCTCCTTGAATCCGGGCAGCGCCTCCGCAGCGCGGCGATCCGCCAGCGTCACCGTGTCGCCGACCTTGGCCGCCTTCAGTTCCTTGATGCCGGCGATGACGAAGCCGACCTCACCTGCCGACAAGGCGCTGCGCGCCTGCGACTTGGGCGTGAATACGCCGACCTGTTCGCAGGGATACTGCGCCTCTGCGGACATCAGCAGGATCCTGTCTTTCGGCCGCAGGCTGCCATCCACCACCTTCACCAGCATCACCACGCCCACATAGTTGTCGAACCAGGAATCGATGATGAGCGCCTTGAGCGGCGCGGCAGGATCGCCCTTGGGCGCGGGGATGCGGGCAATGATGGCTTCCAGGATGTCTTCCACTCCCTGCCCGGTCTTGGCGCTGGCCAGGACGGCTTCAGTGGCATCGATGCCGATCACGTCCTCGATTTCCTCCCGGGCGCGATCCGGGTCGGCTGCCGGCAAGTCGATCTTGTTGAGCACCGGCACGACCTCGACGCCGAGTTCGATGGCCGTATAGCAGTTGGCGACCGTCTGTGCTTCGACACCCTGCGAGGCATCGACTACCAGCAGCGCTCCCTCGCAGGCCGACAGCGAGCGCGACACCTCGTATGAAAAATCGACATGTCCTGGCGTGTCGATCAGGTTGAGGTTGTAGAGCCGGCCGTCGCGCGCCTTGTACTGCAACGCTGCCGTCTGGGCCTTGATGGTGATGCCGCGCTCCCGTTCGATGTCCATGGAATCGAGCACCTGGGCTTCCATTTCCCGTTCGGACAGCCCGCCGCACAGCTGGATGATGCGGTCGGCCAGGGTCGACTTGCCATGGTCGATATGGGCGATGATCGAAAAATTGCGGATGTGCTCCATCATAGACAAAAGGGTGCTGCAAGGCACCCTTTCGGAAACGTTACAAAACGTTGAATTTTACCGGAAATCCGGCGACTAAGCACGTCCCGAGACAATGTCCTGAATGGAATGACGGGTTTCCATGACGACTGCGCAAGTCGTCGGACTATTTCACTTCACCGAGCCCCTTGAGCGTAATGTAGGTCTGCTGTTCTCCGCGCTTGACGAGCAAGGTGAGCGTCGCCGTCTTGTCGATCTGGGACAGCTGCCGGTTGAACTGATCGACAGTGCGGGCCTCGATGCTGGTTCCCCGGCTGACGATGGCCAGGATGACATCCCCGGGCCGCAGTTCGGAGCGGCTGCCGTTGGCGCGGATATCCTCGACCAGAACGCCATGGTCGATTTTCAGCTCGCGCTTTTGCTCGGCCGTCAGATCGCTCAGAACCAGCCCCAGGCGGTTGGCGGCGGCTTCCGCCGGCTTGCTGCGCTTATGGCCGCGCTGAGCCGTTTTTTCTTCAGGGATTTCCCCGACGGTCACGGTCAGCTCGCGGCTGCCGCCCTTGCGCCAAACCTGGAGCGACACCTTGCTGCCCGGCTTGGTGGCGCCGACGATCCGCGGCAGGTCGCTGGAGGCATTCACTGTCTTGCCATCGAACTTGAGGATGATGTCGCCGGCCTCGACCCCCGCCTTGTCGGCCGGACCGCCCTTCTCGACGGCATTCACCAATGCCCCGGCGGACTTGGCCAGGCCAAAGGAATCAGCCAGTTCCTTGGTGACCTCCTGGATCACCACGCCGATACGGCCACGGCTGACCCGGCCGCTGGCGCGCAACTGGCTCTGGACTTCCATGGCCACATCGATGGGAATCGCGAAGGCGACGCCCATATAGCCGCCGGTGCGGCTGTAGATCTGCGAATTGATGCCGACCACTTCTCCCTTCATGTTGAACAGCGGCCCGCCCGAATTGCCCGGATTGATGGCCACGTCGGTCTGGATGAAAGGAACGAAGTTCTCCTGAGGCAAGGACCGGCCCTTGGCGCTGACGATGCCGGCCGTCACTGAGCTTTCGAAGCCGAACGGCGAACCGATGGCCACGACCCATTCGCCCACCCTGAGCTTGCCCGGATCGCCCATCCTGACGGCCGGCAGCCCGCTCGCCTCGATCTTGATCAGGGCCACGTCGGTGCGCTTGTCGGCGCCAATGACCTTGGCCTTGAATTCGCGCTTGTCGGTGAGCTTGACCACCACCTCATCGGCGGCGTCGACGACATGGGCGTTGGTCAGGATATAGCCGTCCTGGCTGATGATGAATCCGGAACCCAGCGACTTGTGCTGGAACTCGCGCGGCATGCCTGGAGACTGGCGCGGAATGAAGCGCTTGAAGAACTCGAACATCGGATCGTCCTCGTCGAGTTCCGGAAACTGCGGTAGGGCGCGATTGCCGCGGATCGTCTGAGTGGTGCTGATATTGACGACGGCCTGGCCGTGCCGGTCGACGAGTTCGGTGAAATCAGGCAACTCCCTGGCTTGCGCCGCCGCATTCAGGGCGGTCAGCGAAAGCAGGACGGAAAAGAGAATTCTGAGGATCATCATCTGCAAGCTTCCTTGGATGTGCAATTAATGTTGTCCGACTTGAGGAGAACCGGCTGCCCGACCAGATTGCGAAAAGTCGGTCCCGCCAGGACGCCGAGCAACAGCCCGCCCAGGGCGCCCAGGGCGCCGGCAAGGTCGTCGCCCTGACCGAGAGCCGTGCCGACCCAGGCCCCGGCCAGCAACGAGAGGACTGGCAGCACGTAGGCCAGCAGCGCCGCCCGCAAGGTGGCCCCTTCCGCCGTACGCACGACCACCTGTTGGCCTGGCGCAGCGCCAATGCCATTGGGTAAGCGGAATTGCCGGGGGCGATCGCTGAAAACGCGGCCCATGATGCCGCTTTGGCATCCGTCCGTCTCATGACAACGACCGCAGCCCGCGCCAGCCACCTCCACAAGCGCATGGCTGCCCTCGACACGCATCACGACGGCCTCCTGATCCATCATTTCTTTCTAGGCTCGATTCCGTCGCCGAGCCGCATCAGGGTCGTCATGGGGACTTCTCCAAGCACCGTCAGAAGATGCTTGCCGGCCGTTCGCTTGTAGACGTTGATGGCGCCCGCCGAATAGGTCGACGTGACGGCCTCCTGATCGGTCCGCGGCTCGATGAACACGGAAATCGAAGCCAAGCCATCGGAGAAAATGAAATGGGTTGTGTCCACGCCGCTTCCGCGCCAGCCCTGCCGCTTCATGCCTGCGCCTTTCTTGAATCCGGGCAATTGCGTCCTGAAATGCCAGTCCCCACCGGCGGTGAGACTTTGCGAGGCGCGGGCGTTGTGGATCCGCCAGGTCTTGCCTTCGGTATTCGAATGGGGCTTGAGCTCATCCTTGTCGATGGGCGGATTGATCTGCAGCTGGGAGAAAGCGAACTGCTCGATGGTCTCGTTGCGTTCGTTGAGCGTGCGCGCCTTGAGGATCAGGCCGGACTGGATATCCGCCCAGAACTGGTGGCCATAACGCAGGGTGTCCTTCGGCTCCAGCACCACCTGCTGGCTGTCGAAACCGGCAATGCGCGCCGTTTCGCCCTTGCGGATCAGGTAGGACTCGCCAAGATTGCCGACCGAGACCGGCAGCAGCGCCGGGAAAGCCTTGTGCTGGCTGCGCTTTTCGATAATCACCACCTTGTCCTCGGGCAGGTAGCACTTGACTTCGTCGTTGCTGCGAATCACCTCGCGCGGGCTACCGTCGAGCACTTCGAGCTTTTCATGTTCTCCCGCCGCATCCACCAGGTGAATGATGCGCGAAGTTTCGGTTCCGCCGCCGCTTTGGTAGGTAAACGTGCCGGTGTAGTTGAGTTTTTTGGCCGCAGTCGTCATCCTCTGCAGCCACCCCATCACCTCGTCCTGCGGATCGGCATGGGCCGTGGTCGCCAACAAGCCGGCCAGCATGGCCAGGGCGGAAACCAACTTCATGGCCGGGCGCCCTGCCGAATCTCCGAAACCGTCCTCACATAGGGCGCCACACCCTGTATTCCGCCGCTCGGCGAATGGGCCTGATGCGCCACCAAGTATTCCTTCAGGGCGCCAGCGGGCGGCTGAACCGCCGAGGTTGTCTGCTGATGCTGCGGGCGCTGCTGGGCAGCCAATTCCTGCTGCTGTGGAGCATTCAGCGTCAAGGCGATCCAGCCGACTGCAGCCATGCCCATGAGGGAAGCGGCCAAGGGCAGCGCGAAGCGCAGCGGAGTCGGCCTCGGCGGTCTGGCGGGCACGAAGATCACCGGTTCCTCTGCCAGCCGGGACATCACTCGGGTCGACAAGTCCGGGGACAGGACCGGGGACTGCCGCAGGGTGTCTCCGATCAGATGATAGACATCCCAGGCTTGCTGCAGTTCGCGGTCGCGCCGCAGGGCGTCGATCGCCCGGTTCGCCTGGCCTTGTTCGAGCTCGTCGTCCAACAATGCAGATATCTCTGATTTCATTCTCACCACCTCTTGTCCGGCGCCGTATCCAGCAACGGCCTGAGTTTTTCTGCGACCGCCTCGCGTGCCCTGAATATCCGCGAACGCACCGTGCCGATCGGGCAATCCATCATCTTGGCGATATCCTCGTAGCTCATGCCCTCGATTTCTCGCAGCACGATGGCGGTACGCAGATCCTCGGGCAGGGCCTCCATCGCTGAATTCACCGTTTCGCCGATCTCTTTGGAGAACAGCAGGCGCTCTGGCGTGTTGATGTCGCGCAGCAGTTCGCCCTCCTCGAACCCTTCGGCCTCCTCCGTATCATGTTCCGTGCGGGTGGGCGCCCGACGTCCCTGCGACACCAGATAGTTCTTCGCGGTATTGACCCCGATGCGGTACAGCCAGGTGTAAAAGGCGCTCTCGCCGCGAAAACTGCCCAAGGCCCGGTAGGCCTTGATGAACGTTTCCTGCGCCACGTCCTCCACCTCGGCCGGATCGCGGATCAGTCGCGATAACAACCTGGCCAGCTTGCGCTGATACTTGGACACCAGCAGCCCAAACGCCTGCTGGTCGCCGTGCTGAGCGCGCACGACCAGTTGCTGGTCTACCTCACGTTCTCCCATTCGAGCGGCTGTGTTTTAGTAAGTTCAATCGTCCCGAAGGGGTCGGGCCGAGAAGCCGCAAGTATAGCCGACGTATCCGAGTAGCTCTGCCAACTACGGAAAAGACAACCCCTCGGCAGAAAGGTTCATGGACAGACGGAGCTTTTCCGGTCGCTGTCCCGCGGTGGTATAGTTTCGGGCCCCTAATCTCCCCCAACCACGTGCAGGCATTTGACGTTTTGATCATCGGCAGCGGCCTTGCCGGCCAGGCACTGGCGCTCCAGCTGGCACCGCACAAAAAGGTCGCCCTGGTCACCAAGCGCCTGCTCGAGGATAGCGCCAGCAGCCGGGCCCAGGGGGGCATCGCCGCGGCGCTCGACGATGCGGATTCGATCGAGGCCCACATTCGCGACACCCTGGTTGCCGGCGCCGGTCTCTGCAACCGCCCGATTACCCGCTTCGTGGTCGAAAGGGGCAAGGCGGCCATTGACTGGCTGATCCGCCAGGGCGTGCCATTTACCCTGAACGATTCCGGCCAGGGCTATCACCTCACCCGGGAAGGCGGGCATAGTCACCGACGGGTCATCCACGTCGCCGACGCCACCGGTTCGGCAGTGCAGGACACCCTGACAAGCAAGCTTCGCGAACATCCGAACATCCGTATCTTCGAGCACCACATCGCCATCGATCTCATCAGTGGCGCCAAGTTCGGCCTGCCCGACAGCGGCTGCCATGGCGCCTACGTCCTCGACAAGCAGGCGGATCATGTGGAAACCTTTGCCGCGCCGCACACGGTGCTCGCCACCGGCGGCGCCGGCAAGGTCTATCTCTACACCACCAACCCCGATACGGCGACCGGCGACGGCATCGCCATGGCCTGGCGGGCGGGTTGCCGGGTCGCCAACATGGAGTTCATCCAGTTTCACCCGACCTGTCTCTACCATCCCCTGGCCAAGACCTTCCTGATCACGGAGGCGATGCGGGGCGAGGGCGGCATCCTCCGCCTGCCGAGCGGCGAACGCTTCATGCCGGAGCACGATCGTCGCGCTGAACTGGCGCCCCGCGACATCGTGGCCCGCGCCATCGATCTAGAGATGAAAAAGCGCGGCCTCGACTGCGTCTATCTAGACATGACGCACAAGCCTGCCGAGTTCCTGATCGGACACTTTCCCAACATCCATGCCCGCTGCCTGGAGCTTGGAATCGATATCGCCCAGCAGCCTATCCCGGTCGTCCCCGCCGCGCATTACACCTGCGGCGGCGTCGTCACGGACTTCGCCGCCCGCACCGCCCTGCCCGGCCTCTACGCGGTCGGGGAAACGGCATATACCGGCCTGCATGGCGCCAACCGCCTGGCCAGCAATTCATTGCTCGAATGCCTGGTCTTTTCAACGGCGGCTGCCGAGGACATCCTCAAGTCAGGGCGCCGGCATCACCGTTCCCTGCCGGGATGGGACGAGAGCCGCGTCACGGATGCCGACGAGGAAATCGTCATTTCCCACAACTGGGATGAATTGCGCCGCTTCATGTGGGACTACGTCGGCATCGTGCGCACCAACAAGCGGCTCGAACGCGCGCGCCACCGCATCCGCTTGCTGGAACGGGAGATTGACGAGTACTACGCCAATTTCCGCGTATCCAACGATCTCATCGAGTTGCGCAACCTCGTCCTGACGGCCGATCTGATCGTGCGCTGCGCCCAGCGGCGAAGGGAAAGCCGGGGGCTGCACGCCAGTCGGGATTATCCTGACACCCTGGCAAGGGCCCGCAACACCGTCCTGCGCAATCGGTTCAGATAGCCTTCCAGAGAAGCCAGCAGCGCAAAATCCGCAGGTCCTCTTGGGGAAGCATGTCCGGCAGGACCAGCAGCGACCTGGCCTGAGCGGAATCCATCCTGTCCAGCCGCAGCACCATCAGCCAGGGGAACAACGTGGATCGCGGAGACACCCGCGCTTCGAAGCAATAGCCGTCGGCCAGCATGACCTCTGCAGAACCATCGGCCTTCAGAAGCAACGACTTCGCTGCGGCTTTATCGAGAAGCAACGCATGCCGGTATAGCGAAACCAGGACCGAGATCCCCACCGGGATGGCGATGAACAGCTTGATCCAGGGGGCAAGCGGCAGCAAAACCACACTGGTCAGCGTAGCCAGGATCAGCAAAACCAGCGTGGAGGCAAGCAAACGGGACCGACCCAGGGCCAGCCGATGCGGGAGTTGCATCCGACAATCGGATCCCGACGCTCAAACGCGCCGGAAGGCCAGCGTCCCGTTGGTGCCGCCGAACCCGAAGTTATTCTTCAGCGCGATCCCGATTCCGAGCTGGCGCGCGGTATTGGCGCAATAGTCGAGATCGCATTCCGGATCCTGCTCGAACAGGTTGATGGTGGGAGGCGATACCTGGTGGTGCACGGCAAGCACCGTCAGCACCGATTCCAGGCCGCCTGCCCCGCCCAACAGGTGCCCGGTCATGGATTTGGTCGAATTCACCACCAGCTTGCGGGCCGTGTCGCCAAAGGCCAACTTGATGGCATCGGTCTCGTTCTTGTCGCCCAGGGGCGTCGACGTGCCGTGAGCATTCAGATACTGCACTTGGTCCGGGTTGATTTCGGCATCCCGCATGGCATTGGCCATGCTGCGGCGCGGGCCGTCGGTATCCGGTGCCGTCATGTGGAAGGCGTCGCCGCTCATGCCGAAGCCGACCAACTCTGCATAGATCCTTGCGCCACGCTTTTTGGCGTGTTCGTATTCCTCCAGGACCAGCACGCCGGCGCCCTCGCCAAGGACGAAGCCGTCGCGGCCCTTGTCCCAGGGCCGGCTGGCCGTCGCTGGGTCGTCGTTGCGCGTCGAAAGCGCCTGCGCCGAGGCAAACCCGCCGATGGCCAGAGGGGTCACGGTGGATTCCGCGCCGCCACAGACCATGGCGTCGGCGTCGCCGTACTGGATCATGCGAAACCCGGTGCCGATGGCATGCAGCCCGGTGGTGCAGGCCGTCACCACCGCCAGGTTCGGCCCCTTCAGCCCGAACATGATCGACAGGTTCCCCGAGATCATGTTGATGATGGTGCCGGGAATGAAGAAGGGCGATATCTTGCGGGGACCACCACTGAGAAAATCGTTGTGGGTGTCCTCGATCATCGGCAGGCCGCCGATGCCGGAGCCGATGTTCACGCCGATGCGGACGGCGTTCTCATCGGTGATTTCCAGTCCGGAATCCCGGATCGCCTGGATGCCCGCCGCCATGCCGTAATGAATGAAGACATCCATCCGGCGTGCCTCCTTGGGCGGGAGGTAGGTGCCAACGTCGAAGCCCTTCACCTCCCCGGCTATGCGGGATTTGAAGGTGGCCGCGTCGAAGCGGGTGATGGGGCCGATCCCGCTCCGGCCGGCGAGTATTCCATCCCAAGTTTCCTGGACGGAATTGCCGACCGGGGAAATGGCACCCAAACCGGTAACGACTACCCTGCGGCGTGCCACTTCGCTTTGCTCCTGCTCTGGGATCGGGAATGATTATTTCTTGAGATGGGCGTTGATGTAGTCAATCGCCTGCTGGACGGTAGTGATCTTCTCGGCTTCTTCGTCGGGAATCTCGCACTCGAATTCCTCCTCGAGGGCCATGACCAGTTCAACCGTATCGAGCGAATCCGCGCCCAGATCGTCTACAAAGGACGAATCGATCTTGATCTCCGATTCGTTGACACCAAGCTGCTCGGCAACGATCTTCTTGACGCGTTGTTCGATGTTCTCCATGTGTTTTGCTCCTTCCCTTTTTTGCGGGTGTAACGAGAAAAAAACCGCGACATTCTAACAGAAAGACCCAAGCCGACCAAACCCGGCCTCAGCCCATGAACATGCCGCCATTGACATGCAGGATCGTGCCGGTGATGTAGCCCGCGCGCTGCGAGGCAAGGAAGGCCACGGCAGCGGCGATTTCTTCGGCCTGTCCCAGACGGCCAAGCGGGATCTGCCCCAGCAAGGCATCACGCTGCGATTCCGGCAAGGCCCGTGTCATGTCGGTATCGATGAATCCCGGCGCCACGCAATTCACGGTGATGTTGCGGCTGCCCAGTTCCCGTGCCAGCGCGCGGCTCATGCCGGCCACGCCAGCCTTGGCAGCGGCGTAGTTGGCCTGGCCGGGATTGCCCGAACTGCCGACGATCGAGGTGATGTTGATGATGCGGCCGAAACGCGCCTTCATCATGCCGCGCATCACTGCCTTGGACAATCTGAACACCGCCTTGAGATTGGTGTCCATCACCGCATCCCATTCGTCGTCCTTCATGCGCATGGCGAGATTGTCGCGGGTGATGCCGGCATTGTTGACCAGCACCGAGACCGGTCCGAATCGCTTTTCTATCTCCCCCAGCACGGATTCGCAGTCTGCCGCCTGGGTGACATCGAGCACGGCGCCCCAGCCGGGCATCTGGGCGGCGTCCAGCGCCTTTTGAATATCGGCCGCGCCTGCCTCGGTAGTGGCCGTGCCGATCACCGTGGCCCCTTCCCTGCCCAGTTCCAACGCGATGGCGCGGCCGATGCCGCGCGAGGCTCCGGTCACCAGCGCTATATGTTCCTTCAACATGATTTCTCCTGCGCATGGGTGGCAGCCAGCGCCACTTCGATTCCGGCAAGATCCGCCATGGCGCCACCGATCAGTCCTTCCGCGCAGCGCCTGACCAGACCCGCCAGCACCTTGCCCGGGCCGCACTCATAGACATGGCTGACACCCTGCGCCGCCATGGCCTGCATGGTTTCGACCCAGCGCACCGGCGAAGCGGCCTGGCGCACCAGCGCCTCCTTGATCAACTGCGGGTCGCTGAGGCAGGCCACATCCGCATTGTTCATCACCGGGATCAGCGGTGCCGAGAGAGACAGTTCAGCAAGCCTTTGGCCCAGCCGCTCGGCGGCCGGCTTCATCAGAGAGCAATGAAACGGCGCCGATACCGGCAGCATGAGGGCGCGCTTGGCCCCGCTCGCCTTGGCTGCATCCGCCGCGCGCTGCACGGCAGCGGCATGGCCGGCGATCACGATCTGTTCAGTGGAATTGAAATTGACCGCCTCCACCACTTGGCCCTGGGCCGCGGCTTCGCAGGCCGCCTTTACAGCGACGGCATCGAGACCGAGTATGGCGGCCATCGCGCCCTCGCCCGACGGGACGGCTTCCTGCATGGCTCTGGCGCGCAGTTCGACCAGCGGCACGGCATCGGCAAAGCGCAGCACTCCTGCCGCGACCAGCGCCGAGTATTCGCCCAGGCTGTGGCCGGCGACCATGTCCGGCGTCCTGCCACCCCTGTCCCGCCACAAGCGGAAAACCGCAACGCCGGCGGTCAGCATCAAGGGCTGGGTGTTTACAGTCTGGTTGAGCGCTTCGGCCGGCCCTTGGGTCGCCAATTGCCAGAGATCGCGGCCAAGCGCCGACGAAGCCTCGTCGAAGGTGGCTCGAACGACCGGACTGTCGCCGTAGGCCGCCATCATCCCGAGAGATTGGGAACCTTGGCCGGGGAATACGAGCGAGAATTTCATATCGGATGGCAATCAATCAGAATTTGAGAAGCACGGCGCCCCAGGTGAAACCGCCGCCGACGCCTTCCAGCATCATCGTGTCGCCTGGCTTGACGCGGCCATCCTTGACAGCCGCATCCAGTGCCAGAGGTATCGAGGCGGCCGAGGTGTTGCCGTGGCGGTCTACCGTCGTCACCACCTTGTCCATGTGCAGGCCGAGCTTCTTTGCCGTCGACTGGATGATCCGGATATTGGCCTGATGCGGGATCAGCCAATCGATGGCAGAGGCGTCCAGGCCGGCCTTGTCCAGCACTTCCTGGGCGACGTCGGCGAGCACCCTTACGGCGAACTTGAAGACTGCCGGTCCATCCATCTTGACGAATGGCTGCCCCACCACCTTGCCCCCGCAGACATTGCCAGGCACTTCGAGGATGCCATGATGCGAGCCGTCGGCGTGCAGTGCGCTAGCCAGGATGCCCGGTGCCTCGCTGGCCTCGAGAATCACTGCGCCGGCGCCGTCGCCGAACAGGACGCAGGTGCCGCGGTCGTTCCAGTCGAGGATGCGCGAAAAGATTTCCGAGCCGACCACTAGGGCACAGCGGTGGCTGCCGGAACGTATGAATTTATCGGCCACCGTCAGCGCGTAGGCAAAACCGCTGCAGACGGCCTGCAGATCGAAGGCGGCCGCGCCGCCAATGCCGAGCTTCGCCTGGAGCAGGCAGGCCGTGCTGGGAAAGATGTAATCGGGCGTGGAGGTGGCGAGCACGATCAGATCGATCTTGCTGGCGGCAATGTTTGCCGCGGCGATGGCTTTCAGGCTGGCCTCGAGAGCCATGTCGCTGGCGCTCTGGCCCTCGGCCGCGATGTGGCGGTTGCGGATGCCGGTTCGCTCGACAACCCAGGCATCGGAGGTGTCGACGCCACGCGCCACGAGATCGTCGTTGCTCAGCGCCAATGCAGGCAGATAGCTGCCGGTTCCGGTAATGCGCGCGTACATCTATTGAACCGCCAAGGGAAGGCTGCGGGCCATGCGCTCGCTGATCCGCTCGACCAGCCGGTTGCGGGCCGCTTCCGCCGCCCGCTCGATGGCCATAGCAAACGCCAGCTGATCCGCCGAACCGTGGCTTTTCACGACGATGCCGCGCAGGCCCAGCAGGCTGGCCCCGTTATAGCGACGCGGGTCGACGCGCTTCTTGAATCCCATGAGCGCCGGCCAGGCGAAGAGCGCGGCGATCCTTCTGAACGGATTACGGCTGAATTCCTCGCGCAGGAAGGTCGCCACCATTCTCGCCAGGCCTTCCGAGGTCTTCAGCAGGACGTTGCCGACAAATCCGTCGCAGACCACGATGTCTGTCGTACCCTCGTAGATGTCGTCGCCCTCGACGTTGCCATGGAAATTGAGGCCGCTCTCCTTCAGCAACTCGCTGGCCCGCTTCACCACCTCGTTGCCCTTGATGTCTTCTGCCCCGATGTTGAGCAGGCCGACCGTGGGCCGTTCCTTGTGCTCGACCGCGGACACCAGCAGGTCGGCCATGATGCCGAACTGGAGGAGGTGCTGCGGCTCGCAATCGACATTGGCGCCCAGGTCGAGCACGTAGGTGTAGCCCTTGATGGTCGGCAGGATCGAGGCGATGGCAGGCCGGTCGATGCCGGGCAGGGTCTTCAGTACGAAACGGGAGATGGCCATCAAGGCCCCGGTATTGCCGGCGGACACGGCCGCCTGGGCCTCGCCTTCCTTGACCAGATCGACCGAGACCCGCATCGAGGAGTTCTTCTTGATCCGCAGGGCGGTGGCCAGCGGGTCGTCCATGCTGACCACTTCGCTGGCTGGCTGGAACCGCAGCCGGCTGCCATACCGCGCCTGCTCGCTGCCTACAAAAGCCTCCACCTCGCCTGGCAGGCCGACGAGGATCAGCTTCAGGCGCGGATCCTGCTGCAGAACGGTGCGGGCGGCCGGCAGGGTGACGGACGTGCCGAAATCGCCGCCCATGCAGTCGATCGCTACGGTGACGTCCATCGACGCGCTATGGGTTGGGGTGGAGGCGGGTGTCGGCGGCACCAGGCTCAGGCACCGTCGGGCAACCCTTACTCACCTTTGGTCTTGACGACCTTTTTGCCGCGGTAATAGCCGTTCGGGCTGATGTGATGGCGCAGATGGGTTTCCCCGGTGGTCGGTTCGACGGCCAGCGGCGGATTGGTCAGGAAGTCGTGGGCGCGATGCATGCCGCGCTTGGAGGGCGACTTCTTGTTCTGTTGGACAGCCATGTTCTACTCCTAATAAACGTGTTCAGAATCAAACTAGTTGCGCTTGAGCTTGGCCAGTTGCGCAAAGGGCGACGGACTGACCGAGGCCAGCTTAGCCGCTGGCGGCTTGCAATCCTCATGCCGCGGTGCGAGCGGCAGGGCCAGCAGGATTTCCTCCTCGAGCATTGGCGCCAGATTCATTTCGCGCGAGGCTTCGATCGCGTCGCATGTCTCGTCTTCAAGACCGCCAAGTTCGTCATCGGACGGCCAGTGCGCCCCCGGCTCGATCAGCATCAATCGACCGCGCACATTCAAGGCAAAGTCCAACGCGCCCAGGCAACGCTGGCAGATCAGCCGCAGCGGCCCCCGCAATTGCAGGGACAGAGAGGCGATCCCGCCATCGGAGGCTCCCGAGACAACGTAATCGAGGCCGCCAGAAACGTCGAAAAGCACCTCGGCCAGCCTCGGCAGGGCATCGAGCCGAAGATGACCGGACAGGACCCCCTGTCGCCGGGCGAACTCGAGGCCATCAATCACCATGCCTCGTTGCGACATAAGCGCGGAATGGTATCATTTTGCGACTTTTCCTGTCAAAAGAATCACATCCACACCTTGGACGCGTTCGATGCCCAGAATCGTGCTGGCCTCAACCTCGACGTATCGGCGGGAGCTGCTTACCCGCCTGCAAGTCCCTTTCGAAATCGCCAGTCCTGAAACAGACGAATCGGCCCTGCCGGGCGAAGCGCCGGCCGCCACGGCCGAAAGGTTGTCGCTGGCCAAGGCCCGGGCGGTGGCCAGCCGTTTCCCGGACGCGCTGATCATCGGCAGCGATCAGGTCGCCTTCCTGGAGGACAGGCGCTTCGGCAAACCCCTGACGCGCGACAGGGCCATCGAGCAGTTGCGCTTCATGCGCGGGCACACGGTAACGTTCCATACCGGCATTTGCCTGCTCAACAGCGCCACCGGCCAAAGCCAGATACGCGGCGTGTCGACCGAAGTGGCTTTCCGGCCTTTGAGCGACGCCGAGATCGAGCGTTACCTCGACAAGGAGCATCCCTACCATTGCGCCGGCAGTGCCAAGTCGGAAGGGCTGGGGATCGCCCTGCTTTCCAGCATGCGCGGTGACGACCCCAATGCCCTCATCGGCCTGCCGCTGATCGTCTTGTGCGAGATGCTGCGAGCCGAAGGCGTGGCCCTTCCCTGATGCCTGCCGGCACGCTGTACCTGATTCCCGCCTCCCTCGGTGATTCGCCGCCGTCGGACATCTGGCCTGCCGGTGTCGCGCGCAGAGTGGCTGAGCTGTCCTCCTTCATCGTCGAAAACGCCAAGAGCGCCCGTGCCGAACTGAAACGCATGGGCCTGGCCCGTCCCATCCAGGAGATCGAGATTCGGGAACTGCCGCGGGCGCCGAACCAGACCGACCTCGATACCCTGCTCGATCCGCTGTCTGCCGGAAAATCGGCCGGTCTGATGTCGGAAGCCGGCGCGCCGGCGGTGGCCGATCCCGGCGCCGCATTGGTTCGGGCGGCCCATGCGAGGGGAATTCGAGTGGCACCGCTGGTGGGGCCGTCGAGCCTGCTTCTGGCCCTGATGGCGTCCGGGCTGAATGGCCAGAACTTCACCTTCCATGGCTACTTGCCGTCGCGCGAGCCGGAACGCGGCCGTCGCATCGTCGAATTGGAGCGCGAGTCGCGCCGGACAGGCCGGACGCAGCTGTTCATCGAGACGCCCTACCGCAACACGGCGCTGTTCGAGGCCCTGCTGGCGGGATGCCGCGCCGAAACTCTGCTCTGCCTCGCTTCCGAGCTGACCACCGAGGCGGAACATGTCGCCACTCGCTCCATTGCCGAGTGGCGCGCCGGTGCGAAGCCGGCGCTGGACAAACGGCCGACGGTGTTTCTGCTGCTGGCGGGCTGACTATCTCAGGCCGAATTTGCCGAAGGCGCTCATCAGTCCCTCGGCCATGTCGGCGCCGAACTGCCGGGCGAAGCGCTCGGTCAGGCTGGCCCGCATCGTGTAGTCGCGAATGTCCTCGGCCTTGATCACCTCGCGGGCGACATATTCGACGCTGCCCAATTCGTCGGTGAGGCCGAGCTCGATGCTTTTGGCGCCGGTCCACATGAGGCCGCTGAAAAGCTCCGGCGATTCCTTCAAGCGCTTGCCGCGGCCCTTGCGCACCACTTCGATGAACTGCTTGTGGATGTCGTCGAGCAGCAGCTGCGCGTGCTGCTTGTGCTGGCCGTCCTGCGGCGAGAAGGGATCGAGGAAGCCTTTGTTCTCGCCGGCCGTCAGCAGGCGCCGTTCCACGCCGAGCTTGTCCATGCTGCCGGTGAAGCCGAAACCGTCCATCAGCACCCCGATCGAGCCGACGATGCTGGCCTTGTCGACGTAGATCCGGTCGGCGGCCGCGGCGACGTAGTAGCCGCCCGAGGCGCAGACATCCTCGACTACCGCATAGAGTGGAACGGCGGGATGCTTGCCGCGCAGCCGGCGGATCTCGTCGTTGATGATGCCCGACTGCACCGGACTGCCGCCCGGACTGTTGATGCGCAGGATAACCCCCTGGGTGCCCTGGTCCTTGAAGGCGGCCTGCAATGCCTCCACCACCTTCTCGGCGCTGGCCTCGCCAGAGGGCTTGATGACGCCGTTCAGTTGCACCAGCGCAGTATGCTTCTTGCCCTCGCCCAGCTTCTCGGCGGTATCGCCCCAATCGCCCAGTACCAGGATCAGGACGGTCAGGTAGGCGAAGCCGAGCAGCTTGAAGAAGATGCCCCAGCGGCGCCGGCGCTTCTGTTCGGATAGGGTTTCGAGCGCCAGCTTCTCGATGATGTTGCGTTCCCAGGCGGGATTGTTTTCCGATGTGTCGGCCATAGCGTTCCGTTCTCTATTTCAGGTAAACCCCGCCATCCTGCTCGATGATGTCGAGGGGCACCAGCCGCGCGCCGCGGCAAGGGCCGGCGATGCAGTAACCGCTTTCCGGCAGATAGGTCGCGCCGTGCGTCGTGCATACCAAGTATAGCCCGGCGCTGTCGAAGAATTCCCCCGCCAGCCAGTCCAGCTCGATGCCGATGTGGGCGCAGCGGTTGAGGTAGCCATACACCCGGCCGTCGTGGCGAACGACAAAGGCCGCCTGCGGGCCCGCTTCGCCGGGCGCCTCGAAGCGCACGCCTTGGGCGCCATCGCGCAACGCGCTGCTGGCGCAGATCAGCCGTGGCGTCTCAGCCATTCCTTCAGCTCGTCGAACTCGCCGAACAGGCCAAGCGGCCGCTCGGCCGCCAGGATCTCAGCCGGATGGGCGCCGTACCCCACCGCCAGGGCCGCCACGCCGGCGTTGCGGGCCATCTGCAGGTCGTGCGTGGTGTCGCCGATCATCAGGGTCCGCTCCGGCTCGGCCCCGAGCTCGGCCATGATCTCCAGCAGCATGTCGGGCGCCGGTTTGGAATTGCACTCGTCGGCGCAGCGTGTGGCATGGAAGAAGGCTCCGAGGCCCGAAGCCTGCAGCGCACGGTCGAGGCCGAGCCGGCTCTTGCCGGTCGCCACCCCCAGCAGGTATCCCGCGTCGGCCAGTTCCTCGACCAGCTCGCGGGCCCCGGCAAAAAGGCTCAGTTCATGGTCCTGGGCGAGGTAATGATGCCGATAGCGCTCGGCGACCCGCGGGTAGTCCCCTGCCGGCACGCCGGGCATGGCTTGCGACAGCGCATCGTGCAGGCCCAGGCCGATCACCTGCCTGGCGGTTTTTTCGTCCGGCGGCGCCAGGCCGAGATCGCGCGCCGCCGCCTGGATGCTGGCGACGATCGCCCCGGCCGAATCCAGCAGCGTGCCGTCCCAGTCAAATACCACCAGTCTGTAATTCCGTTCCATAGTCCCGTTTTTCGTTGTGGTCCATCCGGCCGAGAAAAGTCAGCAATTCCTCCGGCAGGCAGGCCTTCAGTTCCAGCCGTTCGCCGCTGACGGGATGATCGAATGCCAGCCTGCCGGCATGCAGGAACATGCGGTCGAGCCCCTGCTTGCGCAAGGCCCGGTTCAGCTCGAAATCGCCGTACTTGTCGTCGCCGCACAGGGGAAAGCCGAGATGAGCCAGATGCACGCGGATCTGGTGGGTGCGTCCGGTCTTGAGCTCGACGTCGACCAGGCTGAAATTCTCCCAGCGCGCCACCAGTCGGACGATGCTGTGCGCCGCCTTGCCCTCCAGCGCCACGCTGACCCGGCGCTCGCCCGCTTCCGTCAGATACTTGTGCAGGGCCAACCGCACATGCCGCAGCGGATCGTGCCATCTTCCCTTCACCAGGGCCAGGTAGCGCTTCTCGACGCCGCCGTCGCGGAACAGGTCGTGCAGGCGCGTCAGCACTGGACGCCTCTTGGCGATCAGCAGCAGGCCCGAGGTTTCGCGGTCGAGCCGATGGGCCAGTTCCAGGCAGCGCGCCTCGGGCCGCTGCCGGCGCAACTGCTCGATGACGCCGAAGCTCACCCCGCTGCCGCCGTGCACTGCCAGCCCGGCCGGCTTGTCGACCACCAGCAGGCCGTCGTCCTCGAAGACGATCCGGTAGGCCTGCCCCACCGGCACCTGCGGCCTGGCCGAGGCGTCCAGCCGGATCGGCGGGATCCGCAGTTCATCGCCGGCCTGCAGCCGGCAATCCGGGCCGACCCGCTTGCCGTTGACCCGCACTTCACCGCTGCGCAGGATGCGATAGACGTGGCTTTTCGGCACGCCCTTGCAGACGCGCAGCAGGTAATTGTCGATGCGCTGGCCCTCCGCTTCCTCGCCGATTCGCCGGCGGGTCACGGATGCTTTGCTTAACTCCTTCATTTTGAATATACTGCCGGCTGGTTTGCCCACCCTGAAGGATCCGCCATGCAGCATAATTCATGGCTGATTCCGGAAGCGCGCCCCATGACCCGAAGCGGCATTGGAAGGTGCGCCGGGATGCAGCCGATCAGCATCGGCGCCAGCGAACCGGACACGGTTAATTCGCTCACCAAAAGCAGCGATACTACTTGAATTGCGCGCACTCAGCACACGCGGAACACACTGTCCTGAAGTCACTTCAGGACCAAAAGACAAACCTGAAATTAGTTTGCCCTTGACGACTTTGATGATTTCAAACCAGCCAAACTAATCAATCCGCCTGAACCGGATGCGGTTTGTCTTCCCGTGTTTGCGCGCGGGAGAACACCATAATGAAACGCATGCTGTTCAATGCGACGCAGGCCGAGGAACTCCGCGTCGCGATCGTCGATGGCCAGAAACTCATAGACCTCGACATCGAATCGGCCGCCAAGGAACAACGCAAGAGCAACATCTACAAGGCCGTGATCACCCGCATCGAGCCCAGCCTCGAGGCGGCCTTCGTCGATTACGGCGCCGAACGCCACGGTTTCCTCCCCTTCAAGGAAGTCTCCCGCGCCTATTTCCGCGAAGGCGTCGAACCGAACCGCGCCACCATCAAGGAAGCGCTCAGGGAAGGCCAGGAACTGATCGTCCAGGTGGACAAGGACGAGCGCGGCAACAAGGGCGCGGCCCTGACCACCTTCATCTCGCTGGCCGGCCGCTACCTGGTGCTGATGCCCAACAACCCGCGCGGCGGCGGCGTCTCGCGCCGCATCGAGGGCGAGGACCGCAACGAGCTTCGCGAGACCATGGACCAGCTCGACGTGCCGCAGGGCATGAGCCTGATCGCCCGCACCGCCGGCATCGGCCGCGGCGCCGAAGAGCTGCAGTGGGACCTCAACTACCTGATGCAGTTGTGGCGCGCCATCGACGGTGCCGCCGGCGGCCAGAAGGGCCCCTTCCTGATCTACCAGGAAGGCAGCCTGGTGATCCGCGCCATCCGCGACTACTTCCAGCCGGACATCGGCGAGATCCTGATCGACACCGACGACATCTACGAGCAGGCCCAGCAGTTCATGAGCCACGTCATGCCGGGCAACGTGGCGCGCGTCAAGCGCTACCGCGACGACGTGCCGCTGTTCTCGCGCTTCCAGATCGAGCACCAGATCGAGACCGCCTTCGGCCGCCAGGTGACCCTGCCTTCGGGCGGCGCCATCGTGGTGGACCATACCGAGGCGCTGGTGGCCGTCGACGTCAACTCCGGCCGCGCCACCCGCGGAGCCGACATCGAGGAGACGGCCCTGCGCACCAACCTCGAGGCGGCCGACGAGATTGCCCGCCAGCTGCGCCTGCGCGACCTGGGCGGCCTGATCGTCATCGACTTCATCGACATGGAAAGCCCGCGCGCCCAGCGCGAGGTGGAAAACCGCCTCCGCGACGCCTTGCACTACGACCGCGCCCGCGTCCAGACCGGCAAGATCTCCCGCTTCGGCCTGCTCGAGCTCTCGCGCCAGCGCCTGCGCCCGGCACTGGCCGAGATGACCTACATCACCTGCCCGCGCTGCACCGGCACCGGCCATATCCGTAGCACCGAATCGGCCGCCCTGCATATCCTGCGCATCCTCGAGGAGGAGGCGATGAAGGAGAACACCGGCGCGCTCCATGTGCAGATCCCCGTCGATGTCGCCACCTTCCTGCTCAACGAGAAGCGCGACGACATCCGCACCATCGAGCTGCGGCACAAGGTCAACATCGTCCTCATTCCGAACACCCACCTGGAAACGCCTGCCCACGAGATCGTTCGCCTGCGCCACGACCAGCTGAACCAGGAAGACCAGGCCCTGCCCAGCTACAAGATGGTCGAAGCGCCGCCGACCGAGGCCTACCAGCCGCCCTCGGCGCAAACCGAAGCGCGGCCCAGCCGTCCCGAGGCCGCCGTCAAGGGCATCACCCCCTCCCAGCCGGCGCCCGTGGTGGAGCCCAAGCCGGCGCCCCGGCCCAGCGCCCAACCGGCGCCGGAGCAGCCGGGCATCATCGGCAAGATCTTTGGCTGGTTCCGCGGCAATCGCAAGGCCGAGCCGGCCGTGGCCGAAAAGTCGGTCTCCCCGACACGGCGAGAGCGTGAGCCGTCGCGCGAAGGCCGCGGCGAACGCGGTCGCAGCCGTGGCGAGCGCGGCCGGCACGAGCCGCGCGAGCGCCAGGAGCAGCAGCCCCGCCAGCGCCCCGCGCAGCCTGGCCGCCCCGAGCAGGAAGGCAAAGGCGAGCGCCGCCCGCGCCCGGAGCGCGGCGAGCGCCAGGAACGCCAGGGCCAGGAACCGCGCCCGCCACGGCAGGGCCGCCAGCAGGAACCGCGCCCCAGCCAAGCCACGGAGGCGCAACTCCCGCCCGCCGGCGCGCTGGAATCGCCGACGCCGGGCGCAGCCGCCGAGACCCAGGAAGAACGTCGTGGTCGCCGCGGCCGGCGCGGACGCGGACGCGAGCGCGGCGAGCGCCGCCCAGAGACAACAGCCGAGTCGACCGGCAGCGTCGTCGAGACGGTGCTGCAGGAGACGGTCGTGGCGGCCGTCGAGCCGACCGTCTTTGTCCCGCAAGCCGTTGCCGAAGCGACCCCGCCGGCACCCCTTCCCCTGCCCCTTGGCAGCGAGGTCGAAGAACTGCTCGTCGCCAGCCGGGCTGCCGAGCCGGCGCCGGCCCCGGTGCCGGTGGTCGAAGTGGCGCCGCCGGCCCAGGACATCGTCGTTGCCGCCGAACCGCCGGTCGTTGCCGAGGCAGTGGCGCCGCCGGCCCCTGTTCAAAGCACTCCTGTCCCGCCGGCCCCGCCCAAGCCCCAGGTGGACATCTCGGTGTCGCTGCAGGACAGCGGCCTGATGTTGGTCGAAACCCGGCCGGGCGCCACGCTTGTGGCCGAGCCGGAATCGCCAACGCCCCTGGGCCGCAAGCCCAAGGCTGCGGTAATGGTCAGCGACGAGCCGATGATGCAGGTCGAAACCCGCAAGTAGGTCGGTCAATGCGGCAACAAGGGCCGGCATTGCGCCGGCCCTTTGTTTTTCAGGGCTTGCCCAGCAAGCTCCGGATCAGCCCCTGGCCGGCGTCCTCGGCCATGTCGAGGACCAGCTCGAAGCCCTGTTCGCCGCCGTAGTAGGGGTCGGGCACCTCATCGACCTGAAAGCGGGTGGCATAGCGCATGAAAAGCCCCAGTTTGGCGTGATGCTCGGGACGGGCTCCGCGCTTCAGCAGCGTCAGATTGTCCCGATCCATGGCCAGCAGCAGGTCGAAGCGTTCAAAATCCTCGGGGGCCACCTTGCGGGCGCGTTGGACGCTCAGATCGATGCCCCGCCGCAAGGCGGCCGCACAGCTGCGGGGGTCCGGCGGCTCGCCGATGTGATAGCCGTGCGTGGCAGCAGAATCTACTTTAACAATATTTTCTAATTTATTGTTAATAATAATTTTATTAATAACGCCTTCTGCCGTTGGCGAACGGCAGATGTTGCCCATGCAGACGAACAGGATGCGCTTCATGCCGGGCCCCGGGCATCCGGGACGTCATGCTCGCCGGCACCGAAAGCCAGCTTCCTGAGACGGAAAAGTTCGTCGCGGGCGGCGCCGGCTTCCTCGAATTCGAGGTTGCGGGCATGCTCCTGCATGCGTTTTTCCAGCTTGCGGATCTCCCGCGCCAGGGCCTTCTCGTCCATGGCCTCGTAGCGGGCCCGTTCCTCGGCAACCTCCAGGGCCTCGGCGGCGATCTCGTGGTCGTAGACCCCGTCGATGATGTCCTTGATGCGCTTGACGACCCCCTTGGGGGTGATGCCCCAGGCCTCGTTGAAGCTGACCTGCTTGGCGCGACGCCGCTCGGTCTCGGCGATGGCCCGCCGCATCGAGTCGGTCATCGTGTCGGCGTAGAGGATGGCCGTGCCGTTCAAGTGACGCGCCGCCCGGCCCATGGTCTGGATCAGGGAGCGTTCCGAACGCAGGAAGCCCTCCTTGTCGGCGTCGAGGATGGCCACCAGCGACACCTCGGGGATGTCGAGGCCCTCACGCAGCAGGTTGATGCCGACCAGGACGTCGAACTCGCCGAGACGCAGGTCGCGCACCAGCTCGATGCGCTGCAGCGTGTCCACCTCGGAGTGCAGGTACCGCACCCGCACCCCCATCTCGAGCAGGTAGTCGGTCAGGTCCTCGGCCATCTTCTTGGTCAGGGTGGTGACCAGCACCCGCTCGCCGGCGGTGACCCGCTCGTTGATCTGGGCCAGCAGGTCGTCGATCTGGCCCTTGGTGGGCTTGATGACGACCTC
>JAEUNH010000010.1 GCA_016791205.1 Rhodocyclaceae bacterium | reverse complement strand
AAGCGCTCGCCGCCGATTATGTCGCAGGCCGCCGCCACCGCCGCGCCTGCGCCCGAGAGGCGCAGCGTCAGCACGCCTTCCTCCCAGCAGGTGGCGGAAATCGGCAGCGGCTGGCCGCTCCAGCGGTTCATCGCCTCGATGGCCTGGTCCTGCGGCAGCGCCAGGCGCAGCGTCGCTTCCGCATGCGGCTTCGGCAGCACCTTGAGCGAGACTTCGAGCATCAGCCCGAGCGTGCCCATCGCCCCCGCCATCAGGCGCGCGACGTCGTAGCCGGCAACGTTCTTCATCACCTGGCCGCCGAAATTCAGCACTTCGCCGGAACCCGAGAGCAGCTTCACGCCAAGCACGTAGTCGCGCACCGCGCCGGCCGTGGCGCGGCGCGGGCCGGAGAGGCCGGTGGCGACACAGCCGCCGACAGTGGCGCCTGTCTCCCCTCCCCCCTCGTGGGGGAGGGGTCGGGGGAGAGGGGGCGCGGCTTCGTTACGCTCTCCAACCGCTCCGCCGTCTCCCCCTCTCCCCCTGCCCCTCTCCCGCAGGGGGAGAGGGGAGAAATGCGGCGGCTCGAAGGCCAGCATCTGGCCATTCCCGTCGAGCGCTGCTTCCAGCTCGGCGAGCGGCGTGCCGGCGCGCACCGTCACCACCAGCTCGGTCGGCTCGTAGGCGACGATGCCGGCGTGGCCCGCCGTTTCGAGCAGCGCGCCCGAGGGCGGGTTGCCGTAGAAATCCTTCGTGCCGCCGCCGCGGATGCACAGCGGCGTCTTGTCCACCGCCGCGGCGAGCACGCGCTCGCGCAATTGTTCGGTGATGTCGGTCATTTGGCGCTTCCGGTCAATCTGTACTCCGAGCAGCGCCGCGGCGTCGGCACCACCTTGCCGGGATTGAGCAGGCCGTGCTCGTCGAAGGCCGCCTTGACGCCGCGAAAGGCGGCCAGTTCCTCGGCCGAAAACTGCGCGCACATCTGCACCACCTTCTCGATGCCGACGCCGTGCTCGCCGGTGATGGTGCCGCCGACTTCCACCGACAGTTCGAGGATCCTGCCGCCGAAAGCCGTGGCGCGCTCCACTTCCCCCTCGATGTTGGCGTCGAACATGATCAGCGGATGGAGGTTGCCGTCGCCGGCGTGGAAGACATTGGCGCAGCGCAGCTTGTATTCCTCCGCCAGCTCGGCGATGCGCGTCAGGACATGCGCCAGGTGCTTCCTCGGGATGGTGCCGTCCATGCACAGATAGTCCGGCGTGATGCGGCCGACCGCCGGGAAGGCGGCCTTGCGACCGGCCCAGAACTTCAGCCGCTCGGCTTCGTCGCGCGAGACGCGAATCTCGGTGGCGCCGCTCTTTTCCAGCACGGCGCAGATGGCGGCGATCTCCTCGGCCACCTCTTCGGGCGTGCCGTCCGATTCCGCCAGCAGGATCGCCTCGGCGGAAAGGTCATAGCCGGCGTGCACATAGGCCTCGACGGCGGCGGTGGCCGGCTTGTCCATCATCTCCAGCCCGGCCGGGATGATGCCCGCCGCAATGATGTCGGCCACCGCGTTGCCGGCCTTGATGACATCGTCGAAGGAGGCCATCGCCACCTGCGCCAGCAGCGGCTTCGGCGTCAGCTTCACCGTCGCCTCGATCACGATGCCGAGCATGCCCTCCGAGCCGATCGTCAGGGCAAGGAGATCGTAGCCGGGCGCGTCCAGCCCCTCGGAGCCGATCTCCACCACCGTGCCGTCGATCAGCGCCACGCGCAGGCGCAGCACGTTGTGCACGGTGAGGCCGTACTTCAGGCAGTGCACGCCGCCGGCGTTCTCGGCGACGTTGCCGCCGATGCTGCAGGCGATCTGGCTGGACGGGTCGGGCGCGTAGTACAGATTGAAAGGCGCCACCGCCTCCGAGATGGCGAGGTTGCGCACACCCGGCTGCACCCGCGCCGTGCGCGAAGCCGGATCGATGTCGAGGATGCGCATGAACTTCGCCAGCGAGAGCACGACGCCGTGTTTGACCGGCGTGGCGCCGCCGGAAAGCCCGGTGCCGGCGCCGCGCGCCACCACCGGCACGCGCAGTTCGTGGCACAGCTTGAGGATGGCGACGACCTGCGCCTCGTCCTGCGGCAGCACCACCAGCAGCGGCAACTGGCGATAGGCGGTCAGCCCGTCGCACTCGTAGGGAACGAGATCCTCGCGCGCGACCAGCAAAGAGTCCGTCTGCAGGATACGGCGCAGGCCGGCGACGAGCCGGGCAATCTCGGCTTCGCTCAACTGGCGGTGTTCTTCGGGTGAGCCCATGGGTTCTCCAGGGATGTTCTCCCCTCCCCCCTCGCGGGGGAGGGGTCGGGGGAGAGGGGGTTTCAGCCATTCACCCTCTCCCCGACCCTCTCCCATCAAGGGAGAGGGAGAAAACCGGGGAGGGGTGGTTTCGCCCATGCTAAATCCGCCGCCTTCGCAAGGCAATGCGGGTTTACGCCAGTCGAGGTTGAGAACCACGGCAGAATGTCATAGCATGCCCCATATGGTTACGGTCTACCGGACGACCAGGATCGCCAAATACTGGAGGCAAGCATGAAGGTCACTTACGATCGCGAAACCGACATCCTGCAGCTCGTCTTCTCGATCGCGCCAGTCGAGGAAAGCGACGAGGACAAACCCGGCGTGATCATCGACTACGACAGGAATGGCAATATTGTCGGCATGGAAATCCTCGACGCCAGCAAGCGCATCGAAGATCCGCAGGCAGTCAGTCTGAATATCGCCTGATTGAATCCAAACGCCTCCTCCCCCCTCCCCGACAGCGAAACCCGCTTCCGCGCCCTGGTCGAGCAGTTGCCGGCGGTGACCTACGTCGCCGCGCTCGACCCCGACCTGCCGGCCACCTATGTCAGCCCGCAGATCGCCGAATTCGGCTTCACGCCCGAGGACTGGCTGGCCGACCCGCAGTTCTGGGTCAAGCGGCTGCATCCGGAGGACCGCCAGCGGGTGCTGGACGAGGTCGCCCGCGGCCTCGCCGCCGGCGGCCCGATCCTCTGCGAATACCGCCTGCTGGACGCCGCCGGCCGGCCGCGCTGGGTCAAGGACCGCGCCACGGTGATCCGCGATGCGGACGGCCGCCCGCTCGCCATCCAGGGCGTGATGCTCGACATCGACGAGCGCAAGCGCAGCGAGGCCGAGGCGGCGCAACACCACGCCCAGCTGCACGCCTTGAACCGGCGCATGGAGAGCGCCATCGAGGAGGAGCGCCGCCGCATCGCCCGCGAGGTGCACGACGAGCTCGGCCAGGCGCTCACCGCGCTGCGGCTCGAGCTGGCGCTGCTGGGCGAAGGGCTGCCCGCCGACCCGGCCGCGGCGGCGCGCATCGCCGCCATGGACACGCTGATCGGACGCACCGTAGACACGGTGCGCCGCATTTCCTACGAGCTGCGCCCGGGCGTGCTCGACAGCCTCGGCCTGCTGGCGGCGATCGAGTGGCAGACGCGCGAATTCGGGCGCCGCACCGGCATCCGCTGCGAGCTGGCCCTGCCCGAGCGGGAGCCCGAGGTCGAGCCCGTTCGCGCCACCGCGCTGTTCCGCATCTTCCAGGAAGTCCTCACCAACATCGCCCGCCACGCCGGCGCCACGCAGGTCGATGTTGGCGTCAGCGCCGCCCTGGGCAACCTGCTGATCGAGGTCGACGACAACGGCCGCGGCTTCGATGCCTCCACCGCCGAAGCCGGCGCCTCGCTCGGCCTGCTCGGCATGCGCGAGCGCGCCGCCGAATTCGGCGGCCTGGTCCGCATCGACAGCGAGCCGGGGCACGGCACCCGCGTCACCCTGGCCCTGCCGGTGGTCGCCGCGCCATGAACATCCTCATCGTCGACGACCATCCGATCGTGCGCCACGGCCTGCGCCTGCTGCTGGAGACGCGCGGCGCGGCCAAGCGCGTCGGCGAGGCCGCCGACGCCGCCGAGGCCATGGAACGGCTGCGCGAGGGTGGCTGGGAGGTGATGGTGCTCGACATCGACCTGCCCGACCGCAGCGGCCTGGAGGTGCTGCGCGACGCCAAGGCGCGCTGGCCGACGCTGCCGGTGCTGATCCTCAGCATCCATCCAGAGAACATGCTGGCGGTGCGCCTGCTCAAGTCCGGCGCCGCCGGCTACCTCAACAAGGACAGCGCGCCGGCCGAACTGGTCGAGGCGGTGCGCCGCGTCGCCGCCGGCGGGCGCTACATCAGCGCCGCCATGGCGCAGCTGCTCGCCGAGCAGATCGGCACGGACCCCGCGCGCGAGCCGCACGAGCGCCTCTCCGAGCGCGAATACCAGGTCTTCCGCCTGCTCGCCGCCGGCACGACGGTGGGCGCGATCGCCGAGCAGCTGCACCTCTCGGTGAACACCGTCAGCACCTACCGCGCCCGCGTGCTGGAGAAGCTCGGCGCCGCCAACAACGCCGAGCTGATGCGCTACGCGGCGGAGCGCCGGCTGGTGTAGTCGCCCCCCCTCTCCCCCAACCCCTCCCCCACGAGGGGGGAGGGGAGCTTTTCTCCCTCCCCCTCGATGGGGGAGGGCCGGGGAGAGGGTGAACGGCCGAAGCAGAAAAAGCGCCGCCCGTTCCGCCCTCAGCCCAGCAGGTTCCAGGGAATCGCGAACACATCCTCGGCGATCCAGCGCGGCTCGGCGACGGCGCAGATCAACGCGCCCGCTGCCACCTTGCGACGGGGGTGCGCGGCACGGAAGGCGCGCAGGCCGGAGGCCATCCTGCCGCCCGGGTTGGCGGTCAGCTTGATCTCGAAGGGATGCAGCACGCCGTCCCGTTCGAGCAGCAAATCCACCTCGCCGCCGCCGGCGGCGCGCCAGTGGTGGAAGGCCGGCTGTGCCGCCAGGGTGGCGGACTGCTTCATCACCTCGCAGACCATCGCCGTCTCGAACAGTGCGCCGTAGAGGGGATGGCCGCCCAGCGTCCTCGGACTGGAAATGCCGGCGTGGTGGCAGGCCAGGCCGGTGTCCGCCAGGTGGCCTTTCGGGCGCGCGGAAACCCGCTTGGTCGGATTGCCCGAAAACGCCGGCAGCTCGAACCACTGGAAGGTCGCTTCCATCGCTTTCAGCCAGCGGCGGGCCGTCTGCGGCGTCATGCCGATCTCGCGGCCGAGCTGGCTGAAATTGATTTCCTGCGCCGTGAGGGCGCTCATCAGCCGGACGAAACGCCCGAACTCCTGCCAGTCATTGACATCCCCCGCCAGGCGCGCATCCCGCTCGACATAGGTGCGGTGGTAGCCGCGCCAGAAATCCGCCACCAGGTTCTGCCCGATTTCGGTGGCGCGCGGCAGGAATCCACGCCACAGCCACTCCTGCAGCCCGCCCTCGTAGCGTCTTGCCTGGCGGCTCCAGGCGAGAAAATCCGCCGTCCCGTTCTCGCCGCTCTCGAGCCAGGCCGGCAGCCAGCCGCTGGCGGCGGCGCCGAGTTCCGGCAGCGAGAAGCCTTGCAGGTCGAGGAAAGCGACCCGGCCCGCCAGGCTCTCGGCCATCGAGCGGAGCACTTGCCATTGTTGCGAACCGGTGAGCAAAAACTGCCCCGGCGCGCCGCCGCCGCGGTCGACCCGGCGCTTGATCGCCGAGACGACTTCGGGCGCGTACTGGATCTCGTCGAGAATCACCGGCGACGGATGGTTTTTCAGGAACAGGTCCGGTTCCCGGCGCGCATTCTCCTGATCCAGGCTGGCATCGAACACCACATAGTCATGCTGCGGAAAGGCATGCCGCAACAGCGTGGTCTTGCCGACCTGGCGGGCGCCACTGACGACCACCACCGGAAAGGCGGCGGACAGGCGGACAAGTCGATCCGAAAGGAGGCGATTTCGATACATAGCCTGGCATATTAATGATGCCATCACCAATACGCAAGGGTTAAAACCCGCTTCTGCCGCCAAGGCGTAATGCCCCCTCCCCCTTGTGATGGCGGGACGGAGGCGGGGAGCGGGGTGTAGTGCCAACCGCTACAGCAAAAACAGCCCCATTCCGATAGTCAGTCCGCGCAGCACGGCGCAGGCTGACGCCATGCACACACTGCACGCGCGCGCGGCCGCCGCGGCCGCACTCCTGACCCTGCTCCTCGCCGGCTGCGACGCCGGCAAGCCCGCCGTCGTGCCGCTGCCGCTGTCGATCGCCGTCGTCGCCCAGCCGGTGGCCGCGCTGGTCTACGTCGCCGACGGGAAGGGCTTTTTCCGCGAGGAAGGCGTCGCGGTCGAACTATCGGCCTTCGACCTCGGCCGCGACGCGCTGGCCAGCGCGCTCGCCGGCGGCGTCGACCTGGCCACGGTGTTCGACCTGCCGGTGGCGCGCAAGCTGAGCGAGGGCGAGGACCTCGCCGTCCTCGCCACCCTGCACCGCTCGGTCAGCGGCCACGCCGTGCTGGCGCGGCGCGACCGCGGCATCGCCCATCCGGAAGACCTGCGCGGCAAGCGCATCGGCGTCACCAAGGGCATCAGCACCGACTATTTCCTCGCCACCTTCCTCACCAGCGCCGGCATTCCCCGCACCGCCGTGCGCGAAGTGCCGCTGGAGCCGGCCGCCTACGAGCAGGCGCTGCTCGGCGGCGGCCTCGACGCCCTGGTGGTCTTCAACCCGCACACCTACAAGCTGCGCGCCGCCCTCGGCGCCGAGCAGTCCGTGCTGTTCCGGAGCGACCTGTACCTGGAAACCTCGGTGCTGGTCGGGCGCCGCGCGCGCGTCGCGGAAAAGCGCGAGGCGGTGCTGCGGGCGCTGCGTGCCCTCGTCCGCGCCGAGGACTTCATCCGCGACCACGAGGAGGAGAGCCTCCGCATCGTCGCCGCCCGCCTCGCCGGCAAGTTCCCCGAGAACACGGTGCGCGAGGGCTGGGGCGTCTTCCGCGCCGAGGCGCGGCTCGACAACCTGCTGCTCACCCAGCTCATCCAGCAGGGCCACTGGCTGCGCGAGAACAACGGCCGCCACGCGGCCCTGCCCGACTTCGAGCGGGCCCTCGCCGTCGACTACCTCGCCGCCGTGCGGCCGCGGGCGGTGACGGTGCTGCACGGGGGGCGGTGATGCGCCTGTCCACCCGCATCCTGCTGCCGTCCTTCCTCCTGCTCGCCGCGGCGCTGGCGGGCGGGGTGGCGCTGCTCGACTATCAGCGCAAGCAGGAAGCGGCGCTGCGCGCCGACGCCGCCCTGGTGGAACGGGCGGCGGCGCTGGCCAGCAACCTAGGTTCCGACAACGTCGCCATCCAGTTCAACCTGCTGGCCTACCGCGTCGACCGCCGGCAGGCGCGGCTCGACGACATTGCCCGCCTCGACCGCGACATGGCGCGCGCCATCGACGCCTACGCCCAGCTGGCCGGCGAGGCCGGCGAACAGGCCCTGCTCAAGGCCTTCATCGACCGGCGCAACGAGGTCCTGCACCTGCGCATCGGCCTGGTGCGCGCCGTCCAGTCCGGCGAGGCGGCGCCGATCCAGACCGCCTTCGACACCTGGGCGCTGCAGCGCCTGCAGGTGAATGCCGCCCTGGAAGACCTCATCGGCTACCGCCTGCGGATCTTCGGCGAAGCCGTGCGCGCGGCCGCCGCGCGCAGCACCGACTTCATGCGCCTGACCGGCCTCGGCATCGTCGCCGCCTTCCTCGGCGTGCTGGCCTACGCCGCCTGGGTGGCGAAAGGGGTGGCGCGGCCCTTGGCCGACGTGCTCGACGGCATCGAGCGGCTCGGCGGCGACACGCTCGAGGCAAGACTCGACGCCCGCCTGGAGCGCCCGCGCGACGAAATCGGCGGCCTGGCGCGCGCCTTCAATGCCATGGCCGGGCGGCTCGACGCCTCGCACCGCCAGCTGACCGCCGAAATGGTCCGGCGCAACGCCGCCCAGGAAGCGTTGCGCCAGGCGAACAGCCGGCTGGAGCTGCGCGTGCGGCAGCGCACCGAATCGCTGGCCGAGGCCAACCGCGCCCTGAAAGCGCAAATGGCCGAGCGCGAGCGCGCCGCCGGCGAGCTGAAGCGGCGCAACGAAGAGCTGGCGCAGTTCAACCACCTCGCCTCGCACGACCTGCAGGAGCCGCTGCGCATGGTGGCCGGCTACGTCCAGCTCCTGGCGCGGCGCTACCGCGGCCGGCTCGACGCCGAGGCCGACACCTTCATCGCCTACGCCGAGGAAGGCGCCGAGCGCATGCAGTCGCTGATACAGGACGTGCTGGCCTATTCGCAGGTGGACAACGGCGGGAGCGCGCTGCGGCCGGTGGACGCCGAGCGCGCCCTGCGGGCCGCCTGCGACCGGCTCGAATCGCGGCTGGCCGAGAGCGGCGGCCGAGTGAGCCACGATCCGCTGCCGACGGTGACCGCCGACGCGGCCCAGCTCGCCCAGCTGTTCGCCGCCCTGATCGACAACGCGCTGAGGTTCCGCGGCGATGCGCCGCCGCGAATCCGTGTCAGCGCCTGCCGCGCCGGCGACCTGTGGGAATTCGCCGTCGCCGACAACGGCATCGGCATCGCACCCGAATACCACGCGCGCATCTTCCGCATCTTCCAGCGCCTGCAGCCGCGCGAGCGCCACCCCGGCAACGGCCTGGGGCTGGCGCTGTGCAAGCGCATCGTCGAGCGCTTCGGCGGCGGCATCCGGGTGATGTCGGCGCCGGGCGAAGGGGCGACGTTCCGCTTCACCGTGCCGGCCGTTTAGAAAAGGAGACGAGGCCATGACCCACACCCCCTGCAGCGCCGCCCGCATCCTGCTCGTCGAGGACAACCCCGGCGACGCCCTGCTCACGCGCGAAGCCCTGCGCGACGCCAAGATGGCGAATCGCCTGGACTGGGTGCAGGACGGCGTCGAAGCCATGGACTACCTGCGCC
>JAEUNH010000263.1 GCA_016791205.1 Rhodocyclaceae bacterium | reverse complement strand
CTGCTGATGCTGCATCATGTGATCCATCATCATCTGCTGCATCGGCATGTAGCGCTCCATCATGTACTGGCGCTGCCTGAGCTGCTCCGGCGGCATGCGGCGGTAGTCCCCCCACATCGGGCCGCCCATCATGTGGCCGCCCATACCGCCCATGCCCATCATCGGGCCGCCCGCGCAGCAACCCATCATCCCCGGCCCCCACATGCCATGCATCAATTGCATGTTGCTCTGCATGGCGGCCCAGTGGTCCTGGAGCAGTTTCTGCCGGGCCTGCGGGTCCTGCGTCTGGCGGATCTTCTCCATCTGCTCCTGCATTTTCTTCATGTTCTCCTGCGCCTGCGCCATCTGCTTGTCGAACTCCGCTGTGCCGGGCGCGGCCGGTTTCGCCTGGGCGCTCTTGCCGGCCGGCGCATCGGCGGCAACGGCGACGGGCGCCGTCATCGCCAGCATGGCGGCCGTTCCTAAACTAATCAGTCGTCTCATTTCTTTCTCCTTCCATAGGGTGAATTGCCCGCCTCGCTGCGGCGGTAACGTAATTGGAAACCCTGTAGCCGCTCCAAGGTCAAGCGGCTACAATCAAACAGGTGCAGAACACGAAAACGGAGGCGATATGCGCATCGGAGAACTTGGCCGGGCAGCCGGAGTGGATAGCGAAACCATCCGCTATTACGAGAGAGCCGGGCTGCTGCTCCCGCCTGCTCGTGCGCTCAACGGCTATCGCGCGTATGGGGTGGAACACCTGGAACGGCTCGCCTTCATCCGGCATTGCCGGGCGCTCGACGTGCCGCTCGCCGAGATCAGGCGGCTGCTGGATTTCGTCGCCCATCCGGACGCCGACTGCGGCGACATCAACCGGCTGATCGACGATCAGCTCGCGCGGGTGCAGGCACGGCTCAAGTCAATGCGCGCGCTGGAGAAGCAGCTTGCGGCGCTACGGTTACGCTGCGAGGCCGGACATCTCGCCGCCGAGTGCGGCATCCTGCATGAACTGGTGGCGGCCGCCCATGGGGAGTCCTGCGTATGCCATGCCGAGGCGGGCGCCGGATCAATGCCACAGATGACAGGATCGTCAAAGCGCCACCCGTAGCCGGGCGCACCTACCCTCTTGTCGGGAAAAGTATTTCGAAGCGGGTCTGGCCCTCGCCAGACGTGACAGCGATTTTCCCGCCATGTGCCTCGACGATCGATCGGGTGATGGCCAGGCCCAGGCCGGCGCCTTCATGCGATCTGTGCCGCGACGCGTCGACCCGGTAGAAACGGTCGAACAGGCGTGGCAGGTGCTCGGGCGGAATCGTCTCGCCGGGGTTTTCAATCGTCAGGCGGATTTCCCCCGGGGCCGGCTGGTCAATGCGAACTTCGATCATGCCGTTGCGCGAGGTGTGGCGAATGGCATTCGACAGCAGGTTGCCGAGGGCGCGGCGCAGCATCAGCCTGTCGCCCTGAATTCCGCCCTCGCCGGCGAGGGCCAGGCGAACGCCCTGGTCTTCCGACAGGGCTTCGTAAAAGTCGAAAAGCTGCCGCACTTCCTCGGCCAGGTTGACGGGCTCGCTGTGCGGTACGATCAGGCCGTTGTCAGCCTTTGCCAGAAACAGCATGTCGCCGATCATGCGGGCAATCCGGTCGTACTCCTCCAGGTTCGAATAGAGCACTTCGCGATACTCGTCGGCCGATCTGGCCTTTGAGAGGGCCACCTGCGTCTGGGTCATCAGGTTGCTGATGGGAGTGCGCAGTTCGTGGGCCAGATCCGAGGAGAAGTCCGACAGGCGCCGAAAGGAATCCTCCAGGCGGGCAAGCATATCGTTGAAGCCGAGCGCCAGTTCGACCAGTTCCACCGGCACGCTGTCGAGCGTCAGGCGGTTTTCAAGGCGGCTGGCGGAGATGCCGCGGGCCACCTGCGCCATGTCGCGCACCGGCGCCAGTCCCCTGCGTGCGGCGATCCAGCCGAGCAGCGCCGTCAGCAGGATGCCGATGGCGACGGCCAGCCAGAGGCTCTTGCGGAATGCCGCCAGGAAGTCAAGGTGATGACCGATATTCAGGGCAAGGGCGGCCGTGGCGGGGGCCACGCCGGGGATAGCTGTTGCCGCCGCTGCGACAATGCCCCGGTAGACCTGCCCGTCCTGCGACCACACTACGGCCCCCGACGATTTGGAAGCATCGAAGCCGGACTGTTTCTCCAGCAGCGGAGCAAGCAGCGCCGCATCCGGCGACGCGAACAGCAGGCGCCGATCCGGCCCGACGACCGAAATCGACAGGCCGTGATGCCCGACGAGGGCGTCCTCGAGCCGCTGGGCAACGTTTTCCAGATCGTTCGGCGAGTGCGCCTTCGACAGGGTGTGGCGGATCAGCGCCAGCTTGCCCTCGAGTTCGTGCCGGTCCTGTTCCTCGAAGTGCATCTCCACCGCTACGCCGACCCAGTAGCCGATCACTATGAGGACGACGGTCGAGGCCGTGGAGAAGAACAGCGTGAGCCGGAAGGTGATCGACTGGGGGCGCTTCATGTCGTCTCGGAATTTTCGAGGACGTAACCCATGCCCCTGACGGTGCGGATCAGCTTGGGCTCGAAATCGTCGTCGATCTTCGCCCGCAGCCGTCGCATGGCAACTTCGATGACGTTGGTGTCGCTGTCGAAATTCATGTCCCAGACC
>JAEUNH010000213.1 GCA_016791205.1 Rhodocyclaceae bacterium | reverse complement strand
TGACGGCGCAGAACACGATCAGGGTGTTCACCCGCGGCTTGGTCAGGCGCAGGTAGCGGCGCAGGCGTTCGGCCGGGCCGGGGCGGGCGGTGAGGATCGTTTCAGCCATAAGCGGAGGCCTCCGGTGTCGTTGATGGCCGGCCCAGTCTAGCCCCCCTGCCGCTTCCTTCAATCAGGAACATCCGCAGGGGTACTAAGTAAACATCCTGATTGCCCCTCTCTGTGGCGGGGCCTATCGTTCGCCTACTACAAGAGCGGCCGGGCAATCCGGCCGTACCGACAAATTCGAGGAGGAGGCAATCGCCATGTTGGACTACGTGTATACCGGCTGGGGCGCGTTCTGGGTGACCATGTTCATGTTCGTCCCCTTTGCCCTGATGGCGTACTGGGTCATCCGCCGGAAAAGCCTGGTCGATACCGGACCCACCCGATTGCAGCCCGGCGAGTTTGCGCCCATCGAGGGCGTCTGGCTGACGTTCGCATTCATCTTCTTCGTGGTCGCCAACCTGGCCAGCCTGAAATTCATCCCGTGGGCCGCCGCCTCCGGCACGACCGGCGGCGAGGCCGAGGTGCAGGTCGACTTCACGGCGAAGTCCTGGGCCTACGACATCTCCAACCGCCAGATCGAGGCCGGCAAGCCGGTGCGCTTCTCCGGCCGGGCGAGCGACACCCAGCACGGCTTCGCCGTCTATCACCCGGACGGCAGGGTGCTGTTCACCATGCTGATGATGCCGGGCACCACCAAGCCCACCTCGGCCGTCTATACGTTCAAGGAGCCGGGCAAGTACGCGGTGCGCTGCCTCGAATACTGCGGCGTCGCCCACCACCGGATGCAGGACGAACTGACCGTCGTCAAAGCCAACTGAGGCAACCGAGCGCACCCAAGCGGAGGAGAACCAGAAATGAGCATAGCCACCACCCTCGTCAAGAGCACCCCGATCTTCGGCAGGATGTTCGCGGTCGACAAGAGCACCGGCCTCGAAGAAATCAACGCCTGGCCGGCGCTGATGATCATGAGTTCCTTCGTCTGGCTCGTCGTGGCCGGCCTGCTGGGCCTGGTCATGCCGGCGACGCAGATCTTCGATCTCGGCTCCGACCACTTCTACACCACCCTGACGCTGCACGGCGCGGCGCTGACCTTCCCCTTCTCGTTCCAGCTGATGATGGGCGTCGGCCTGCACCGCTCCGGCGGCTGCGTCGGCAAGCCGGTCACCGGGCTGCTGGCGGCGCTGTCCTGGCTGACAATGAACCTGGGCGCCGCCATTCTCACCGTCGCCGTCCTCATGGGCCTCAAGGTCAGCGTGGTGGTGATGTTCCCGCTGCCCCTGGTCGGCGCGCAGATGGGCGTCTGGAGCATGGAGTCGGTGATCGTCGGCTTCACCGGCATCTACCTGGTGCTGGCCTGCATGATCCTCTGCTACCCGCTGCTGGTGCTCAAGATGATGTTCTTCGGCAAGAAGCGCCAGGAACTCGTTCTCTCCGAGCGCTCGCTCAACGAGCCGGGCATGCTGGGCATGCTGCTCGCCGCCGCGACCCTGCTATTGACGGGCTTGCCGCTGGTGGTGGTCGGCACGACGCTGCTGCTGGCGCTCTACAAGATCCTGCCCATGTCGCTCGCCGCCTGGGCGGCCGATCCGGTGGTGTTCCAATACACCTTCTATCTCTTCGCCCACAACCTGATGGAGGCGATGGCCCTGATGGTGGCGAGCGCGATGTACGCCACGCTGCCGCTCTACCTGGCCGACGGCTCTCGCAAGCTCTACAGCGAGAAGCTGGCCAACCTGGCCTTGTGGGTCCTGCTGGTGACCTCGGTCACCTCAGGCCTGCACCATTTCATCACCTTCTACCCGAACCAGCCGGCGGCCCTGTCCTACTGGGGCAACATCATGAGCTGGGGCACCGGCATGGGTGCGGCGATCAGCATCTTCACCATCCTCGCCACCATCTGGCAGCACGGGCTGAAGCCGGAGCCCGGCATCATCGCCGTGCTCGTCGGCTGGGCGCTCTACATCCTCGACGGCGCCAGCGCCATTGTCACCTCCAACATCGCCTGGACCTACCAGTTGCATGGCACCATGTGGCAGAGCGGCCACTTCATGACGGTCGTCCTGTCCATGTCCCTGATGTGGATGGGCGTGCTTTATCACCACTATCCGGTGATCACGGGCCGCAAGCTCGACGCGGCGCTGGGCAGTCTGTACATCAAGTTGATGACTGTCGGCAGCTTCGGCGCGGCCATCGTCATGCTGGCGGGCGGGGCGGCCGGCATGCCGCGGCGCTTCGCCGACTGGCACCCGGAAGGCTGGATGCTCTACGGCAACCTGATCCTGGCCTTCGGCCTCATCATCGGCGCCTCGTTTGCCGTATATTTCTACAACATGATGAAGTCGCGCGAGATCTCCGCGCCCATGGGCGAGCTGGCCCGGGCGTAAGACGATCCGGCAAACCGAAGCGTCCGCAGCGATGCGGACGCTTTTTTTTTGGCGCCATCCCGATGCCCTGCACGCTCTGCGGCCTGCCCCTGCCGAAACCGCCGGTTTCCGACGCCGGCCACGACTTCTGCTGCATCGGCTGCCGCGAGGTGTACCGCGCCTTCGGCGAGGACGCCCTC
>JAEUNH010000161.1 GCA_016791205.1 Rhodocyclaceae bacterium | reverse complement strand
GTGGGCGGCATCCATCACGGTGCTGCCGTCGGCCACCTCGGTTTTCCTGCCGTCGATCTCGATTTCGACCATTTGCTACGCCACCTTGAAGAAGCCGCTGCCCGCGCGCTGCACGTCCTCGGGCACCAGGCATTTCTTGTTCTGGATGTGGTATTCGAATTCCGCCTTGTAGTGCTTGAGGAAGCCCCGCACCGGCATGGCGGCCGCGTCGCCGAGGGCGCAGATGGTGCGGCCCATGATGTTCTCGGTGACGCTGTTGAGGAGATCCAGGTCCTCCGGGCGCCCTTGCCCGTGCTCGATGCGGTGCACGACGCGGTAGAGCCAGCCGGTGCCCTCGCGGCAGGGCGTGCACTGGCCGCAGGACTCCTCGAAGTAGAAGTAGGACAGGCGCTCGAGCGCCTTCACCATGCAGGTGGTCTCGTCCATGACGATCACGGCGCCGGAGCCGAGCATGGAACCGGCCTTGGCGATCGAATCGTAGTCGAGCGTGCACTCCATGATGATCTCTTCCGGCAGCACCGGCGCCGAGGAGCCGCCTGGGATGACGCCCTTCAGCTTGCGCCCGCCGCGCATGCCGCCCGCCAGGGCGAGCAGTTCGGGGAAGGGCGTGCCCATCGGCACCTCGAAGTTGCCGGGGCGATTGACGTGGCCGGAGACGGAGAACAGCTTGGTGCCGCCGTTGTTCGGCTTGCCCAGCTCAAGAAACTTCTCGCCACCCTGGTTGATGATCCAGGGCACCGAGGCGAAGGTCTCGGTGTTGTTGATGGTGGTCGGCTTGCCGTAGAGACCGAAGCTGGCCGGAAACGGCGGCTTGAAGCGCGGCTGGCCCTTCTTGCCCTCGATCGACTCGAGCAGCGCGGTTTCCTCGCCGCAGATGTAGGCGCCATAGCCGTGGTGGGCCTGCAGCTCGAAGCTGAAGGCGGAGCCGAGGATGTTGTCGCCGAGCAACTTCGCCGCCCGCGCCTCTTCGAGGGCCTCCTCGAAGCGCTTGTAGATGTCCCAGATCTCGCCGTGGATGTAGTTGTAGCCGCGGGCGCAGCCCATGGCGTAGCCGGCGATGATCATGCCCTCGATCACCATGTGAGGGTTCCAGCGCAGGATGTCGCGATCCTTGAAGGTGCCCGGCTCGCCCTCGTCGGAGTTGCAGACGACGTACTTGGCGCCAGGAAACTGGCGCGGCATGAAGCTCCACTTGAGGCCGGTCGGGAAGCCGGCGCCGCCGCGGCCGCGCAGCGAGGACTTCTTCAGCTCGGCGACGATGTTCTCGGGCGGAATATTCTCGCTGACGATCTTCTTCAGCGCCGCATAGCCACCGCGTTTGACGTACTCGGCGAGGCGCCAGCTGCGCTCGCCCTCCGCCGCATCGAGGATGAAGCCGAGCGCGCCCATTACTGGCACTCCCCGAGCAGCCGGTCGATCTGTTCCGGTTGCATGAAGCTGCACATGCGCACGTTGTTCACCAGCATTACCGGCGCGTCACCGCAGGCGCCCATGCACTCGCCTTCCTTCAGGGTGAACCGGCCGTCGGCGGTGGTTTCGTTGAAACCGATGCCGAGCTTCTGCTTCAGGTAATCGGCGGCATGCACCCCGCCCGACAGCGCGCAGGGCAGGTTGGTGCACACGGTGATCTTGTACTTGCCGACCGGGGCCAGGTCGTACATGTTGTAGAAGCTCGCCACTTCGTACACCGCCATCGGCGCCATGCCGAGGTGGTTGGCGACGGCCTCGATGATCTCGTTGGACAGCCAGCCCCGCTCCATCTGGACGATGGCCAGCGCCGCCATCACCGCCGACTGCTTCTGCTCGGCGGGATACTTGGCGACTTCGCGGTCGATCTGTTTTTGGGATTCTTGGCTCAGCATGATGTTATCGATCGGTATCGCCCAGCACCAGGTCGATGGTGCCGATGATGGCCGTGGCGTCGGCGATCATGTGGCCCCTGGCCAGCTCGTCGGTGGCGGCCAGATGCGGGAAACCGGGCGAGCGCAGCTTGATGCGGTAGGGCTTGTTGCCGCCGTCGGAGATGGCATACACGCCGAACTCGCCCTTCGGGTGCTCGATGGCGGCATAGGCCTCGCCGGGCGGCACGTGCATGCCCTCGGTAAACAGCTTGAAGTGATGGATCAGCTCTTCCATGTTGGCCTTCATCGACTCGCGTGGCGGCGGCGCCACCTTGTGGTTGTCGGTGATGACCGGCCCAGGGTTCTTGCGCAGCCAGTCGATGCACTGTCTGACGATGCGGTTGGCCTGGCGCATCTCCTCGATGCGCACCAGGTAGCGGTCGTAGCAGTCGCCGTTGACGCCGACCGGTACGTCGAATTCCATGCGGTCGTACACCTCATAGGGCTGTTTCCTGCGCAGGTCCCACTCGACGCCGGAGCCGCGCAGCATGGGACCGGTGAAGCCGAGGGCGAGGGCACGCTCGGGCGAGACCACGCCGACGCCGACGGTGCGCTGCTTCCAGATGCGGTTGTCGGTGAGCAGCGTCTCGTACTCGTCGACGTAGGTCGGAAAGCGGTGGGTGAAGTCCTCGAGGAAGTCGAGCAGCGAACCCTGGCGCGCCGCGTTCAGCCGCCTCACCGTCTCGGCATTCTTGAACTTGTTCTCGACGTACTGCGGCATGCGATCGGGCAGGTCGCGATAGACGCCGCCCGGCCGGTAATAGGCCGCATGCAGGCGGGCGCCGGAGACGGCCTCGTACACGTCCATCAGGTCCTCGCGCTCGCGGAAGGTGTACAGCACCATGGTCATGGCGCCGATATCGAGGGCGTGGGTGCCGATGTTGAGCAGATGGTTGAGGATGCGCGTCACCTCGTCCATCATGACGCGGATGTACTGGGCGCGCAGCGGCACCTCGACGCCGAGCAATTTCTCCACCGCCAGGCAGTAGGCGTGCTCGTTGCACATCATCGAGACGTAGTCGAGGCGGTCGAGATAGGGCAGCGTCTGCAGCCAGGTGCGGGTCTCGGCCAGCTTCTCGGTGGCGCGGTGCAGCAGGCCGATGTGCGGATCGGCGCGGACGATCACCTCGCCGTCCAATTCCAGCACCAGGCGCAGCACGCCGTGGGCCGCCGGATGCTGGGGCCCGAAGTTGATCGTGTAGTTTCTGATCTCAGCCATGGCCGACGTCCCCATAGCTGTCCTCGCGGATGATGCGCGGCGTGTTCTCGCGCGGCTCGATGGTCACGGGCTGATACACCACCCGTTTCTGCTCCGGGTCGTAGCGCATCTCGACGTGGCCGGAGATGGGGAAATCCTTGCGGAAGGGATGGCCGACGAAGCCGTAATCGGTGAGGATGCGGCGCAGGTCAGGGTGGCCCTCGAAGAGGATGCCGTAGAGATCGAAGGCTTCGCGCTCGTACCAGTTGGCGCTGTTCCACAGGCCGACCACGGAAGGCAGCACCGGGAAACCGTCGTCCGTCGCGAAGACGCGCAGGCGCAGGCGCCAGTTCTTCGAAATGGACGTCAGGTGGCAGACGGCGGCAAAGCGCAGGCCGGTCCAGGCGCCGTCTCCCCAGGACGAATAGTCAACGCCGGTCAGGTCGATCAGCTGCTCGAAGCGCAGGTCGGGATGGTCGCGCAGGAGTTTCGCCGTTTCCAGATAGTGTTCGGCGGCCACCTCGAGGGTGACCTCGCCGGCCGCCGTCCGGAGGTCGCGGATGCGCTCGCCAAGGGCGTTCTGCAGGTTGAGGCACAGCGTTTCGAGCCGGGTAGCCATTTTTTCGTCGGTTTTCAGCGCGCGATGGTGCTGGTGCGCTTGATCTTGTTCTGCAACTGGATCAGCCCGTAGAGCAGGGCTTCGGCGGTCGGCGGGCAGCCCGGCACGTAGATGTCTACCGGGACGATGCGGTCGCAGCCGCGCACCACGGAATAGGAATAGTGGTAGTAGCCGCCGCCGTTGGCGCAGGAGCCCATGGACACCACCCAGCGCGGCTCGGCCATCTGGTCGTACACCTTGCGCAGCGCCGGCGCCATCTTGTTGGTGAGCGTGCCGGCGACGATCATCACGTCGGACTGGCGCGGGCTGGGGCGGAAGACGATGCCGAAGCGGTCGAGGTCGTAGCGGGAGCAGCCGGCCTGGATCATCTCGACCGCGCAGCAGGCCAGGCCGAAGGTCATCGGCCACATCGAGCCGGTGCGCGTCCAGTTGATGACGGTATCGAGGGTGGTGGTGACGAAGCCCTTTTCCAGTACGCCTTCGATACTCATGGCCTTGCCGCCTCCGAACTCGCGTCAGTGGTTTCCAGGACCCACTGTCGGCGGCCAGCGCCATTCGCGGCCGGTCGCATCCCCACTTCGTGTGGCCCCTGCTCCCTGCTCATGTCGCTACTCCCAGTCCAGGGCGCCCTTGGCCCAGGCGTAGACGTAGCCGATGGCCAGGATGCCGATGAAGACCATCATTTCGAAGAAGCCGAACAGCCGCATGGTTTCCGACGAAACGATGTCCTTGAAGATCACCGCCCAGGGGAAGAGGAAGGCGATTTCCAGGTCGAACAGGATGAAGATGATGGCGATCAGGTAGAAGCGCACGTCGAACTTCATGCGTGCGTCCTCGAAGGCCTCGAAGCCGCATTCGAAAGGGGAAAGCTTTTCGCTGTCGGGCCGGTTGGGGGCGATCAGCCAGCCGAGAAGGATGGGAGCACACCCGAAGGCCAGGCCGACGAGTATGAAAACGAGGACAGGAAAATAATTTTCCAACATAGTCAGCGCAGATGGTCTTGCCGGGCCATCCGCCGGGCCCTTCGCGGCCTCTGCCGCTTGCCAAGCCCGCAACAGGCAGGCCCGGGGATTGTTCTGGTGCCGACGGTGAGACTCGAACTCACACGGCTTTCGCCACTACCCCCTCAAGATAGCGTGTCTACCAATTTCACCACGTCGGCATGCAAACCGTGGTTCTGCCCGATGCATCCCGCGGCAGAGCCACCATTACTGATGGCGACGCAAAGAAAAATTATACCTTTCTTTTTGCGCCGCAGCATCACTTACTTCGGAATTTCCCTGGCCTTCGAGTCACCACCGGCCGCCGGTTGGGCCGGCGCCGGCTCGACCGGCGCCGCCGGCTGGGTCTTCACCTGCTCCATCACGCTTGTCGGCGCCTGGACGCGGCTGGTCGTCGCCATATAGCTCAAGCCCAGGCTGGTCAGGAAGAACAAGGTGGCCAGGACCGCGGTAACCCGGCTCAGAAAGTTGGCCGAGCCGGAGGCCCCGAACAGGCTGCCCGAGGCGCCGCTGCCGAAAGCCGCACCCATGTCGGCGCCCTTGCCATGCTGCAGCAGGACCAGGCCGATCACCGCCGCGCCGACCAGGATATGCACGGTCAAAACCAGGGGAAACAGAAAACCATCCATCACGACTCCGAATCTTTGTGAATCTTTGTTTATGCCGCCGAACAGATCGCCAGGAAATCCTGGGCCACCAGGGAGGCGCCGCCAATCAGGCCGCCGTCGATATCGGCCATGCCGAACAGTTCGGCGGCATTCTGCGGCTTGACGCTGCCGCCGTAGAGGATCTGCATGCGCTGCGCCAGCGCCGCATCGCTCGATGCCAGCCGGCCGCGGATGAAGGCGTGCACGTCCTGCGCCTGCTGCGGCGAGGCCGTGCGTCCGGTGCCGATGGCCCATACCGGCTCATAGGCGATCACCGCGTTGGCGAAGCCGTGCACCCCGGCCGCCTGAAGGACCGCGTCGAATTGCGCGGCAATGACCTGCTCGGTGACGCCCTGCTCGCGCTGTTCGAGGGTTTCGCCCAGGCAGAGGATCGGGGTCAGGCCGCCATCGACCGCCGCCACGAACTTGGCCGCCACGGTCTCGTTGCGCTCGCCATACAGGCTGCGCCTTTCCGAGTGGCCGACGATCGCATAGCGGCAACCGAAATCGGCCAGCATGGCCGCGCTGACTTCGCCGGTATAGGCGCCCTGGGGATGTTCAGAGCAGTTCTGCGCGCCCCAGGCGATGGCCGTGCCCTTGAGCAGTTCCTGGGCCTGGGCCAGATAGGGGAAGGGCACGCACACGGCACAATCGGCCTTGCCGCCACCGCCGATCCCTTTGATCAGACTGTCCAGAAGATCGCGGTTGCGGGCCAGCCCGCCATGCATCTTCCAGTTGCCCGCCACGAATTTGCGCCGCATTGCCCGTCTCTTTTCCTGAGCGCCAAAAGCCCGTGATTTTAGCTTCCGGGCGGATTCCGGTCAAATCTAAACCGCCTCAGGAACGGCCCGGTGGCACCTGCAGCGGTCGAATCACGCCGCGGCACGCTGGACGGCGTGGGCGATGTCCTCCGCCAGTTCCGCCACCTGCTGCGCCTCGCGGCCTTCGACCATCACGCGCAGCAGCGGCTCGGTGCCGGAGGCGCGCAGCAGCACCCGGCCGGCGTCGCCCAGCGCTTTTTCCGCCGCCAGGCGCGCCGACTCGATCTCGGGGCGCCGCTGCCAGTCGAAGCCGCTCGGCAGCCTGACGTTCACCAGCGTCTGCGGATACAGCGCCAGGTCGGCGCAGGCCGCCTCCAGGGTGCAGGACTGCAGCCGCAGCGCCGCCAGCACCTGCAGCGCCGAGACGATGCCATCGCCGGTGCTGTGGCGATCGAGGCAGATGATGTGGCCCGAGTTCTCGCCGCCCAGCTTCCAGCCGCGCTCGAGCAGCGTTTCCAGCACGTAACGGTCGCCGACCCTGGCGCGGACGACGGGCAGACCCAGCCTGGCCAGGGCATGCTCCAGGCCGAGGTTGGTCATCAGGGTGCCGACCACGCCGGCCAGCCCGCCGTTGGCCAGGCGGCTGCGGGCGATGACGTAGAGCAGCTGGTCGCCGTCGTAGAGGCGCCCGCCGGCGTCGACCATCATGACCCGGTCGCCGTCGCCGTCGAGGGCGATGCCGAGGTCGGCGCCCTGCGCCACCACGGTTTTCTGCAGGGCCTGCGGTGCGGTCGCCCCGACCTGGTCGTTGATGTTGATGCCATTCGGCTCGGCGCCGATGCTGTGCACCTCGGCGCCGAGCTCATGCAGCACCTTGGGGGCGATGTGATAGGCCGCGCCATGGGCGCAATCGACCGCGATCTTCATGCCGCGCAGGTCGAACTCGTTGGGGAAGGTGCTCTTGCAGAACTCGATGTAGCGGCCGGCCGCATCGTCGACCCGGCGCGCCTTGCCAAGCCGCGCCGGCGCGGCGCAGCCCATCGGCTGCTCCAGCCGCGACTCGATGTCCGCCTCCACCCCGTCCGGCAGCTTGGCGCCGCCGGCGGAAAAGAACTTGATGCCGTTGTCGGGATAGGGATTGTGCGAGGCCGAGATCACCACCCCGGCCTGCAGCCGCAGCGCACGGGTCAGGTAGGCGATGGCTGGCGTCGGCAGCGGGCCGGTCAGCATGACGTCGACCCCGGCCGCGGCGAACCCGGCCTCCAGCGCCGCCTCCAGCATGTAGCCGGAAATGCGCGTGTCCTTGCCGATCAGCACGGCCGGATGCTCCCCCGCCGGGAGATGCTCGCGCGCCGCCAGGGTGGTGCCGGCGGCATAGCCGAGGCGCATCACGAAATCCGGCGTGATGGGCGCCTCGCCCACCGTGCCGCGCACCCCGTCGGTGCCGAAATATTTGCGTCCCATGCTTACTCCGCTCCTTCGACCGCCGACCATACGGCGAGCGCGTCCCTGGTCGCCGCCACGTCATGCACGCGCAGGATTCTAGCCCCATTCCGCGCGGCAAGGAGCGCCGCCGCCACGCTCGCCGTCTCGCGCAGACCGACTTTTCTCCCGGTGATCTCGCCGAGCATGGACTTGCGCGAGAGGCCCGCCAGCACGCAGGCCCCTAGCCCGGCGAACTGCGCCAATTCCCGCAACAGGGCCAGGTTGTGCGCCAGCCGCTTGCCGAAGCCGAAGCCGGGATCGACGATGATGCGCTCGGTGGCGATGCCCGCCGCCTGGGCCGTCGCCACGCGCCGGGCGAGGAAGTCGCGCACCTCGGCCACCACGTCGCGGTATTGCGGATCGGCCTGCATGGTGCCCGGCTCACCCTGCATGTGCATCAGGCACACCGCGGCATCCGACGCTGCCGCCGCTTCCAGCGCCCCCGGCGCCTGCAAGGCCGCGATGTCGTTGATGATGGAAGCGCCGGCGGCGACGGCCCGGCGCATCACCTCGGGCTTCAGCGTATCGACCGAGAGCGGGATGCCGTCGCCGGCAAGCGCCTCGAACACCGGCAGGACGCGTCGCAGTTCTTCTTCAATCGAAACGGATTGCGCGCCCGGCCGCGAGGACTCGCCACCGATGTCGAGGATGTCGGCGCCCTCCTCCACGAGCCGGCGGGCATGCGCCACGGCCTGCGCCGGATCGAAGTGGCGGCCGCCGTCGGAAAACGAGTCTGGCGTGACGTTGACGATGCCCATCAGGAGCGGGCGCTCGAGGGACAGGCGGAGCTTGCCGCAAACGAGGTGGGTGGCCATGAAACAAGGCCGGATCGGTTGCCCGATCCGGCCTCCGGTCTGCGAAGCCGGGTTACGCCGGCGCGGCTGCGTTGGGCGCCGCGCCAGGCGAGTTGTCGGCCGGGGTGCTGGCCGGCGGCGTGGCGCGCTTCGGCTCGCGCGGCGGCTTGCCGGCCATGATGTCGTTGATCTGGTCGGCGTCGAGGGTCTCCCACTCGAGCAGGGCCTGGGTCATGGCCTCGACCTTGTCGCGGTTCTCCTCGATCAGGCGTCGCGCCAGGCCGTACTGCTGGTCGATGATGCGGCGGATCTCGGCGTCCACCTGCTGCATGGTCGACTCCGAGACGTTCTTGTGGGTGGTGATCGAGCGGCCGAGGAAGACCTCGCCCTCGTTCTCGCCATAGACCATGGTGCCGAGGGCGTCCGACATGCCCCACTGCGTCACCATGCGGCGGGCGATGTCGGTGGCGCGCTCGAAGTCGTTGGAGGCGCCGGTGGTCATCTGATGCATGAAGATCTCTTCGGCGATGCGCCCGCCGAACAGCACCGCGATGGTGTTGAGCAGGCGGTCGCGGTCCTGGCTGTAGCGGTCCTGCTCCGGCAGCTGCATGGTCACGCCCAGCGCCCGGCCGCGCGGGATGATGGTGACCTTGTGCACCGGGTCGGTCTTCGGCAGCAGCTTGGCCACCAGCACGTGGCCCGACTCGTGGTAGGCGGTGTTCCTGCGCTCCTCCTCGGGCATGACCATCGAGCGGCGCTCGGCGCCCATCATGATCTTGTCCTTGGCCTTCTCGAAATCGTCCATCTCCACCAGGCGCTTGTTGCCGCGCGCGGCGAACAGCGCCGCCTCGTTCACCAGGTTGGCCAGGTCGGCGCCGGAGAAGCCCGGCGTGCCGCGGGCGATGATGTCGGCCTTGACGTCGGGCGCCATCGGCACCTTGCGCATGTGCACCATGAGGATCTGCTCGCGGCCGCGGATGTCCGGCAACGGCACCACCACCTGGCGGTCGAAGCGGCCCGGCCGCAGCAGCGCCGGGTCGAGCACGTCGGGACGGTTGGTGGCGGCGATGACGATGACGCCGGCGGTGCCCTCGAAGCCGTCCATCTCGACCAGCAGCTGGTTGAGGGTCTGCTCGCGTTCGTCGTTGCCGCCGCCGAGGCCGGCGCCGCGCTGGCGGCCGACCGCGTCGATCTCGTCGATGAAGATGATGCAGGGGGCGTGCTTCTTGGCCTGCTCGAACATGTCGCGCACCCGGGCGGCGCCAACGCCGACGAACATCTCGACGAAGTCGGAGCCGGAAATCGAGAAGAACGGCACCTTGGCCTCGCCGGCGATGGCCTTGGCCAGCAGGGTCTTGCCGGTGCCGGGGTTGCCGACCATCAACACGCCGCGCGGGATGCGCCCGCCCAGCTTCTGGAATTTGGTCGGATCGCGCAGGAAATCGACCAGCTCGGAGACGTCTTCCTTGGCTTCATCGCAGCCGGCGACGTCGGCGAAGGTGACGGTGTTGGCCGACTCGTCCATCATGCGGGCGCGCGACTTGCCGAAGGAGAAGGCGCCGCCCTTGCCGCCGCCCTGCATCTGGCGCATGAAGAAGACCCAGACGCCGATCAGCAGCAGCATCGGGAACCAGGAGACGAAGAGGTTCATGAGGAA
>JAEUNH010000115.1 GCA_016791205.1 Rhodocyclaceae bacterium | reverse complement strand
AGGTGTTCCTCGTCTCCGCCACGACCACCACATGGAACCTCGGCCGGCTGATGGCGCTCGCCTTCCTGCTGGAAAGCCTGATGCTGGCCTGGGTGCCGGCCGCGAGCATCGCGCACTGGCTCGGCGGCAGCGGCGGCGCGGCGATCCCGTTCGCCGTGCTCGCCGGCATCCCGGCCTACCTCAACGGCTTCGCCGCCGTGCCGCTCATCGCCGGACTGATCGAGCTGGGCATGAACCCGGCCGTCGGCCTCGCCTTCATGGTCGCCGGCGGCGTCACCAGCATCCCCGCCGCGCTGGCCGTGTGGGGCCTGGTGCGGCCGCGCGTGTTCGCGCTGTATCTCGCCCTGGCGCTCGCCGGCTCGCTGGGCGTGGCCTACGCCTACGCGGCCTGGCTGGCGCTGGCGGGCGCTTGAATGCCGCACGCAATCCCCAATCCACCCGGAGAAACTCGATGAAGACTTCACATCTTTCGTACGTCGCCGGCGGCGGCCTGCTCGACCGTCGCGACTTCATGAAACGCGCCTTCGGCTACAGCGCGGCGGCGGCCGCCGCGAGTGCGACATCAAGCGTGAGCGCCGGGACGATTGCCGACAGGATGCCGCCCTGGATGACCGCGCTGGGAGGTGCTGATGCCGCCTACGGCAGCCCGTCGGCGCACGAGCGCGAGGTGCAGCGGCTGCTGAAATTCGATGCGCCCCAGACCGCCGGCATGACCATGTGGCACACGCCGCTGGCGGCGCTGCAGGGCATCGTCACGCCGAGCGGCCTGCACTACACCGTCAGCCACAACGGGCTGCCCGACATCGACCCCGCCCGCCACGAACTGCTGATCCACGGGCTGGTGCGCCAGCCCCTGCGCTTCAGCGTCGAGCGCCTGCTGCGCTATCCGATGGTGTCGCGCATCCGCTTCCTCGAGTGCGCCGGCAATACCGCCTTCAACGCCGTCTCGCCGCTGGTCGAGGACCACAGCTGCCAGGAGCTGTTCGGCCAGGCTTCCTGCTCCGACTGGGCCGGCGTGCCGCTGTCGCATCTGCTCAACGAGGCGGGCCTCAAGGATGGTGCCGCCTGGGTCATTGCCGAGGGCGCCGACGGCGGCTCGCTGACGCGCAGCCTGCCGCTCGACGCGGTCATGAAGGACGCCATCGTCGCGCTGTACCAGAACGGCGAACGGCTGCGCCCCTCGCAGGGCTATCCGATGCGCCTGTTCATGCCGGGCTGGGAGGGCAACCTCAACGTGAAGTGGCTGCACCGTCTGGAAATCGCCGCCAGCCCGGCCTACAGCAAGGACGAGTCCGGCCTGTACACCCAGGTGCTGGCCGACGGCCGCATCCAGCGCTTCGCCTTCGCCATGGACGTCAAGTCCGTCATCACGCATCCCTCGGGCGGCATGGTCCTGCCCGACCCCAAGGGCTTCTATGAAATCTCCGGCCTGGCCTGGTCGGGGCACGGCCGCATCGCCAGGGTGGACGTCTCGGCGGACGGCGGCAAAAGCTGGGCGGAGGCGACGCTGCACGACCCCGTGCTGGACCGCGCCTTCACGCGCTTTTCCATCCCCTGGCGCTGGACCGGCGCCAGCACGCTGCTGCTAAGCCGCGCCACCGACGAACACGGCCGGGTGCAGCCCGCGCGCAAGCAATGGCGCAACCGCTATGCCGCGCACTCCTTCAACCACTACAACGCCATCCAGGCCTGGCGGGTCAACCGGAACGGGAAAGTGGAAAATGCCTACGCTTGAACAATGGCTGGTCGCACTGTTGCTGGCCTGGGCGGGCGCGGCCGGCGCCGGCGCGCCGGCGGTCGGGCTGGGCGAGCCACTGACGCAGGCGCAACTCGCCCGCCACGACATCACCGTCTTCCCCGACGGCCGCAACCTGCCGCCCGGCCGCGGCAGCGTGACTGAAGGCCGCGCGATCTACCGCGCACAATGCGCCGCCTGCCACGGCGAAAAAGGCATCGAAGGACCGGCGACGCGGCTCGCCGGTTCGGACGGACTGTTCGGCTGGGACGATCCGCTGCGCATCGTCCGCATCAAGAAATACCCGTTGCTGATCTGGTCGATGGGCGCGCGCTGGCCCTACGCCACCTCGATCTTCGATTACGTGCGGCGGGCCATGCCGCACACGGCGCCGAAAAGCCTGAGCGACGACCAGGTCTATGCCGTCACCGCCTATCTGCTGCACCTGAACGAACTGGTCGACGCGAACGGCGTCATGGACCGGCAGGCGCTGCCGAAGGTGAAGATGCCGGCGCAGGGGCGCAGCGTCTCGGCCTGGCCCTGAACGCCGTGCTGCGCAGACTGACTTTTCAGGAAGCCTTGCGCGCCGCCTGCCGCAGCACGCTCTCGAAGCGCTCGACCACCGCCGGCCAGCCGCGGGCCTCCACGTCGAGGCGGGCGCGCTGGCCGACGGCGCGGCGCAGGTCGGCATCGAGCGCGAGGCCGAGTGCCGCCGCGGAGAAGGCATAGGCGTCGCCCGGCGGCGCCGTGCGGCCGCTGAAGCCATCCTGGATGAGTTCCGCCGCCGCGGCGCTGCGGTAGGCGACTGTCGCCAGGCCGCTCGCCAGCGCCTCGGCAACGACGTTGCCGCCCGGCTGGCCGTCCTTGCCGTAGGAAAGCAGGTCGTATTCGCCGTGCTCGCCCGGATACTTGTAAACATAGGCGCGGCCCCAGGGATCGAGCGGCACGGCCTTCTTCAGGTAGGGGCCGGCCCACTTGGGCTCGGCGGCCGGGCGTTCGTTGAGGGCCGCCAGCCCCGGCTCGCTGGCCGGATAGCGGCCGACATCGAGGCGGTACTGGTCGAGGGCCTTCTCCAGGGCGTCGATCTGGGCGCGGGCGGTCTTCACCTCGGACTTGCCGATCTGGGAGAAGAACTTCGGCGCGACGAAGCCGGCCAGCATGCCGATGATGACCATCACCACCAGCAGTTCCAGCAGGGTGAAGCCGGCGGCACGACGATTTGGAGGTGGTTTCATCTTCAGGGATGGGCGCCGCGCTCCGGCCGGCCGCCGCGGACGCGGACGCAGGCCGGACGGCGGCGGGATGAGCGATGGCGGCAGTCTAGGCGCCTTGTATGACAGGACAGTTAACGAACGGCGGCGGAACATGACGGTTGGCGCGTTCCGGCATAGTCCGTTCGGACCATGGGCGGGCGGCCACCGCGCGCCCGGCGGCTCCTTGGCGGACGACTGCGCCGCAATACTGTCGACATATGCCCGGGCCAGAATCCCGGCAACCCCACCGACGGATTCGACAGGAGACGCCATGCATTCCCCATCCGATTGCCTCGT
>JAEUNH010000114.1 GCA_016791205.1 Rhodocyclaceae bacterium | reverse complement strand
GACCAGCTTCGGATAGGCGGCGGTGTGGCAGAACGACTGCATCACCATGTCGGCGGAGAAGCCGAGGCAGGCGAGGTCCTTCAGCTCGTCGCGCGTCATCGGGCCGGTGGTGTCCTGGGAGCCGACGGTGGTCATCTTCGGTTCGCAGTAGGTGCCCGGGCGGATGCCTGCATGTTTCCCGTTTGTTTCGGGCAGGCCGCAGGCGCGGCCGACCATCTTCTGCGCCAGCGAGAAGCCCTTGCCGGAATCCTTCGGCGCCTGCGGCAGGCGGAACAGCGTCGACGGCGGCAGGCCCATCGCTTCCCTTGCACGGGTGGTGAGACCGCGGCCGATGATCAGGTTGATGCGGCCGCCGGCACGCACTTCGTCGAGGAGCACTTCCGACTTGTAGGCGAAGCTGGCGATGACCTGGCCGTTCTTCTCGACCTTCTTCTCGTAGGGGTAGATATCGACCACGTCGCCCATGTTCATCTGCGCCACGTCGCACTCGATCGGGAAGGCGCCGGCGTCCTCCTGCGTGTTGAAGAAGATCGGCGCGATCTTGCCGCCGAGGCAGAAGCCGCCGTAGCGCTTGTTCGGCACGAAGGGGATGTCGTCGCCGGTCCACCAGATCACCGAGTTGGTGGCGGACTTGCGCGAGGAGCCGGTGCCGACCACGTCGCCGACGTAGGCGACCGGATGGCCCTTCTTCTTCAGGTCCTCGATCAGCTGGATCGGGCCGCGCTCGCCGGGCTTCTCCGGCACGATGCCTTCACGGGCGTTCTTCAGCATGGCCAGGCCGTGCAGCGGGATGTCCGGGCGGCTCCAGGCGTCGGGGGCGGGCGAGAGGTCGTCGGTGTTGGTCTCGCCCGTGACCTTGAAGACGGTGACGGAAATCTTCTTCGCCACGTCCGGGCGCGAGGTGAACCACTCGGCGTCGGCCCACGACTGCATCACCGCCTTGGCGTTGGCGTTGCCCTTCTTGGCTTTCTCGGCGACGTCGTGGAAGTAGTCGAACATCAGCAGCGTGCCCTTCAGGCCCTTGGCGGCGACGGCGCCGACCGCGGCGTCGTCGAGCAGGTCGATCAGCGGCTTGACGTTGTAGCCGCCGAGCATGGTGCCGAGGAGTTCGGTGGCCTTCTCGCGAGAAATGAGCGCGCAGGCTTCCTCGCCCTTGGCGACTTTCGCCAGGAAGGCGGCCTTGACCTTGGCGGCGTCATCCACGCCGGCCGGCACGCGGTGGGTGAGGAGGTCGACCAGGAAGGCCTCTTCGCCCGCTTTTGCCAACTGTTGCGGGTTCTTCAGCAGGGCGACGAGTTCCCCGGTCTGCTTGGCAGTGAGGGGCAGCGGCGGAATGCCGAGGGCAGCGCGCTCGGCGGCATGGGCACGGTAGGCTTCTAGCACGGGTGTGTCCTCTCAGTAAGAAGGGTTAATGCGTGGTCGAAAAGAACTGCTGTTTCACGCCGGCCGGCAAATCCATGCCGGTCGTATGGGCGCGGACGAGCAGCTCCCAGTAATAGCGGTACGAAGCGCGGTCGTGCAGGCGGCCGTCGTGGCGGATCGGCCCCCAGGCGGCAGCCTGCGCGGCGAGCAGGATGCCCGATGCCTCGTTGACCTCTTCGAAGTTCGGCCGCATGGCGTCGACGATGGGCTGCACCTGGTTCGGATGGATGCTCCACATGCGCAGGTAGCCGAACTGCTCGCGGGCGCGCCTGGCATCGGCGTAGACCGCCTGCGTGTCCTGCAGTTCTGTCGTCACGTTGTGCGAGGGCACCAGACCATGGCCGAGCGCAGCGGCGGCGATGGCGCATTTGGCGCGCGCCACCAGCGGATGCTCGAACTGGCCGGGGCTCTTCATCGCCGTGGCGGGGATCGCGCCGTGGTGGCCGCTGACGAAATCCATCAGGCCGAAATCCAGCGTCTCGATGCCGGGCAGGGCGGCGATCTCCTCCACCTCGCGCAGCGCGCCGTGGGTCTCGATCAGTACGTGGGCGGGGATCGGCCGCTCGAGGCCGCAGTTCTTCACCACGGCGGCGAGCCCCATCAGCATGGTCTGCACGTCCTGGCGGCCGCCGGCCTTGGGGAAGGTGATATAGGCGAGCCGCGCGCCGGCGGCGCCGACGATGATCTCCAGATCGGTGCGCCAGTGCGGATGGGTGATGTCGTGGATGCGGGCGCCGACGCGGCCATGGCGGTTGTCGGCGGAGTTGATTGCGGCGGCGACCATCTCGGCATGTGCCTTCTCGGCGCCGGTGGGGGCGCCGTCCTCGCAATCGCAGGTGAGGTCGAAGATCGGCCCCAGCGCCTGCTGCAGGGCGAGCGCCTTGCCGATCAGCTTCTCGCTGCCGGCATAGTGCTCGCAGGCCGGCAGGGCGGGGAAGGGCCTGGCTTCGCGGTAGAGAACGGCGGCGGGGTGAAGTGGAGCGGACATCTGTGCTTGCGCCTCACCCCTAGCCGGCGAATCAGCCCAGCATGCCGGCCACGCCGGCCTGCTCTTCCTTCAGCTCGGCGAGCGTCTTGTCCATCATGGTGCGGGAGTAGTCGTCGATGGCCAGCCCCGTCACGCGGGCGTACTCGCCGCCGGCGCAGGTGACCGGCACGCCGTAGACGATGTCCTGCGGGATGCCGTAGGCACCGTCGGAGGGAATGCCCATGGTGACCCACTTGCCGTTGGTGCCCAGCGCCCAGTCGCGCATGTGGTCGATGGCGGCGTTGGCGGCGGAGGCGGCCGAGGAGGCGCCGCGCGCCTCGATGATGGCGGCGCCGCGCTTGCCGACCTTCGGGATGTACTCGTTGCGGTACCAGGCTTCGTCATTTACGGCCTGGGGCGCGGCCTGGCCGGCGACGGTGCAGAAGCGGATGTCCGGGTACATGGTGGGCGAGTGGTTGCCCCAGACGATCATCTTCTCGATCTCGGTGACGGCCTTGCCGGTGCGGGTGGCCAGCTGCGAAACGGCGCGGTTGTGGTCGAGGCGCAGCATCGCGGTGAAGTTCTTCTTGGGGAGGTCGGGCGCCGAGCGCATGGCGATGTAGGCGTTGGTGTTGGCCGGGTTGCCGACCACCAGCACGCGGACGTTGCGCGAAGCGACGGCGTTGAGCGCCTTGCCCTGCTCGATGAAGATCTTGGCGTTTTCGAGCAGCAGGTCCTTGCGCTCCATGCCGGGGCCGCGCGGCCGGGCGCCGACCAGCAGGGCGTAGTCGGTGTCCTTGAAGGCCACCATCGGGTCGGCGGTGCCGACCATGCCGGCCAGCAGCGGGAAGGCGCAGTCCTCCAGTTCCATCATCACGCCCTTGAGCGCGGCCTGGGCCTTCTCCATGGGCAGCTCGAGCATCTGCAGGATGACGGGCTGGTCCTTGCCGAGCATTTCGCCGCTGGCGATGCGGTAGAGCAGGGCGTAGCCGATCTGGCCGGCAGCGCCGGTGACGGTGACACGAACGGGGGATTTGGCCATGGAAGTGACTCCTCGATCAGGTTGTTCAAATGGAGCGCTCGCCGCTGGCGAAGCGCTGAATAAACGCCAGCCGGGAATGCGGGCGATGGTAAAATCCTTTTTGCAGTGTGTCAATAGGTATCAGATATCATATATAAGACATAAGAGAGACTATAGACGTCATGATTTTTTTGTGCTGAAATTGCTGCATGGCGCAAGTTTCACCGACCTTCAGTCCGCTTTACCGCCAGATCAAGAACCTGATCCTCCAGGGGCTTGCATCCGGCGAGTGGCGTCCCGGCGAAGCCATTCCCAGTGAAGCGGAATTGGCTGTCCGCTTCAACGTCAGCCAGGGCACCGTCCGCAAGGCCATCGACGAGATGGCCGCCGAAAATCTGGTGGTGCGCAAGCAGGGCAAGGGTACTTATGTTGCCTCGCACAACGACCCGCGCGCCTTCTTTCGCTTCCTTCGCGTGGTGCCGAATGAAGGCGGCGTCGCCGTGCCGCAGAGCGTACCTCTGGAGTGCTGGCGCGCCAAGGCCGGCCAGGAGGCGGCGCGGATACTGGAGATTCCGCTCGGGGCCTCCATCAATATCGTGCGCCGCCTGCTCCGTTTCGACGCCAAGCCGGTGGTGCTGGATGAAATCTATCTGCCCGGCGAAGTTTTCCAGGGCCTCACTCTGGAAGTTCTGCAGGACAACCAGGATTCGCTTTATACCCTGTTCGAGACCCGCTTCGGGGTACGCATGATCCGCGCCGAGGAACGCATCCGCGCAGTGGCGGCCGATCGGGCATCCGCCGAATTGCTGACCGTCGAAGAAGGCAGCCCGCTGCTGTCGGTCGAACGGGTCACCTACACCTATGGCGACAAGCCCGTCGAGTGGCGCCGCGGCCTGTATTCGACCGCCGAGCACTATTACCTGAACGAACTGAATTGATGCGGCCAAGGGATGAAGCCGACGCCATGTCAGACGCTATAATTCACATTTTATCGGGGTATCGCGACGCCTTATGTTGCGCCGCACAGCGAAGGGGGAATATCTGATGTCGGAAATAACCTTGAAAAAGGAGCGCCCGAAGCATCTGGACCTTCGGGTCATCAAGCAGCCCATTCCAGCGATCGCCTCGATATTGCACAGGGTGAGCGGGGCGGGCCTGTTTCTCATGCTGCCGTTCCTGATTTATCTGCTGCAGTTGAGTCTCGAATCGCCGCAAAGCTTCGAGACCTTCAAGGCCGTGGCCGGCCATCCGCTCGCCAAGCTGGTGCTGCTCGGTCTGCTGTGGGCCTTCCTCCACCACTTCTGCATGGGCATCCGCATCCTGCTGCTCGACCTGAACATGGGCACCGACTTGCAGCCGGCCCGCACCAGCGCCAAGGCCGTGCTGGCCGTCAGCCTCGTCCTGACCGCGATCCTGGGGGTGAAGCTATGGTGAAGGAAATCATCGTCGGCGCCCACTACGGCCTGAAAGACTGGCTGGCGCAGCGCATCACCGCCGCGGTCATGGCGGTCTACACCCTGCTCGTTGCCGTCCTGCTGCTGGGGCAGGAGCGCCTCACCTACGAATCCTGGCGCGGCTTCATGGCCGGCGGCTTCATGCGCTTTCTCACCTTCCTCTTCGTCGTCAGCCTGATCTGGCACGTCTGGGTTGGCGTGCGCGACATCTGGATGGACTACGTCAAGCCGACGGGTGTTCGGCTCGCGCTGCATACGCTTACGCTTCTCGCCCTCGTCGGTTGTCTCGGCTGGGCCGTATCCATCATCTGGAGACTCTGAAAGTGAACGTCACCAAACGCACCTTCGACGCGGTCATCGTCGGCGCCGGCGGCGCCGGCCTGCGCGCTGCCCTGCAGCTCTCCGAGTCCGGCCTCAAGACGGCCGTCATCACCAAGGTCTTCCCGACCCGTTCGCATACCGTCGCCGCCCAGGGCGGCGTCGCCGCCTCGCTGGGCAACTCCGAGGAGGACCACTGGCACTGGCACATGTACGACACCGTCAAGGGCTCCGACTGGCTCGGCGACCAAGACGCCATCGAGTTCATGTGCCGCAAGGCCAACGAAGTGGTCATCGAGCTCGAGCACTACGGCATGCCCTTCGACCGCACCGACGCCGGCAAGATCTACCAGCGCCCCTTCGGCGGCCACATGTCGAACTTCGGCGAGAAGCCGGTGCGCCGCTCCTGCGCCGCCGCCGACCGCACCGGCCACGCCATGCTGCATGCCCTCTACCAGAGGAACGTCCGCGCCAACACCCAGTTCTTCGTCGAATGGATGGCGCTCGACCTGATCCGCGACGCCGAGGGCGAAGTGCTCGGCGTCATCGCGCTGGAGATGGAAACCGGCGACATCGTCGCCTTCCAGTCCAAGGCCACCATCTTCGCCACCGGCGGAGCCGGGCGCATCTACCACTCCTCGACCAACGCCTTCATCAACACCGGCGACGGCCTCGGCATGGCGGCGCGCGCCGGCATCCCGCTCGAGGACATGGAGTTCTGGCAGTTCCACCCGACCGGGGTGGCCGGCGCCGGTGTCCTCATCACCGAGGGCGTGCGCGGCGAAGGCGGCATCCTGCGCAACAGCGCCGGCGAGCGCTTCATGGAGCGTTACGCGCCCAACGCCAAGGACCTCGCCTCGCGCGACGTGGTGTCGCGCGCCATGACCACCGAAATCAACGAGGGGCGCGGCTGCGGTCCGAACAAGGACTTCGTGCTGCTCGACATCACCCACCTCGATCCGAAGGTGATCATGCAGCGCCTGCCGGGCATCCGCGAAATCTCCATCCAGTTCGCCGGCACCGACCCGATCAAGGAGCCGATCCCGGTGGTGCCGACCTGCCACTACCAGATGGGCGGCATCCCGACCAACTACAGCGGCCAGGTGGTGGCCCCGCGCGGCAGCAGCATGAGTGTTGCCGTGCCCGGTTTCTACGCCGCCGGCGAGTGCGCCTGCGCCTCGGTGCACGGCGCCAATCGCCTCGGCACCAACTCGCTGCTCGACCTGCTGGTGTTCGGCAAGTCGGCCGGCGAGACCGCCGTCGAGGACGTGAAGAAATCGACCAGGGCGCACAAGGACCTGCCGCAGGAGGCCATCGAGCGCACGCTGGCGAGGCTCAACCGCCTCGACACCCAGAAGGACGGCGCCGACGCGCACGAGTCGCGCCTGGCCATGCAGCGCACCATGCAGAACCACTGCGGGGTGTTCCGCTTCGCCGACAAGCTGAAGGAGGGCGTCTCGAAGATCCTCGAGGTGCAGCAAGACGTGCAGCGCATCGCGATCAAGGACAAGTCGAAGGTCTTCAACACCGCCCGCATCGAGGCGCTGGAACTGGAGAACCTGATCGAGGTCGCCGTCTCCACCATGATTTCGGCCGAGGCGAGGAAGGAGAGCCGCGGCGCCCATGTCCGCGACGACGCCCCGGACACACCGGAGCGTCCGAACGGCCGCGACGACACGAACTGGCTCAAGCACACCCTGTGGTTCAAGGAGGGCAACCGCCTCGACTACAAGTCGGTGAAGCTGACCCCGCTCACCGTGCCCACCATCGAGCTGAAGAAGCGCGCGTACTGAGGAGCTCCGGAAGATGACCACACGAACCATGCAGTTCAAGATCTACCGCTACGATCCGGACCGGGACGACAAGCCGTACATGCAGGACATCGCGGTCGAGGTGGATTCCACCGACCGCAAGCTGCTCGATGCCATGGTCAAGCTGAAAGCCAAGGACGATACGCTGTCCTTCCGCCGCTCCTGCCGCGAGGGCGTCTGCGGCTCGGATGCGCTCAACATCAACGGCCGCAACGGCCTGGCTTGCCTGACCGACCTGAAGGACCTGTCCGGGACCGTCGTGCTGCGCCCGCTGCCCGGCCTGCCCATCATCCGCGACCTGATCGTGGACATGACCCAGTTCTTCAAGCAGTACCACTCGATCAAGCCCTACCTCATCAACAACGACCCGCCGCCGGAGACCGAGCGGCTGCAGTCGCCCGAGGAGCGCGAGGAGCTGAACGGGGTCTACGAGTGCATCCTGTGCGCCTGCTGCTCGACCTCCTGCCCGTCGTTCTGGTGGAACCCGGACAAGTTCGTCGGCCCGGCCGGATTGCTTCAAGCTTATCGATTTATTGCCGATACCAGGGATCAGGCGACCTCGGAACGCCTCGACAACCTCGAGGACCCCTATCGCCTGTTCCGCTGCCACAGCATCATGAACTGCGTCGACGTCTGCCCGAAGGGCCTCAACCCGACCCGGGCGATCGGCAAGATCAAGGACATGATGGTGAGGCGCGCCGTCTGAGCATGGATGCAGACCGCGGGGCGCGGCTGCGGCGCTTGCGCTGGCACTGCCGGCGCGCCCTGCTGGAGCTGGACCTGATGTTCCAGCGTTTCTGGGCCCGCGTCGGCGACGATCTCGACGCCGACGGCGAGGCGGGGCTGGAGCGGCTGGTGGCAATGGAAGACCACGATTTGTGGGACCTGGTCAGCGGTCGGCGGGAGACGGACGACCCGCAACTGCGAAGCATCGTCGAGCGGCTGCGCCAGGCATGAGGCGGCATCGAGCGGAGAGAAAGCACATTAACCGGACCAAACCAGAGGTACAGATATGAGCACGCAACGCATGGCAACCCTGACTGTCGACGGCAAATCCGTGGAATTCCCGGTGATGAAGGGCACCCACGGCAACGACGTCATCGATATCCGCACCCTCGGCGCCAAGACCGGTCTGTTCACCTACGATTCCGGCTTCCTGTCGACCGCCAGCTGCCAGTCGAAGATCACCTTCATCGACGGCGACAAAGGTGAGCTGCTCTACCGCGGCTACCCGATCGAGCAATTGGCCGAAAAGTGCAGCTTCCTCGAGGTGGCCTACCTGCTGAAGAACGGCGAGCTGCCGAACGTCAAGCAGAAGGCCGAGTTCGAGGGCCTGATCAAGAACCACTCGATGGTGCACGAGCAGCTGGTGAAGTTCTACCAGGGCTTCCGCCGCGACGCCCACCCGATGGCGGTGATGGTCGGCGTGGTCGGCGCGCTCGCCGCCTTCTACCACGAGGCGATGGACTTCTCGGATGCGGCCCACCGCAGCATCTCCTTCAACCGGCTGGTGGCCAAGCTGCCGACCATTGTCGCCATGGCCTACAAGTACAACATCGGCCAGCCCTTCATGTATCCGCGCAACGAGCTGTCGTACGCCGGCAACTTCATGCACATGATGTTCGGCACGCCGTGCGAGGAGTACAAGCCCAACCCGGTGATCGAGCACGCTCTCGACGTCATCTTTACGCTGCACGCCGACCACGAGCAGAATGCCTCGACCTCGACGGTGCGCCTGGCCGGATCCAGCGGCGCCAATCCCTTCGCCTGCATTTCCGCCGGCATCGCCTGCCTGTGGGGCCCGGCGCACGGCGGCGCCAACGAGGCCTGTCTGCAGATGCTCGAAGAAATCCACGATGTGTCTCGTGTCGGCAAGTACATTGCCCGGGCCAAGGACAAGAGCGACGACTTCAAGCTGATGGGTTTCGGGCATCGCGTCTACAAGAACTTCGATCCGCGCGCG
>JAEUNH010000103.1 GCA_016791205.1 Rhodocyclaceae bacterium | reverse complement strand
CTGTTCGGCCCGCCGGGCCTGGGCAAGACGACGCTGGCGCACATCATCGCCCACGAAATGGGCGTCAACCTGCGCCACACCTCCGGGCCGGTGCTGGAACGCGCCGGCGACCTGGCGGCGATCCTCACCAACCTCGAACCGCACGACGTGCTGTTCATCGACGAGATCCACCGCCTCTCGCCGGTGGTGGAGGAGATCCTCTACCCGGCGCTGGAGGACTTCCAGATCGACATCATGATCGGCGAGGGCCCGGCGGCGCGCTCGGTCAAGCTCGACCTGCCGCCCTTCACCCTGGTCGGCGCCACCACCCGCGCCGGCATGCTGACCAACCCGCTGCGCGACCGCTTCGGCATCGTCTCGCGGCTGGAGTTCTACTCGCCGGAGGAGCTGACGAAGATCGTCACGCGCTCGGCGCAGCTGCTCAACGTCGAGATCGCCGCCGAGGGCGCCTTCGAGATCGCCCGCCGCGCCCGCGGCACGCCGCGCATCGCCAACCGGCTGCTGCGCCGGGTGCGCGACTTCGCCGAGGTGAAGGCGGAGGGCGCCATCACGCAACTGGTCGCCGACGCCGCCCTGACCATGCTCGACGTCGATGCCATCGGCCTCGACATCATGGACCGCAAGCTGCTCGGCGCCGTGCTGGAGAAGTTCGCCGGCGGCCCGGTCGGCCTCGACAACCTGGCGGCGGCCATCGGCGAAGCGCGCGACACCATCGAGGACGTGCTCGAGCCCTACCTGATCCAGCAGGGCTACCTGCAGCGCACCCCGCGCGGGCGCATGGCCACGGCCTCGACCTGGCGCCATTTCGGCCTGGCGGCGCCCGCGGCCGGCGGCCAGCTGTTCGCCGACGACTGATACGCGGTGCGCAGCGCCCTCCTCAGCCAGCTTGCGGATCGCTTCGGATCGGACAAGGGAAGCCTTCACGGCGATCGCCACCGCTATGCCCAGTTCTACGAGCTTCTGCTTCACGAGGAGCGGAATTCCCTGGGCAAGATGATCGAGCTCGGCTTGGCGCGCGGCGGTCCCGAGGATCCGCAATTCGGCGCCACCGAACGTCAGTGCGATTCCCCCAGCCTCGGCATGTGGGTCGAATATTTCCCGCAAGCCGAGATATTCGGCTTCGACATCTCGGACTTCTCCCATCTTGAACGGCGTCATGACCGCTTCCGATTCTTCCGGGGCGATTGCGGACGGGAGGCCGACCTGATCCGCTTGCGGGAAGCCGTCGGGCGCGATGTCGACCTGGTGATCGACGACGCTTCCCATGCCTCTTTCCATCAGCAGCTGGCATTGAAAACGCTGTTCCCGTGCCTGCGGCCCGGCGGGCTGTACGTCATCGAGGATCTCCACTGGCAGCCGCCCCACATCGAAGCAAGCCTGCCGGCCGTTCCCAGGACGTACGATTGGCTGAAGGCACTGCAGGACGGAAACGGGCTGACTTCCCTGTTGTGGTCGGCCGACGACCTCCGCATGCTGGCCGGCAGCATCGCTTCGCTGCTGGTCCTGACCGACCTGCAAGTGCCGGGCAGCCGCTACCGGAACGCAATCGGCGCGATGCGGAAGCGGCAGGCGTCCGAATAATGCGGAGCTTCGACGTCTTCGACACCCTGATCGCCCGGAAATGCGTCGAGCCGGAGGCCGTCTTCGCCCTGGTCGAAAATGATCTTGGCATGGCGGGATTTGCCCGCATGCGGATCGAAGCCGAAAGGCGGCTCCAGGGCCGCGAGTACCAGATCGACGACATCTACGCACAACTGCGCCAGGCTCGCGATCTCCCCGCCGACACGCTGTCGTTCGCCCAGGAACGCGAACTGCTCCATGAACTGGACCAGGTCATACCCATAGCCCGTCACCTGGCGCAGGTCGGAGACGGGGACGTATTGGTAACCGATACCTATTTGCCCACCCCTTTCATCGGCCAGCTTCTCGAACGCGCCGGACTCAGGCGGGTGGTGACGATCGTTCGCTCGGCCGACGGCAAGGCCACGGGCCGAATCTGGCAGGCCTTGCAAGAAAGCGGCGGTGTGGGCCAGCATTTGGGCGACAACCCCCACAGCGATGGCGAGATGGCACGCCGGCACGGCATCCAATCGACGATCTCAGGCACGTCGCGGCCGACGCCGTTGGAAGCGCATCTTTCGAGATCCGGCTATCGGGGCATCGCCCTGCTCGCACGCATCCTCAGGCTCGGCATTGCCGACATCGATCCGATTGCCCTCGCCCTGAAGGAAGTCCAGGCGAACATCAACATTCCGCTGCTGATTCTGGCATCGATGGACCTCAGGCATCGCATCGCCAATTCCCCGCAGCCACCGGACCGCCTGCTGTTTTCCAGCCGGGACTGCCTCAGCTGGCAGCGGATTTTCCAGGCCATGCCGGTTCCGGAAAGCTGGGCCGGCGAGTACGATTGCCGCTATTTCCTGACCAGCCGCATAGCCCGCGTCTCGGGCACGCCCGCCTACGTCGAATACTTCCGCAGCCTGGCCACCGAACGCTCGCTGGTCATCGACCTCTGCGGCACCGGCCTGACCCTTGCCAAGCTGTACGCCACCGCCGGCATCGCGCCCGCCACCCATCTCTTGTACATGATTGGCGACGGCTCTGTCAGGGACAGTTATGGCGCAGGATTTGCGGCAGGGCTGGCCTCCGACGCCAGCGCCCTGGTCCGCTCCACCGATGGTGTCGGCAATCTGGCCCTGGAGCTGATGAATGCCGCCAGCCACGGCATGGCGCTTGATGCAGCCGAGATCGCTGGGATGCCGCAAAAGGTTTATATGCCCCGTTTGGCGCCGGTGGAGTACGACGAGCGCCAGGTCGCCTGGCTTGAGGGCATGGCCGACCTCGTGGAGACAGCGGTCGAGTGGTTCGCGGACCCCTTTCTTGAATCAATGCTGCGGGAAGAGGCGCTTAACGCCGCCAGGAACGCTGCGCCGACGCTGCTGCCTCTCCTGCGCCAGGCCGAGGACACGACGATTCTTGCCGAGTCATTTCTGCGGACCCATCTTGAAGCGGACGCAAGCGTCTACGCGATGCTTGGCTGCAGGGCATGACCAACCGATAACCCCGTTTCGCGCCCGCCCGCGTTCACACGACATCATTGGCCCGTGGGTTAAAATGATGCAATGAGAACCGGCAGCCAGACCGCGCAGGGAGCCTTTCCCTTCCCGGTTCGCGTGTACTACGAAGATACCGACACGGCGGGAGTGGTGTATTACGCCGGCTACCTGCGCTTCCTTGAGCGCGGGCGGACGGAATGGCTGCGGGCGATGGGCGTCGAGCAATTCAGGCTGGCGCAGGAAACCGGCCTGGTCTTCGCCGTGCGCTCGCTCAACATCGAGTATCTCAAGCCGGCGCGCCTGGACGACCAGCTCGCCGTGCTGACGGTACCGACTTTTTTGGGGCGCGCCCAGGTCACGCTCAGGCAGTGGATTGAACGCGGCGGCGAGACACTGGTCGAAGCCAGCGTGCGCATCGCCTGCCTGAAGACGACAACAATGAAGCCGGCCGCGCTGCCGGCCGGGATCAGAAGAATAATGGGGGAAAAATGAACGTCACCACGGATCTGTCGATAATCACCCTCATCGCCAACGCCAGCATCCTGGTCAAGGGTGTGATGCTGCTGCTGGCGGGGGTGTCCGTGATGTCCTGGTACTGGATCTTCCGCAAGGCCTTCGCCATCCGCGACGCCCGCGCCAAGACCGACCAGTTCGAGCGCGACTTCTGGAGCGGCGGCGACCTCAACGCGCTGTTCCAGAGCGCGGTGAACGACCGCCACAGCGCCGGCGCGCTGGAGCGCATCTTCGAGGCCGGCTACCGCGAATTCACCAAGCTGCGCGGCCAGAAATCGCTCGACCCGGCCAGCATCGTGGACGGCTCGCGCCGCGCCATGCGCGCCACCTACCAGCGCGAGATGGACCACCTCGAAGCGCACCTGGCCTTCCTCGCCTCGGTCGGCTCGGTCAGCCCCTACGTCGGCCTGTTCGGCACGGTGTGGGGGATCATGAACGCCTTCCGCGGCCTGGCCAATGTCAGCTCGGCGACGCTGGCCCACGTCGCCCCCGGCATCGCCGAGGCGCTGGTGGCCACCGCCATCGGCCTCTTCGCCGCCATCCCCGCGGTGGTCGCCTACAACCGCTTCGCCCACGACATCGACCGCGTCAGCATCCGCTTCGAGAGCTTCATGGAGGAGTTCTCGAACATTCTTCAACGGCAACTGCGATAGGCCCGCCCCGTGCGCCAACGCCGGTTAATGAATCAAATTAACGTCGTGCCCTACATCGACGTGATGCTGGTGCTGCTCGTCATCTTCATGGTGACGGCGCCGCTGATCCAGGTGGCCTCGGTCGACGTGCCGACGGTGGGCAAGGCCTCCCAGGCGCCGGTCGATCCGCTGCAGGTGATCGTCAAGGCCGACCAGACGCTGGCCTTCCGCGCCACGCCCAACGCCGCCCCGCGCGACGTCTCGCGCGAGGAGCTCGGGCGCCTGGTGGCCGAGGCGCAGAAGAAGAACCCGCAGCAGCCGGTGGTGGTGGCCGGCGACAAGAACGTCCGCTACGAGGCCGTCATGCAGGTGATGGACGATCTGCAGAAGCAGCAGGTGGCGCGGGTCGGCTTGCTGGTGCAGCAGGGGAAATGACCGCCGCCTTGTTCGAGCAGCGCGAGGATCCGGGCAAGGCGGCCTCGGCCACCCTCGCCGTGCTGGTGCATATCGCGCTGGCGGTGCTGCTGGTCTATGGCATCCGCTGGCAGACGCGGTCGCCGGAAGCCGTCGAGGTGGAACTGGTGCGCGCCGTGCCGGCCCCGCCGGTTGCCGCCGTCGAGCCGCCGCCGGAACCCGCGCAGCCGCCGAAGGTCGCGCCCAAACCCGAACCGAAAGTCGAGCCGAAGCCGGCGCCGCCCAAGCCGGACATCGCGCTGAAGGAGAAGGAAAAGCCCAAGCCGGAACCGAAGCCCGTGCCCAAGGCCGAGCCCCGGCCGGAGCCGGACAAGGCCAGCCGCCAGCTGATGGCGGAAGCCCTCAAGCGCGAGCAGCAGCAGCTCGAGGCGCGCAAGGCCGAACAGGAACTGGCGCAGATGAAGGCGGCGCAGGCCGCCGCCGCCCGCAGCAAGGCCACCGCCGACTACATCGGCCGCATCCGCGGCAAGATCAAGAGCAACATCGTCCTGCCGCCCGACATCAAGGGCAATCCCGAAGCCATCTTCGACGTCGTCCAGCTGCCCAGCGGCGAGATCCTCAGCGTCAAGCTGAAGAAATCCAGCGGCCACCCCGCCTATGACAATGCCGTCGAGCGGGCCATCCTCAAGTCGAGCCCGCTGCCCAAGCCGGAGCAGGGCGACCTCTTCAGCCGCAGCCTGGAATTGAAGTTCCGGCCATTGGAGGAGTAAGGCAAATGTATAATTCCCCGATTCTTTCCCTAGCCGAGTGATGATGACCGCCCTCGTTCGCGCCGCCTTCGCCCTTGTCGTGTTCGCGCTGTCCTTCGCCGCCCGCGCCCAGCTGACCATCGAGATCACCGGCGCCGGCGCCAACCGCATTCCCATCGCCATCGCCGATTTCGCCGGCGAGCCCGGCGTCTCGCGCGCCGTGGCCATGGTGGTGCGCGCCGACCTGGAGCGCAGCGGCCTGTTCAAGCTGGTGGAGGCCGGCGCCCCGCTGGCCGAGAACGCCGCGGTCAATTTCGCCGACTGGAAGGCGCAAGGCGCCGACGCCCTGGTCGTCGGCAGCGTCCAGCCCACCGCCAACGGCCGCTTCGAGGTGCGCTTCCGCCTCCACGACGTGCAGAAGCAGGCCTCGCTCGGCGGCCTGGCCTTCGTCATGGCCGCCCCGCAGGCGCGCACCACCGGGCATCGCATCGCCGATTTCGTCTACGAGAAGCTGCTCGGCGAGCCGGGCATCTTCTCCACCCGCATCGCCTATGTCGTCAAGAGCGCCGGCCGCTTCGAGCTGCAGATCGCCGACGCCGACGGCATGAACCCGCAGACCGCGCTGGCCTCGCGCGAACCGATCATCTCGCCGGCCTGGTCGCCCGACGGCGGCCGGCTCGCCTACGTCTCCTTCGAGGCGAAGAAGCCGGTGATCTACGTTCACTCCCTGGCCAGCGGCAAGCGCCATGTCGCCGCCAACTTCAAGGGGTCCAACTCGGCCCCGGCCTGGTCGCCCGACGGGCGCAAGCTGGCGGTGGTGCTGACCAAGGACGGCGCCTCCCAGCTTTATTCCGTGAATGCCGACGGCAGCGGGGTGGTGCGCCTGGCTTCCTCCGCCGGCATCGACACCGAGCCCTTCTTCTCGCCCGATGGCCAGTTCATCTATTTCACCTCCGACCGCGGCGGCAGCCCGCAGGTCTACCGGGTCTCCTCCGGCGGCGGCAGCGCCCAGCGCATCACTTTCGAGGGCAGCTACAACGTCACTCCGCGCCTGTCGCCGGACGGCAAGAACATGGCCTTCGTCACCCGCAACAACGGTCGCTTCCAACTGGCCCTGATGGACCTGGCCACCCGCCAGACCCAGGTGCTGACCGACTCGGACAAGGACGAATCCCCCAGCTTCGCCCCCAACGGCCGGATGATCCTCTACGCCTCGGAGATCGGCGGGCGCGGGGTGCTGGCCGCCGTCTCCAGCGACGGCCGCGTCAAGCAGAAGCTCTCGGTGCAGGCGGGCGATGTGCGCGAACCGGCCTGGGGCCCGTTCCTGAAGAATTGATTTTTTTGGAGAGGTAATCATGAGCAAGAAATGGATGATTGTTTTGGGAGCCGCCCTGATCGCCGGCTGCGGCACCACGGTCGACCCGGAGCAGCCCGGCGCCTCGGTGGAGGACCGCAACGCCAAGAGCATCGACGGCGCCGACGTCAAGCGCGTCACCCCCGAGGACAACCTCGGCACGGCGCTGGCGGCCGTCAAGCAGGGCGTGCTGGCCAAGCGCAGCGTCTTCTTCGACTACGACAGCTACGTCATCAAGGACGAGTACAAGTCGCTGGTCGAGGCGCATGCCAAGTTCCTGGTCGCCAACCCCCGGGTGAAGATGCTGATCCAGGGCAACGCCGACGAGCGCGGCAGCCGCGAATACAACCTGGCCCTCGGCCAGAAGCGCGCCGAGGCGCTGCGCAAGATGCTGGCCCTGCTCGGCGCCCGCGAGGAGCAGATCGAGGCCGTCAGCCTGGGCGAGGAAAAGCCGCGCTGCAGCGAAGGCAGCGAGGCCTGCTGGTCGCAGAACCGCCGTGACGACATGCTCTACACCGGCGAGTTCTAAGGCATGAGGCGCCTCCTCTCCCTGCTGCTTCTCGTCGCCGTCCTGCCGGCACAGGCGGCGCTGTTCGACGACGAGGAGGCGCGCAAGCGCATCGAGGCACTGCGCACGGAGGTCAACGCCCGGATGGACAAGCTCGAGGCCGCCTCGCGCGGCCAGATCGAGCTGGCCAACCAGATCGAGGCGCTCAAGCAAGAGGTCGCCAAGCTGCGCGGCCAGATCGAGGTGCTGGCCAACGAGATCGAATCGACGCAGAAGCGCCAGAAGGACTTCTACGTCGATCTCGACAACCGCCTGCGCAAGCTGGAGGCGCCGCCCGCCGAAACCAAGCCGGCTGAGGCCAAGCCGGCCAGCGACCCCGCCGCCGAAACGCGCGACTACGAAGCGGCGCTCGGCCTGTTCAAGTCGGGCAAGCACAAGGACGCGCTCGGCGCCTTCCTCAATTTCATCAAGGCCTGGCCGGCCAGCCCCTTCCTGCCCTCGGCGCACTACTGGGCCGGCAGCGCCCATTACCAGCTCGGCGAGTACAAGAAGGCCATCGAACTGTTCGGCAAGCTGGTCGCCGCCTGGCCCGACGACGTCAAGGCCCCCGACGCCCTGCTCGGCGAGGCCAACTGCCTGCAGGAGTCCGGCGACGCCAAGGGCGCGCGCAAGGCCCTGGAAACCCTGGTCGCGAAATATCCCGCCAGCGGCGCCGCGGCCGTCGCCAAGCAGCGCCTGGCCCCCAGCCGTCCGCCGCGCAAGAAGTAGCCGCGGCGCGGCGGCGCCGGCAGGACGCCGCAGCATGACCGACCTTACCGCCACGCTCCGCATCACCGAGATCTTCCATTCCCTGCAGGGCGAGAGCACCCGCGCCGGCCTGCCGACGGTGTTCGTGCGCCTGACCGGCTGCCCCCTGCGCTGCGCCTGGTGCGACACCGACTACGCCTTCTCGGGCGGCGAGACACGGACGCTGGGCGAGGTGCTGCTGGAGGTGGCAAAGCACGGCGCGCGCCACGTCTGCGTCACCGGCGGCGAGCCGCTGGCGCAGAAGGCCTGCCTGCCGCTGCTCGCGGCGCTGTGCGATGCCGGCTACGCGGTCTCGCTGGAGACCAGCGGCGCGCTGGACATTTCCGGTGTCGACCCGCGCGTCTCGCGCATCATGGACCTCAAGGCCCCGGCCTCCGGCGAGGCCGACCGCAACCACTGGGAAAACCTCGGGCGGCTCAACGCCCGCGACGAGCTGAAGATCGTGCTGGCCGACGAAGCCGACTACGCGTGGGCAAAGTCGGTCTGCGCGGCACGGCGACTGGATGCGATCTGCCCGGTGCTGCTCTCGCCGGTGGCCGGCAGGCTCGAGGCGAAACGATTGGCCGAATGGGTGCTGCGCGACAAGCTGCCGGTGCGCGTGCAGCTGCAACTGCACAAGCTCATCTGGGGGAGCGAGCGCGGCCGATAGCCGCTCAGCAGACCGGCGCGCCGTAGGCCCGCGAGAAGGGGATCGGGCCGGACAGCGCCAGGCGATCGCCATGGCCGAGCCGGACGCCCTCCTCGAAGCTGCCGCCGAAGGACTTCAGGATGTTGTGGCCGTTGTGCCAGGCGGCGTAGATCTCGCGCTCGGGGATGCCGAGCCGGTGCGCCACTTCGGAGGGGGCCGCGCCTTCCGGCAGGCTGATCCGCAGCGGCTCGTACTTGCGCACGAAGCGCACCAGACTGTTGTAGAGATGGACTTCGACTTCGATCATGGCCGGCATGATAAGGTGCCGCCTGCACCCGATAATTGACCCGCGTCAAACCCGATGCCCGACAAGAACACGCGCGCCGTCGTGCTCCTTTCCGGCGGCCTCGATTCCGCCACCACCCTGGCCATCGCCGGCGCCGAGGGGCATGCCTGCCACGCCCTCTCGGTGGCCTATGGCCAGCGCCACGCCGCCGAGCTGGAAGCCGCCGCCCGCATCGCCCTGGCGCTGGGCGCCCGCGAGCACCGCACGGTGGATGTCGACCTCGGCCAGTTCGGCGGCTCGGCGCTGACCGACTGCCGCATCGCCGTGCCGATGAAGGGCCTCGCCCCCGGCATCCCCGCCACCTACGTGCCGGCGCGCAACACCGTCATGCTGTCGCTGGCCCTGGCCTGGGCCGAGGTGCTCGGCGCCCGCGACATCTTCGTCGGCGTGAATGCCGTCGACTACTCCGGCTATCCGGACTGCCGGCCGGAATACATCGCCGCCTTCGAGGCCATGGCCAACCTCGCCACCAAGGCTGCCGTCGAAGGCGCCCGGCTGCGCATCCGCGCCCCGCTCATCGCCCTCTCCAAGGCCGAGATCATCCGCCGCGGCACGGCGCTGGGCGTCGACTACGGCCTCACCGTTTCCTGCTACCAGGCCGACGCGTCGGGCGCCGCCTGCGGGCTGTGCGATTCCTGCCGCCTGCGGCGCGCCGGCTTCGAGGCGGCCGGTCTGTCCGATCCGACCCGCTACCGCACTGCTTGAAAACTGAAATTCACCCCGGTTATATAGGGTGAAACAAGACTGATCCACCTTCCGGGCGGTTTCATTAGAATCCGCTGATCGCGTCCCGGCACAAGGGCGCGCATCGAGGAGGAAGCATGGAATTCACGATCCACCACCAGGTGCTGACGGCCGTCTTCGTCACCGCCGTGGTCATGGGCGCCGTGGCCAACAAGACCAACTTCTGCACCATGGGGGCCGTCTCCGACTGGGTCAACATGGGCGACAGCGGGCGCCTGCGCGCCTGGCTGCTGGCCATGGCCGTGGCCATCCTCGGCGTCGCCGCCATGACCGGCGGCGGCCTCGCCAGCATCGGCAACAGCACCTTCCCGCCCTACCGCACGCCGAACTTCGCCTGGCTCCGCTACCTGCTCGGCGGCCTGATGTTCGGCATCGGCATGACGCTCGCCTCGGGCTGCGGCAACAAGACCCTGGTGCGCCTCGGCGGCGGCAACCTCAAGTCCCTGGTGGTGCTGGCCATCGCCTCGGCCTGCGCCTACCTGATGCTGTGGACCGATTTCTACGGCGCCGTCTTCAACACCTGGATCGTCGCCACCACGGTCGACCTCGGCAAAGCCGGCATGAACAGCCAGGCGCTGAGCGAATTCTTCGGCGGCGGCACGGGCGCCCAGGCCGCCACCGGCGGCGTGCTCGGCCTGGCCCTGATCGGCTTCGCCTTCGCCTCGAAGGATTTCCGCGGCAGCTTCGACAACATCCTCGGCGGCCTGGTCATCGGCCTGGCGGTGGTGGTTGGCTGGTACATCACCGCCGGCCCGATGGGCGTCGCCTGGAAAGAATGGGCGGAACTCGCCGACACCCTGCCGAGCCGCGTCGAGGTGCAGTCGTTCACTTTCATCAGCCCGATGGGCGACAGCGTCCGCTACCTGATGAACCCGGCCAATGTCGCCAACATCAATTTCGGCGTCACGGCGTTGAGCGGGGTGATCGTCGGCTCCTTCCTCTATGCGCTGGTCTCCGGCGGTTTCCGGATCGAATGGTTCGCCTCCGGCGGCGACTTCCTCAACCACGCCGTCGGCGCCGTGCTGATGGGCATCGGCGGCGTGCTGTCGATGGGCTGCACCGTCGGCCAGGCCATCACCGGCGTGTCGACCCTGGCGATGGGTTCCCTCCTCACTTTCCTCGCCATCGTCGCCGGCGCCGCCGCGACCATGAAAATCCAGTACTGGCGCATGATGCAGGAAGCCTGAAAGGCGGCTTCCAAATTGACAGTCCGCAGGCCGGCTTCTATAATGCGCGGCTCTTTCGGGGGTCGTTAGCTCAGCTGGTAGAGCAGCGGACTTTTAATCCGTTGGTCGGCGGTTCGAATCCGCCACGGCCTACCACCGAAATCAAGGGCCTGCAGCGATGCAGGCCCTTTCTTTTGCTCCGCAATCCGGGCGTTGCTCCGCAAAACCCCGATTCAGCGGCTCAATTTGTCGGCTCGACCTTCTCCCCGCGGCGATTGCGGACGTAGTGCTCGGTCATCCGCAGCGTCTGGTGGCCGAGCTGCTTCTGGGCCTCGCGGATGTCGCGGGATTCCTCCCCGCGTCAAGTCAAGGCTGACGGGGATTGTGCAATTGCGGGGGTGACGCTTCCGCAGGGGGATAAATCCGCCCCCTACGCCGCACGCCTCTCAACCGTGCGCCCAAGCCCTTCCGCGATTTCCAGCTTCAGGCTCACCGCCCGCGCCACCGCCACCGGCCGCACCGCCTGACGGCCGCGCCCCTGCGCACCGCCTTCCAGGCGCACGAGGCCGTAGCGCTCCATGGTGTGCAGGGTGCGCGAGAGGTTGCTCGCCTTGCGGCCGGTCAGGCCTTCGAGCTCGCTGATCGACTGCGGCTTGCGGTCGAAGATGACGCGCAGAAGCGCCTGGTTCTCGTCCGAAAGCACGTTGGCGAACGACTTCATGGACGTGAACCAGATCTTCGGCTCGTCGGCGCGGCGCTTGTGCTCGCCGCGGGCGATGGCGATGGTGTAGGCCTTGATCCGCTCGAAGGGCATGATGCCCACGCGGAGGGTTTTGGCTGCGCTCATAGCTCTTCTCCTGTTTCCTTCATGACTTCCGCGACCGCCTTCCAGAAATCCTCGACCAGCTTGCCGGCGTTGACAAAGCGGTAGGGCCGGCCGGGATCCTTCGGCCCGCGGTGAAAATGGTCATATACCCGCGGCTGCTCGACGAACTTGCCGCCGGGCCGCGTCACCGCATGGGCGTTGTCGAAGCCGAGCAGGCGCCGGCTGCTGCGGTCATGCAGCGTCAGCTCGTAGCGGATGCCGTGCGGCCGCGCTTCGTCCGGCTCGATCAGCCATACCCGGCCCTTGGCCCAGGAACCGTTCTCGAAAAACAGCGTGAAGCCGTCCAGGTCGAGCAGCGTGTCCAGCGTGGGGTCGGTTCGCTTCGGCACGATCTAATTATATCTCTTAATGATATGTTTTTGAGGTCCGGATCGGCTCCTCGCCTCCCACGGTCGCTGATGTTTGGCTGCCAAGATAATCAATGGCTTGAGAGCAATCTCGGGCTCATTTCCTTTCCCGCCTGGCCCGCCACCTCACTTCGGGCAACTGTCTTTCCTGCAACAGTCAAATTCCAGAACCTGATTTACGCTTTGCGGCAACACCCGTGTCGCACCGATTCGGGCCGGCCGCCGGGTATTGCGGAAAACCATGATTGTTCCGCGGCCCGGGCACCGCGCATAATCGTTCGCAACAGAGGAGGGGAAAGCAATGTTCCAGGTTCGCATCCACGGTCGCGGCGGGCAGGGCGTGGTCTCCGCCGCGGAAATGCTCTCGGTCGCGGCCTTCCTCGAAGGCCGCCACGCCCAGGCCTTCCCCAGCTTCGGCTCGGAACGCATGGGCGCCCCGGTGATGGCCTTCTGCCGCATCGACGCCAAGGAGATCCGCCTGCGCGAGCCGGTGATGTCGCCCGACGCGCTGATCATCCAGGACCCGACGCTGCTGCACCAGGTCGATCTGTTCAGCGGGGTCACCCGCGAAGGCCTGATCCTCATCAACTCGACGCGCAGCTTCGACGAGCTCGGCATCGGCGAGTTCGTCCAGGGCTTCCATCCCGACCGGCTGTGCACCGTGCCGGCCAGCGAGCTGGCGCTGAAGCACGTCGGCCGCCCGCTGCCGAACGCCGCCCTGCTCGGCGGTTTCGCCGCAGTCTGCAGCCAGGTCAAGCTGGAATCGGTGTTCGCCGCGATCCGCGAGAAGTTTTCCGGCAAGGTGGCGGAAGGCAACGTCGCCGCCGCGCGCGAGGCCTTCGAGATCGTCATGAAGGAACGCGAGGAGGCGGGCCATGCTCAAGCAAACTGAGGGCTCCCACGCCATCGCCGAATGCGTCGCCCTGTGCCGGCCGGAGGTGATCTGCGCCTACCCGATCACGCCGCAGACCCATATCGTCGAAGGGCTGGGCGAAATGGTGAAGACCGGCGAACTCGCCAACTGCGAGTTCATCAACGTCGAATCCGAATTCGCCGCCCTCTCGGTGGCCATCGGCGCCTCGGCGGCGGGGGCGCGCACCTACACCGCCACCGCCAGCCAGGGCCTGCTCTTCATGGCCGAGGCGGTGTACAACGCGGCGGGGCTGGGCCTGCCCATCGTCATGACCATCGGCAACCGCGCCATCGGCGCGCCGATCAACATCTGGAACGACCATACCGACTCCATGTCGATGCGCGACGCCGGCTGGATCCAGCTCTACGCCGAAACCAACCAGGAGGCGGCCGACCTGCACATCCAGGCCTTCCGCCTCGCCGAGGAGCTGTCGATGCCGGTGATGGTGTGCGTGGACGGCTTCATCCTGACCCACGCCTACGAACGCCTCGACATCCCGACGCAGGGGCAGGTCGACGCCTACCTGCCGCCCTTCGAGCCGCGCCAGGTGCTCGACCCGAAGGAGCCGGTCTCCATCGGCGCCATGGTCGGCCCGGAGGCCTTCATGGAGGTGCGCTACCTCGCCCACCACAAGCAGATGCGCGCGCTCGACCTGATCCCGCAGCTCTCGGCCGAGTTCAGGCAGGTCTTCGGCCGCGACTCGGGCGGTCTCATCCGCAGCTACCGCGCCGAGGATGCCAAGACCATCGTCGTCGCGCTCGGCTCGGTGAACGGCACCATCAAGGACGTCATCGACGAGCTGCGCGAGGAAGGCGTCGCCATCGGCGCCGCGGCGATCCTCTCCTTCCGCCCCTTCCCGAGCGACGAACTGCACGAGATCCTGTCGCACGCCAAGCGCCTGGTGGTGATCGAGAAGTCGCTGGCGGTCGGCATCGGCGGCATCGTCTCGCACAATCTGCGCATGGCGCTCTCCGGCATCTCGCTGCACGCCTACACGGTGGTGGCCGGGCTGGGCGGGCGGGCCATCACCAAGGCCAGCCTGCGCGGGCTGTTCGAGCGGGCCTTGCGCGACGAGCTGGAGCCGCTCACCTTCCTCGACCTCAACCAGACGGCGATCGATCGGGAACTGGAACGCGAGAAGGCCCAGCGCCGCTCCGGCCCCTCGGCCGAGAACATCCTGCGCGACCTCGCCGCCGGCGGGCGCTCGGCCCTCTAGGAGAACACGATGGAAATGCAGCAAGTCAAGTTCTACCAGACCGGCACCTTCACCGTCGGCAACCGCCTGCTCGACGAAACGCAGCGCAGCGTGCAGGCCAACCTGCAGCGCACCAACTCCCTCAACTCCGGCCACCGCGCCTGCCAGGGCTGCGGCGAGGCGCTCGGCGCACGCTACGCCATCGACGCCGCCATGCGCGCGGCCAACAACCAGATCGTCGCCTGCAACGCCACCGGCTGCCTCGAGGTGTTCTCCACGCCCTATCCGGAAACCTCCTGGCAGATCCCCTGGATCCATTCGCTCTTCGGCAACGCCGCGGCGGTGGCCACGGGAGTGATGGCGGCGATGAAGGTCAAGGGCCGCAGCGACGTGCGCGTCATCGCCCAGGGCGGCGACGGCGGCACCACCGACATCGGCTTCGGCTGCCTCTCCGGCATGTTCGAGCGCAACGACGACGTGCTCTACATCTGCTACGACAACGAGGCCTACATGAATACCGGCGTGCAGCGCTCCTCGGCGACGCCGCCGGCGGCGCGCACCGCCACCACCATGGCTGTCGGCGCGGCGCCGGGCAACACCTTCGGCCAGGGCAAGAACGTGCCGCTGATCGCCATGGCGCACGGCATCCCCTACGTCGCCACCGCCTCGGTGGCGTATCTCCGCGACCTCGAGGAAAAAGTCGGTCGCGCCATGACGGTGAGGGGCGCTCGCTACATCCACATCCTGGTGCCCTGCCCGCTCGGCTGGGGCGCCCAGCCGCACGACACCATCAAGCTGGCGCGCCTGGCGGTGGAAACCGGCCTGTTCCCGCTCTTCGAGGCCGAGCACGGCGAAGTGGTGCGCACCACGCCGATCCGCCACCGCGTGCCGGTGGAGGAATACCTCAAGCCGCAGAAGCGCTTCGCCCACCTCTTCGGCAAGGTTCAGGCCGTCGACACCATCGCCCGCATCCAGGAAATGGCCGACCGCAACATCCGCAAATACCGACTCGTGGATGAACGCCGCCATGGATAAGCCCTTCGCCATTACGCTCGACCCCGGCTCCTCGCTCGCCAACCGCACCGGCTCCTGGCGCACGGTGCGGCCGGTGTATGTCGACCGCCTGCCGCCCTGCAACCACGCCTGCCCGGCCGGCGAGAACATCCAGGCCTGGCTGTTCCATGCAGAATCGGGCGACTACGAGGTGGCCTGGCGCGAGCTGGTGAAGAACAACCCGATGCCTGCCACCATGGGCCGAGTCTGCTATCACACCTGCGAAAACGCCTGCAACCGCGGCAGCCTCGACGAGTCGGTCAGCATCCACGCCGTCGAGCGCTTCCTCGGCGACGAGGCGATCAAGCGCGGCTGGACCGTCGC
>JAEUNH010000227.1 GCA_016791205.1 Rhodocyclaceae bacterium | reverse complement strand
GGGTGCCAAGGCCGCGCGCCGGGATCAGCAGGGGGTGGCCGAGATGGGTTTCCCAGCGCGCCAGCAGGCCCCAGGCGTTGCGGTAGGAAATGCCCGTGTCGCGCGCCGCAGCGGCGATGGAGCCGCCGTCGCGGATGCGGCCCAGCAGCCTCAGCAGTCGCGTCGATTCCGGAGGCGAGGGCGAGACACCCTGCTGCCAGTGGCAGGCCAGCGCCAAATCCTTTATGTTCATCATCGACATATTTGTGCTCCCAACAATTTTCTCTATTGTACGGCCAGACGAGCACGAATCAGACGACCTATGTCGCGATTTGCATAATAGCTATGGACAAACCTGCGGCCCCATCAGGCATCGCCCTGACCGAGTGCGCCAGCTACTATCTCGGCTGGCTGAAGGCCTGCTTTGGCGAAATCGTGCTGTTCAGCGAAGGGCGGGCGGGCGATGGCGGCACCGTCGGCTGGAGCCCGCGCGAGCAGTTCGAGGTGTTGTGGGATGGTCGGCGGATTGGCGAGGCGGGCGGCTGCGCCTTCTACCTGATGCCCGGGTCCGACGCAGGAAACGACGGACCCGTCGACCTGGTGCTCGACGTGGCTTTCGGCGCCGAGCGGCCGTTCCGGGGTTACACCGAGGTCCGGCTGGTGGCCTTGGTGCAGCAGCAGAGCGAAGAGGTGGCTGAAATGCGCCAATACGGCCGCTTGCGGGCCGCGACTGCCGCCACCGATGAACTGATGTCGCGGCTGCGCACACGCGGACAGGATTAATCAACAGGAGAGGTTCGATGCATCGAGGATTCCATTGGGCGACGGCCCTTTTCTGCGCGCTGCTGGTCCTGAGCGTGCCAGCCCAGGCGCGCGACATCCGCCTGTCCACCACCACCAGCACGGAGAATTCCGGGCTGCTCAAGGTCATCCTGCCTGTGTTCGAGAAGCAGTATGGCGTCAAGGTGCATGTAATCTCGGTCGGCACCGGCAAGGCCCTCGAACTGGGCAAGAACGGCGACGTCGACGTGGTGCTGGTGCATGCCCGCGCCGCCGAGGACAAGTTCGTCGCCGACGGCCACGGCGTGAACCGCCGGGACGTGATGTACAACGACTTCATCCTGGTCGGTGCCCTGGAGGATCCGCTCGGGCTGCGCGGCTCGCGCGACGTCGTCGCGGCCTTCCGCAAGCTGGGTGAGGGGCAGACGAAGTTCATCTCGCGCGGCGACAACTCCGGCACCGACCAGATGGAGAAATCCTACTGGAAGGAGGCGGGCGTCGCGCCGAAAGGAGCCTGGTTCGTCTCCGCCGGGCTGGGCATGGGCGAGGTGCTGACCATGGCAGGGGAGATGAAGGCCTACACCCTGTCGGACCGCGCCACCTACGGCGCCTATCGCGCCAAGACCGGGCTCGACATCCTGGTGCAGGGCGACGCGAAGATGTTCAACCCCTACGGCATCATCGCCGTCAGTCCGAAGAAGTATCCGGACATCAACCACGACGGCGCCATGAAGCTGATCGATTGGATCGTCTCGAAGGAGGGGCAGGAACTTATTGCCGGCTTCAAGGTGAACGGCGAGCAGCTGTTCTTTCCGAGCGTGGGGAAATGAACATGCGGTCGATCTTGCGTGCCGCCGCCGTGGCCGGTCTGGTTTGCTGCGGACCCATGATGCCCTCCGTTGCCGCCGACGCCCTGACCTACGGCAGCGGACCGAACGCCTTTTCCCTGGCCACTGGCAGCCCCGGCGAACTCGGCCTGCTCAAGCTGCTCGGCGAGACCTTTTCGGCGAAGCAACAGGCCAGCCTGAAATGGGTCAAGGCGGGCACCGGCCAGTCGCTCAAGCTGCTGCGCGAGCAGCAGGTGGACATGGTGATGGTGCACGCACCAGGCGGCGAGGAAAAGGCGATAGCCGAGGGTTGGGCGACCCAGCGCACGCTGATCGGATCGAACGAGTTCTACATCGTCGGCCCGGCCAACGATCCGGCCGGGATCGCCGCGGCGGGCAATGGCGCCGAGGCCTATCGCCGCATCGCCCGCAGCGGCGCCCGTTTCGTTTCCCGTGGCGACAACTCCGGAACGCACCAGAAGGAGATGCAGATCTGGGCCGCGGCCGGCGTCAAGCCCGAAGGGACGTGGTACATCGTCACGCGCGAATTCATGACGGCCAGTCTCAAGCGGGCGGATGCCGAAGGCGCCTATTTCATGACCGACAGCAGCACTTGGGTGGCGGAAAGGTCGAACGCTCCAGGGCTGCGGATTCTGATGCGCGGCGACAAGGCGCTGGTCAATACCTACCATGCCCTGGCGGCCGCCGAGGGCGCGACGCCGGGTCGCGAAACGGCCCTGCGCTTCATCCGATTCGTGGCCTCGGAGGAAGGGCAGCGCATCATCCGGGACTATGGCAAGGAACGCTACGGCGAGGCGCTTTACAACGATGCGGCCTATGCCCGGCGATTCGTCGACTGAACGGTCGGAAAAGTAAACGGCCCGCTCTGCGGGCCGTTTACTTGAGCAGGCGATCTCAGCCGGCGAAATTCTTCGCCGCGAAATCCCAGTTGGCCAGGCTGGCGAGGAAGGTCTCGACGAACTTGGCGCGGGCGTTGCGGTAGTCGATGTAGTAGGCATGCTCCCAGACGTCGATGGTGAGCAGCGCCTTGTCGGCACCGGTGAGCGGCGTGCCGGCGTTGCCGGTGTTGGCGATGTCCACCGAGCCGTCCGGCTTCTTCACCAGCCAGGTCCAGCCCGAGCCGAAGTTGCCCACCGCCGAGGCCTGGAAGGCCTTTTTGAACTCGTCGAACGAGCCCCACTTCTTGTTGATGGCCTCGATCAAGGCGCCGCTCGGCGCGCCGCCGCCGTTGGGCTTCATGCTGTTCCAGAAGAAGGTGTGGTTCCAAACCTGGGCGGCGTTGTTGAAGAGGCCCCCTGATGCTTTCCTGACGATGTCTTCCAGGCCGGCATTCTCGAACTCGCCGCCCTTGATCAGGTTGTTGAGGTTGGTGACATAGGTCTGGTGGTGCTTGCCGTAGTGGTATTCGAAGGTCTCCCTGGAGATGTGCGGCGCCAGGGCGTCCATCGCATACGGCAGGGGCGGGAGGGTGTGTTCCATGGTTTTCTCCGGTGTCAGTCAGGGTTGGGATACTTGACAATTTTAGTCGGAATAAATTCAGTTGGCAATATTTTCATGTTGAACTGTCGTTCAGCCGGGTCACCTGCGCTTCCGCTGCGCCGCTGCCGAATGTCAGTTGTACGGCTTCGGCGACGCTCAGTTGCCGCGCATCCCGCACGATGCTGCCATCGGCCTTGCGCACCAGGCTGTAGCCGCGGCCGAGCACCGCCAGCGGACTGAGGTGCTCCAGACTGGCGGCGAGGCTGGAAAGCAGCGTCTGCCGCTGCGCCAGGCTGCCTTCGATCGAGGCGCCCAGGCGCGCGGCCAGATCGCTCACGTCGCGCCGGGCGTGGCGAACCTCAGGACGGCAGCGCGCCAGGCGGGATTCGAGGCGCTGCAGATCCGCGCTTGCCGCGCCGAGCCGCCGGCGCAGCCCGGCCGCGAGGCGGGTGGCCAGGTGCGCCGTCTCGGCGCGCAGGCGGCCGAGGCGCTCGCCGGGATGCACCAGGCGCCGCGCCAGCAGGTCGATGCGCTGCATGTATTCCTGCAGGCGGCGCCGCGCTTGCCGCCCCAGCGCCTCGGCGAGGCGCGACAATTCGGCCTGCGCCTCG
>JAEUNH010000035.1 GCA_016791205.1 Rhodocyclaceae bacterium | reverse complement strand
AGAGCTTTTACATGCGGTCATGGAGTAAGCGATGTCATTTCTCGACGGCAAATCGATATTGGTGACAGGGGCGACCGGCTCATTCGGCAAGCGCTTTGTCAGGACGGTGCTCGATCAGCACGATCCGAAACGGCTGGTGATCTTCAGCCGGGACGAGCTCAAGCAGTTCGAGATGCAGCAGGCCTACCGCGACGCCCGCCTGCGCTGGGTGCTCGGCGACGTGCGCGACAAGGAGCGCCTCTACCATGCCCTCGACGGCATCGACGTCGTCGTGCACGCCGCCGCCATGAAACAGGTGCCGGCCTCCGAACACAACCCGATGGAGGCCATCCGCACCAACGTCATGGGCGCCGGCAACGTCATCAGCGCCTGCATCGACCAGGGCGTCGAACGCGTGATTGCCCTGTCTACCGACAAGGCGGCCAACCCGGCCAATCTCTACGGCGCCACCAAGCTGTGCTCAGACAAGCTGTTCGTCGCCGCCAACGTCCTCGCCGAGCCGCAGCGGACGCGCTTCTCGGTGGTGCGCTACGGCAACGTGATCGGCTCGCGCGGCAGCGTCATCCCGTTCTTCATGCAACGACGCGCCTCGGGGGTGTTGCCGATCACCGACCCGCGCATGACGCGCTTCTGGATCACCCTCGGCGAGGGCGTGCAGTTCGTCGTCAACAGCCTTGAGCGGATGCGCGGCGGCGAGGTCTTCGTGCCGAAGATTCCCAGCATGACCATCATGGATGTGGCCAAGGCCGTGGCGCCGGAGTGCCGCACCGAGATCATCGGCATCCGCCCCGGCGAGAAACTGCACGAAATCATGATCACGCCGGACGACGCCTGGAACACCGCCGAGTTCGCCGACTGCTACGTCATCCAGCCGGCCGCCGACTGGTGGGACCGCAGCGCATACCTGGCAGAAACCGGCGCCAGGCCCGTCGGGGAGAACTTCATGTACAGCAGCGACCGCAACCCGAGCTGGATGCAGCCTGCCGAGCTGCGCGCGCTCCTCGACAGCGAGCCCGTGGAACTGTGACGGCCGTGGCGGAATCCCTGCGGGCGGCAGTAATCGGCCTGGGAGGCATGGGCCGCCGCCAGATCCAGGCCGCGCGCCAGGCCGGCCTGCGCGTCGTCGCGGTGTGCGACGTCGCAGAGGCTGCTTTCCCTGCCGCCGCAGAGCTGTGCGGCGAGGCGCCCCGCACCTACCTGCGCTGGCAGGAACTGCTCGAGCAAGAACGCGGGCAGGCGGAAGTCGTCCTCATCGCCACCAACGGCCCGAGCCATCACGCCATCACCTTGGCGGCGGCAAGCGCGGGGTATCCCTACATCTTCTGCGAGAAACCGATGGCCACCAGCGGCCGCGCGGCGCGAGAGATGGCGCAGGCCTGCGCCGCCAGCGGCACGAAGCTGGCGGTCAACCTGGCGCGGCGCTTCTACGACCGCAGCATCCGCCTGAAGCAACTGCTGGATGGCGGCGCCATCGGCGAACTGCACCACATCAACGTCTCGGTCGGCGCCGGCGGCCTCGGCTGCATCGGCACGCATTATTTCGACCTGGTGGCGTGGCTGGCCGGCACCCGCGCCATTTGGGTGTCGGGCGAGGTGGACCGCGACCCGGCAGCCAACGTCCGCGGCGCGCAGTTCTTCGACCCGGGCGGCCGCGGCATGGCCGGCTACGCCAGCGGCATGACGGCTTGCTACCAGCTGTCGGGCGAGGCGGCCATCACGCCCTTCATGCAGATCGTCGGCACGCAGGGCGTCGTCAACCTCGACAACTGGACGCCGCCGCAGGGCGGCAAGGTGGAGGTCTTCGCCCGCCCGATAGACCAGCGCAACCTCCCCAGGACGCGCTTCGTCATGCCCGAGCGCGTGCCTTTCGATGCCGGCGAGGCAATGGACGTGGTGCGCGCCACCCGGGTCTGCATCGAGGACCTGGTGGGACCGCACCGCGAGGACACCGCGGCCGGCGGCATCGATGCCGTGGATGCGGTCATTGGCTTCCATCTTTCGTCGCAGCGCGGCGGTGAGCGAGTGGCGCTGCCCCTTGCCGGCGACGACCTTGAATTCGCTGTGCCCATCACCTGAGGCGTAAAGGCATGAAAGACGCAGTGCGCCTCGGCGTCGTCGGGGCCGGCAACATCGCAGTGAAGCACCTGGAAGCCCTGCAGGGCGTTGCCGGTGCGAGCGTCGTCGGCATCGCATCGCGCACGCGCGCGAAGGCCGAGGCGCTGGCAGACCGCTTCGGCATTCCCTGCGTCGCCGATGACCTCGACGGCCTGATGCGCGAAGCGCGGCCGGACGGACTGCTCATCCTCGTTTCAGTCTCGAGCATCGGCGCGGTGGCGCGCCAGGCCATGCAGACCGGCCTGCCGCTCTTCATCGAGAAACCGACCGGTTTGTCACCTGAGGAAAGCGCCGAACTGGCCCGGCTGGCCGGCGAGCTTGGGGTGCGCAGCATGGTCGGCTACAACCGCCGCTACTACTCGGTGTTTCACGAGGGCATCGAGGTGATCCGCCGGCACGGCCCTTTGCTCGGCCTGCTCATCGAGGGCCACGAGCGCATCGACGCCGTGCGCGCCGCCGGCCGGCAGCCGGACGCCGTGCTCCACGGCTGGATCTATGCCAACGCCACCCACACCATCGACCTGCTGCGCTTCTTCGGCGGCGAGGTGGACGAGATACACTGCCTCGCCCACCGCCGCCGCGAGCCGCTCGGCGACCAGTTCGCCGCCATCATGAATTTCGACTCGGGGGCCCTCGGCGAGTATTCCGCGCACTGGCTGTCGCCCGGCGGATGGCGCGTCGTGCTGAGCGGCCAGGGCGTCACCGTCGAGTTCAAGCCGCTCGAGGCCGGCGTCTGGACCGATGCCAAGGGTCAGCGCCACGAGATTGCGCCGAGCGAGTCGGATCAGCCCTTCAAGCCCGGCTTTCATGGACAGATGGCGGCGTTCTGCCGGCTGGTGCGCGGCGAGGATCCCGGCTGGCCGGCGCAGGACCTGGCCGGCGCCCACCGCACCATGCAGCTTGCCGCGCGCATGACGGCCGCCGTGGCAGACCGGCCGGAAGGAGGTGGCAAGTGAAAGTGCTGTTCCTCATCACCGCGCGCGGCGGCTCCAAGGGCGTGCCCGGCAAGAACCTGCGCAGGATCGGAGGCCTCTCGCTGATCGGCTACAAGGCGATCAGCGCGCGCAAGAGCAGTCATTGCTCCCGGCTGATCATTTCCACCGACAGTCCTGAGATCCAGGATGATGCCCGCGGTCACGGCGTCGAGGTGCCATTCACGCGGCCGGCCGAGTTGGCGAGCGACACGGCCAAGAGCGGCCCCGTCATCCTGCATGCGATGGAATGGATCGAGCGGGAAGAGCGAGAGCATTACGACGCCGTGATGCTGCTCGAGCCTTCCTCGCCGTTCGCCCGCGCCGAGGATTACGATGCGGCAGTCGACCTGATGCGGCGGCGCGACGCCAATGCCGTCGTCGGCGTGCGGGAAATGGAGGTGGCGAGCACGGTGGTGGGCCCGCTCGACGCGGACGGCCGCCTGACGGCGATCATCGACAAGATGCATGCGGTGCGCGCGCAGACCGGGCAGCGGCAGACGCTCGGCCAGGAAGTCACAATGAACGGCGCGCTCTATCTGTTCAGGTGGGACTACTTCAAGCAGCACCAATGGATCTACCAGGATCGCGATGGCGTATACGGACATGTCATGGACCGTTTCCACTCCGTTGAGATCGACGAGCCAGTCGACCTGGCCTGGGCGGAGTTCCTGGTGGCGGGCGGGCATGTTCCGCTCGATCCTTGGCGGAATTGACTGGGAAGGAAATACGATGGGAAGCGGGCAGGAACTCTACAAGAAGGCGCGCACGCTGATACCGGGCGGTACGCAACTGCTCTCCAAGCGGCCGGAACTGTTCCTGCCGGATCTCTGGCCGGCCTACTATTCACGCGCCAAGGGCGCAGACGTGTGGGATCTGGACGGCAAAAAGTTCACCGACGTCTCCAGCAGCGGCATCAGTTCCTGCGTGCTCGGCTTCGCCGACCCCGACATCGAGCGGGCGGTGATCGGTGCCGTCCAGGCCGGCGTCATGACCACGCTGAACTGCCCGGAAGAGATCGAGCTGGCCGAGCTGCTGATCGATCTCCATCCCTGGGCCGAGATGGCCCGCTATGCCCGCTCGGGCGGCGAGATCATGGCGGTGGCGGCGCGCATCGCCCGCGCCGCCACCGGCCGCGACAAGATCGCCTTCTGCGGCTACCACGGCTGGCACGACTGGTACCTCGCCGCCAACCTGTCCGAGGACACCGCGCTCGACGGCCACCTGCTGCCCGGCCTGGAACCGGCCGGTGTGCCGCGCGGACTGACCGGCACCATGCTGCCCTTCCGCTACAACCAGATCGGGGATCTGCGCGCCATCGTCGCCGCGCACGGCCGCGAGTTGGCGGCGATCGTCATGGAACCGTCGCGCTCGGCCGGCCCGACGCCGGGCTTCCTCGAGGAAGTGCGCCGCCTCGCCGACGAGACCGGCGCTGTGCTGGTGTTCGACGAGGTGACGTCGGGCTTCCGCCTGAACTGCGGCGGCATCCACATGACCTATGGCGTCGCGCCCGATCTGGCCGCCTTCGCCAAGGCCATGTCGAACGGCTACGCCATGGCGGCGCTGATCGGCCGGCGTGAAGTGATGGAAGCGGCGCAGTCGACGTTCATCAGCAGCACCTACTGGACGGAGAAGATCGGGCCGACAGCGGCGCTGGCCGCCATGCGCAAGTACCGGCGCGAGGCGGTGCACACCCATCAGATCGCAGTCGGCACTGCGGTGCATGAGGGCTGGACGCGGGCCGCCGAGCGCGCGGGCCTGCCGATCAAGATCAACGGCATCCTGCCGTTGCTGAACTTCTCGGCCGACCACCCCGATGCCACGGCATTGGCGACGCTTTTCTCGCAGGAAATGCTCGATCGCGGCTACCTGGCGGCGCCCAAGTTCAATGCGACCTTTGCCCACACGCCCGCGATCGTCGAGCGCTACCTTGGCGACGTCGGAGAGGTGATGTCGATCCTCGCCGAGGCCGTGCGTCACGACGACATCAGGCAGCGCCTGCGCGGGCCGCTCAAGCATTCCGAGTTCCGACGCCTGACATGACGGAAGATCCTGCATGAAGACCACCCTTTCGAACGACGCGCTGGCGGTCTATCTGGGCAGGCAGTTGTCCAACTTTTTTCCGGACCGGGAAGTGGCCGCGGCCGAATTGAAGCCGTTTGTGGATGCCGCATTGGAGCGGCTTGCACTGTGCTTTGCTGGGATATCCGACAAGTATCTTCCGGCCGGCAGGGAGCAGCAGTTCAACCACCGGCACACCGACCATTACGCCATGTTTCTTTATCTGGTTGCCAATACGACAAGGAAGATGCAGGGGAATATGGAACTGGCTGACAAGGCCTATGCGCTGAACAAGGCCCTGCATGCGATCGATGCGTACCATGAGGTGGAGCTGCCGGAAGTGTTTTTCTTCCAGCATCCTCTTGGTACGGTGCTGGGGCGGGCTCATTACGGCAACTACTTCATGGTGTACCAGCGCTGTTCCGTGGGCGCCAAGGACCAGGTCTATCCCACGATAGGGGAGGGCGTGGTCATGTTCGGCGGCAGCGCGATCATTGGCGACTGCACCATTGGCAACAACGTCTGGCTATCGTCGGGAACCACGGTGCTCGGCCAGGATGTTCCTGACGACTCGGTCGTCTTCGGTCAGTCGCCGAACATTGCCATCAAGCCGACGCAGCGGAACATTGTCCGCGATCTGTTCAACCATCCTTCAGGCAGGCGCTGATGCGCACAATTCACGATCTTGTTTCTCTTCAAGGCCGCAGCGCCCTCGTCACCGGCGGCGCCGGCCACATCGGAATGGCTGCTGCCGAGGCCCTGTTCGAAGCGGGCGCGAGGGTGGCATTGCTCGACTCAAATGCCGCTGCCGCGGCGCGTTGCGCCGAGGGGTTCAATGTGCGCTGGCCCGGCATGGCGCTGCCGATCGCCTGCGATCTCTCCGATGAGGCGGCCACCCGCGAAGCTGCGCGGCAGGCCATCGCCGCCCTGGGCGGCCTCGACATCCTGGTCCATTCCGCCGCCTTCGTCGGCACGACGAAGACGCCCGGCTGGTCGGCGCCATTCGCCGAGCAGACGGTGGCGGCCTGGGATGCCGGCATGCGGGTGAACCTGACGTCCGCTTTCATTCTCACGCAGGAGGCGCGCCAGGCGCTGGCCGCTTCCGGGCGCGGCTCGGTGATTTTCGTTTCTTCGATATACGGCCTGGTCGGTTCGGATGCTGCGGTATACGAAGGCACCGGCATGAATGCCGACCGCGTGCTGGCCTACAGCGCGTCGAAGGGCGGGCTGCTGCAGCTCATGCGGCATTTCTCAACCCTGCTTGCCCCGGCCGTCCGCGTCAACGCCATCTCGCCCGGCGGCATCGAGCGCGGGCAGCCCGAGGCCTTCCGCAGGAACTATGCCGCGCGCACGCCGCTCAAGCGCATGGGCACCGAGGAAGACATGAAGGGCGCGGTGGCCTATCTGGCGAGCGACCTGTCGGCCTATGTCACGGGGCAGAACCTGGTGGTGGATGGAGGCTGGACGGCATGGTGATCGGGTTTCCCAACATGGCCGAGGCGGCGCGCGATCGTCTGGCGCATTTCGCCGACAGGACTTACCTGATCCTGCCTGACGGCGACCGCCGCTACAGCTATGCCGAATTCGGCGAACTGGTGCGCCGCGCCGCCGGCCTGCTGGCGGAGTCCGGGCTATCGGCCGGCGACCATGCCGTCATGGCACTGAAGAATTCACCCGAGAACATGGCGCTGTTCCTGGCCTCGCTGGCGTCGGGTGTGCGCCTCCTGCTCATGGGGCCGGATTTCAGCGCGAGCGAGCTGGAAGGCGCCATCGAAGGCCTGCCGGTGAGGATCGTGTTCGTCGATGCCGGCGTCTCCGTCGAGGGGCGGCTGCCGGAGGGCGGACGTCTGCAGCCGGTGACCGTGGCCGATGACCTCGCCGGCAGCGCCGGGCGCGAGCCGTTCGCCGCGACGGCCGGGATTGCCGCGGACGATCCCGCCTACATCATGTGCTCCTCCGGCTCGACCGGCCGGCCGAAGCGCATCTGCACTTCCCACCGCAACATGCAGGCCGAGCTCGAGGCGATGTTCCCGGCCTATGGACTGGCTGACTCGGATCGTCATCTGTGCGTGCTGCCCCTGTTCCACGTCTCGGCGCTTTACCGCAACTTCCTCATGCCTTTCTGCCAGGGCGGATCCGTGGTGCTCTGCGAGACTTTCGAGCAGGAGCGTTTCTGGCCGCTGCTCTCCCGCCATGCGGTGAATTTCGTCCAGGTGGTGCCGAGCGTCCTGGCCGTGCTCGCCGACCAGGAAGACGGCCCCGACGCTCAGGTGCGCCGCTCGCTGAAGTACATCGGCACGGCGTCCGCGCCGCTTTCGCCCAAGCTGCTGGAGCGCTTCGAGGCACGCTTCGGCATTCCTGTCGTGCAGGGCTTCGGGCTGACCGAGCTGACCTGCGGCATCACGCTGAACGAGACCGATCCGGCGCGCCGCAAGGTCGAGTCCGTGGGCAAACCGCTGGCCGTCAACGAAGTGCGCATCATGGACGAGACCGGCCGCTTCCTGCCGCCGGGGCAGGAGGGCGAGGTGGTGGTGCGCGGCGACAACGTCATGCTCGGCTACCTCGGCCCCGACGGGCGTCCGGCGTCGCCGATGCAGGACGGCTGGTTCCACACCAACGACCTCGGCCACCTGGATGCCGACGGCTTCGTCTACCTGACTGGGCGTAAGAGCGACATCATCAACCGCGGCGGCCACAAGATTTCGCCGGTGGAGGTCGAGAAGGCATTGATGCAGCACCCGGCGGTGAAGGATGTCGTGGTGGTCGGGCTGGCGCATGAGATGCTGGGCGAGGACGCCGTGGCCTGCGTCGTGCGAAACACCGGCGCGACACTTGCCGGCACAGAGCTGCTGCATTTCGCCCAGGAGAAGTTGCCCACCTTCAAGGTGCCGACCTCGTTCCACTTTCTCGACAAGCTGCCGCGCACCGGCCCCGGCAAGATCAATCGCAGGGCGTTCGCCGCAGCGATGGCGTTGGAAATCGCGGCTGAAGGCGCCGCCGCACCGGCGCCGGCCAGTTCGCACCTGTCCGGGAAGGAACTGGCGCAGCGCGTGCGCGAGATCGTCGCCGAGGTGTTCAGCCTTCCCGTCGACAAGGTGACCGACGAACTGGGGCCGCACAAGTTGCGCGCCTGGGACTCGCTCGGGCAGATTCGCCTCGTGCTGGCGCTGGAGGACGGCTTTTCCTTCAGGCACGATCCGCGCGAGGCGAATGCTGTGAGAAATGTCGGCGAACTGATCGGGATGGTTGCGCGCCGGATGGGGACGACGGGATGATCAGGATTATCCCAAGGCTCGATATCAAGGGCCCGAATGTCGTGAAGGGCGTGAACCTCGAAGGTATGCGCGTCGTCGGGCGACCGGAGCTGTTCGCCCCGCATTACTATGACGAAGGGGCGGACGAACTGCTGTTCATGGACACCGTTGCCTCGCTCTACGGGCGCAACACCCTCGATGAGATCGTGCACCGCACGGCGGAACGCATGTTCGTGCCGCTCACGGTGAGCGGGGGCATCCGCTCGGTGCAGGACATCCGCGGCGTGCTGCGCGCCGGCGCCGACAAGGTGGCCATGAACACCGCCGCCATCGCCAATCCGCGCCTCGTTGCCGAGGGCGCCGAGCATTTCGGATCGCAGTGCATCGTGCTGTCGATAGAGGCGCGCCGCCTTCCAGACGGCCGCTACGAGTGTCTCACCGACGGCGGGCGCGAGCGCACTGGCAAGGATGCCATTGAGTGGGCGGAGGAAGCGGCTGGCCTTGGGGCTGGTGAGATCCTGGCGACTTCTGTTGACAATGAAGGGACTGGTCGCGGTTTCGACCTTGAATTGACGCGATTGATTTCCGAGCGGGTCGGCGTGCCTGTCATTGCCTCGGGTGGCGCAGGCTGCGCAGAGCATGTGAGGGATGTTGTGCTCATTGGCAAGGCCGATGCAGTTTGCATTGCCTCGATTCTCCATTATGGCTGTCTTGAGGCCATGGAGAATGTTGCCTATGCCGAGGAAGGCAACACCGATTTCCTCAAGAGAAAAATCCCCGTGTCCAGCCGCTCCGCGCACAACCGCCGTGGCATTCAGCCGGTCCGCCTGGCTGAACTCAAGCAAAACCTCGCAGACTGGGGTATCGAAGTGCGCCGCACAGAGCGAGATGCGGCATGAAGCCGGTACTGATCGTCGATTACGGACTGGGCAATCTGGGCAGCGTGGCGAGGGCCGTGCGTTTCCTGGGGGCCGAGCCGGTGATTTCCGGCGATCCTGCCCTGTTGCTCGACGCAGAGCGCGTCATCCTTCCCGGCGTGGGTGCATTCGGCGTCGCAATGGCGAATCTTAAGCGGCTCGATTTTGTCGCACCCCTTAAGCAGTATGCGGCTTCCGGCCGTCCGCTGCTCGGCATCTGTCTAGGCATGCAGTTGTTCATGGAGGAAAGCACAGAGGGCGACCTGCATGCCGGCTTGGGTCTGATACCGGGACGGGTGGTCAGGCTGCAAGAGGAAAGGAAGCGCGGGATCAAGGTGCCCCATGTCGGCTGGAGCGGCCTGGAACCGGATAAGCGTGAATGGTCGGGCACGGTTCTGGACGGCCTGCATCCCGGCGATGCGCTGTATTTCGTGCATTCATACTATGTCCAGCCGCGGAACGACGGCGACGTTCTGGCCTGCACGACGTATGGCGATGCGCGCTTCTGCTCGGTCATCGCACGCGGTGCGCTGGTCGGTTGCCAGGCGCATCCGGAAAAGAGCAGCGGACCTGGACTTAGGATTTTGGGAAACTTTTTAGACGTTCATCAGCATTGACGGAAAACTCATCATGGCCGAATTCCAACGTGGCAATCTCGACAGGCAGTTCCTGACGCTTCCAGAAGAGGTGAAATTCTGCAAGAAGTGCGTCATATCGAACCAGCGGCCCCGCATCGTATTCGACGAGGAGGGCGTTTGCAGCGCTTGCCGCAACGCGGATTACAAGGAGCAAGTGGATTGGAAGCAGCGCGAGCTCGAGCTCGAGCAGCTTCTCGACAAGCATCGCCGCAACGACGGCTACTGGGATGTGTTGGTACCGGCCAGCGGCGGCAAGGACTCGGGCTTTGTCGCTCACGAGCTCAAGCACAAGTGGGGCATGAACCCGCTGACGGTGACCTGGACGCCGATGCTGTACACGGACATCGGCAGGACAAACTGGCAGGGATTCGTAGACTCCGGCTTCACGAATCTCTTCTGTGCGCCCAACGGAGATTTGCAACGCAAGATGGCCAGACTCTGCTTCGAGGAACTCGGCGACGCTTTCCACGTGTTCGTGCTTGGCCAGGTGCACTACCCGATCTGGATCGCCCAGAAATTCGGCATCCCGCTTGTGTTCTACGGCGAGAACGGCGCGGTAGAGTATGCCGGCGATCCGCAGCTTGCGGACAAGCCCTACATGGCTCCGGAAGACTGGAATACGCGCCTGCTGAAAGGCTGTTCGCTGGATGAGTTGGTGGCCTACGGCAAGTCCAACAAGGACTACTTTGCCGGAGCAGACGTGCGCGGTTCGGACCTGCTCTTCTACGGCGCGCCGCCGATGGAAGAGATCAAGCGCGCCGGCATCCGCAAGTACTACTACTCTTATTACCACAAGTGGGTTCCCCAGGAAAACTACTATTACGCTGCCGAACACACCGGCCTCAAGCCGAACCCGGAGCGTTCCGAGGGCACCTATTCAAAATACGCCAGCCTGGACGACAGACTGGACGGCATGCACTACTGGATGGGCTTCATCAAGTTCGGTTTTGGGCGCGCGACCCAGGATGCCTCCCATGAAGTGAGAGACGGCCACATCACCCGTGAGGAGGCCGTGGCCCTGGTCAACCGCTACGACGGCGAGTTTCCGCAGAAATATTATCGGGACTTCCTCGACTTCCTGGGGATTTCCGAGGAGCATTTCCATCAGGTCGCGGACAGCTGGCGTCGGCCGAACATCTGGACCAAGCAGGATGGCGAGTGGGTGCTGCGCCATCGGGTGGCGTGAGGTGATGCGCACCTTGAGAATCGGCGAGCGGGAAGTAGGCCCGGAGCAGCTGTGCCTGGTCATCGCCGAAGCCGGCGTGAACCACAACGGCAGCCTGGAGATGGCGCTGCGTCTGGTGGATGCGGCGGCCGAGGCCGGCGCCGACGTGGTCAAGTTCCAGACCTTCAAGGCCGAGCGCGTGGTTTCCCGCCGTGCCGCGAAGGCCGACTATCAGAAGACCGGCGACAGCGACAGCCAGACCATGCTTGAGATGCTCAAGCGACTGGAACTGTCCGACGACGACTTTCGCTCCATCGCCGACCATGCGCGCCGCCGCGGCATCATCTTCATGTCGAAGGGGCACCGCGAAGACATCGATTTCCTCGTTGAGCTTGGCGTGCCGGCGCTCAAGATCGATTCCGCCGCCGTGGTCTACTACTCCCTCTTGCGCAAGGCGGCGGGGCAGGGACTGCCGGTCATTCTGTCCACGGGCGGCAGCAAGCTTGGCGAGGTCGAGAAGGCGCTCGACATCCTGGCGGAGCACGGTGATCCGCCAGTAGCCCTGCTCCATTGCACGACGGCCTATCCCGCCCCACCCGACCAGATCAACTTGCGCGCCATGCTGACCCTGCGGACGGCGTTCGGGCTACCGGTCGGCTTCTCCGATCATTCCGAAGGCATCGACATCCCGATTGCCGCCGTCGCGCTCGGCGCCAGCATCGTCGAAAAGCACTTCACCCTCGACCGGACCCTGCCCGGCCCCGACCACAAGGCATCGCTGGAACCGCAGGAGTTGCGCCGCATGGTCGACGGCATCCGCAGCGTGGAGCAGGCGCTCGGCGACCCGCGCAAGCGGCCGACCGAACTGGAGAGTCGCAACATGCAGTTGATGCGCCGCAGCCTCGTCGCCGAGCGCGACATCGCCGCCGGCGAGCGCCTGCAGGCCGACATGGTCGCCTTCAAGCGGCCGGGCTCCGGTCTGGGCGAGGATTTCCTCGATCTCGTCGTCGGCCGCGTCGCGGCCAGGCCCATCGCCGCCGGCGATCCCATCACCTGGGAGTGCGTGGGAGGGTTCGCCGGTGAGTAGGGCAAGGATCGTGGTGCTGGGCAGCGGTGCGCTGGCACGCATGGTGGGCGGCATCCTCAAGGCCGACGCCGGCGTCGAACTGAGCGGGTTCACCGATGCGGATCCGGCCCGGCATGGCCAACTTCTCTGCGGTGCGCCCATCCTCGGTTCCGACGACTTGTTGCCGGACCTGAGGCGCCGGGGCGTGAGCCATGCCGTCGTTGCCGCCGGCGAGCCCAGGTTGCGCAGGCGCCTGGCCCTGTTGTTGCAGGAGCTGGGGTTCGAACTTGCGAACGCGATCCATCCGCACGCTTTCCTCGCGCCGGAGGTGCAGGTCGGTCGCGGCGTGATCGTATTGCCGGGCGCCGTGCTGGCGGACAACCCGGTCATCGGGGACAACGCCTTCGTCGGCCAGGCGGCCACCATCGCCCACGACAGCGTGATCGGCAGCGATTGCCTGATTGGCGGGCGCGCGGCGATCAGCGGTGAAGTCAGCATCGGCGAGGCGACACTGATCGGCTGGGGTGCTGTCATCGGGCCGCGCCACAAAATCGGTACGAACGCGGTGATCGCCTCCGGCGCCAACGTCATGTCCGACATACAGGATTTTGCGGTGGCGGCGGGCAATCCGGCCCGCGTCGTGCAGGTGCGGGAGGCGACTTGAAGGCGAGGCGCTGCATCGCCGTCGCCACGGTCGCTCGCTCCGACTTCGGCCTGTACCAGCCCCTGCTCGAGCGCATCGCGGCCGACCCGGCGCTCGAACTTCGGCTGCTGGTGTCGGGCGCGCATTTCGACCCGCGCTTCGGCCCGACCGTGCGTGAAATCGAGACGGCCGGCTATGCCTACGAACCGGGCCTGGCGATGCATCCGGAAAGCGACGATGCCGCGGGCGTCGCCCAGTCGCTCGGACAGGGCGTGAAGGCCTTCGCACAGGCCTTCGGCGCACGCCGTCCCGACCTGCTCGTGCTGCTCGGCGATCGCACCGAAATGCTGGCGCCGGCGCTGGCTGCACTGCCCTTCAACATTCCGCAGGCACACCTCTACGGCGGCAAGGTCACGGAAGGGGCCATCGACGAGCGGGTGCGCCATGCGCTGACCAAGATGAGCCATCTGCACTTCGTCTCCTGTCAGGCGTATGCCGAGCGCGTCCTGCAGATGGGCGAGGAGCCTTGGCGGGTGTTCAACTACGGCTCGCCCGGGCTGGATCGCATCCACGGCCGGCAGCGCCCATCGCGCGAGGCGCTCTGCAAGGACGTGGGACTCGATCCGGCGCAGCCCTTTCTGCTCGTCACCTTCCACCCCGTTACGCTCGAGCCGGGCGAACAGGACAGCCAGGTCGCCGCGCTGCTGCAGGCGCTGGAGCAATCCGGCCTGGCCGTCGTCGCCACCTATCCGAATGCCGATGCCGGCAGTGTGCGCATCGCCGCGTCGCTGGAGGCATTTGCGGCCCGTTATCCGCGCGGAGTACGACTGCTGCGCAATGCCGGTTCTCGGCTGTACGCCGACTTGATGGCCCATGCAGTCGCCATGGTCGGCAATTCCTCCAGCGGTATCGGGGAGGCGCCCTCGTTCGAGCTGCCGGTAGTGAACATCGGCAGCCGCCAGGACGGCGCCATCAAGGCGGCCAATGTGATCGACGTCGGCTATGCGGCTGAGGAAGTCCAGGCGGGCATCCGGCGCGCTACCGACAGCGCGTTTCGCGCCGGCCTGCGCGGCCTGCGCAATCCCTATGGCGACGGCAATGCGAGCGGGCGCATCGCGGCGACCCTGCGCGACACTCCCCTCGACGATCGCCTCCTGCGCAAGAAGTTCGTCGACCTGCCTTTGAGGGCGTGACCGGCCATGCTGTATTTCTTCGTCGAATCGCTCGAGATCGGCACCTGGCTATCGAGTATCTGGCCGGGCGTTCGCGAGGCGCTGCGGCGGCAGCCCGGCACCGCAGCGAAAATCTTCTTCATCGACGGCCCGCCGGCCGCGCTGGCGTTGGCTGGGAGGATGGCTGCTGGCCACGGCCTGCAGCTCGAACGCCTGGCGTTCGACGCGGCGGAGATATTCGACGAGGAGCGGATTCTCGTCTGGCAGCGCCTCTACTACCGAGACATGCGTGAAGCCCTCGATTGCGTTGTGCGGCAGCCGGCATTCAGGGCGTTTCTGGAGGATGCGAACACATCCGACGGACAGAAGGCCTACGTCACGAAGCAGGCGCTGCCGGGCATCACCCTCTTCGCGGGCAGCGGACTGTGGCGGGCGATGTACCTGGTGCAGGTTAGCCTGTGGAAGGCGCGCAGGGATGGTGTCGCGGATGACGGGATTACGCTTTTTCTCAGGCGCTGTCCCTGGATTGCAGCGATCAGCGAATATGCCGGCGTTTATGGCAGAGCCATGGTAGTTGCCGTCGGCCGCGGTTTCCGGCCGAAGGATACTCTGCTGCGCATGATGGGGCGGGATCTGCTCCTCGCCAGGGAGAAGGTGCGGCGACTCTTCTTCACGCCGACAAAAGTCAGTCGCCAGGAGACGGCGACACCCTGCCTTGCCCTGCAGTACTACGGGCACTTCAATCTGGACCAGCCGCATCGATATTCCGATTTCTTTTTCTGGCAGCAGTCGGATTTTCCGAGTGACCGGCTGCTGGCCTTGTTTAATATTCCCAAGGATCCGCTCGACGCGGAAAAAATGGCGGCACTGTCGCACCATGGGATGCGCGGCCTGGCATTGCGCCATGACGCCGCATGCGGCAATGCAGAGGTGCATGCGGATACGGCAATTATGTCGAACCTTGGGGGAGCGGTGAAAATCCTTGCCGGCGCCATGCGCCCGCTCGAAGCGTCTTGGCTGGACGGCCAGCGGCTGACGTTCCGCAGCCAGAAAAACTACTGGAAACGCCTGTTCGAGAGACAGAACGTCAAGGTCTTCACAACATGGTTCAAGTACAACGGCGATCACTGCGCCATCGGCGAGGCGCTGAGAGAGCTGGGTGGCGCGCTTGCCGTGTACCAGCGTTCCTACGAGGGCAACCCCACCGTGCAAACGGCGCTGCTCGCCGATGTCTATTTCGGTTTTTCCTGCAATGGCGCAGATGTGGAGGCCGCGGCCGGATCCTCCATCGACTGTTATGTGACGACCGGCTACCTGGGCGACCACCGGTTTCCGCTCGTGCGCGAAGCGGCCCTGCAGGTGCGCACGACGCTGCAGCAGAATGGCGCCCGCCGGATTGCCGCTTATTTCGACGAGGGCTCGTTCCCAGATGCGCGCTGGGGCATCGATGCCCGGCGTCTGCAGGAGCATTACGCCTTTCTCCTCGATAAGCTGCTCCGCGAGCGGGATTTCGGCCTCGTGCTGAAACCGAAAGTGCCATCCACTCTGGGCCAGCGCCTGGGCCCGGTCGGTGAGCTGCTCAGGCGCGCCATCGATACCGGGCGCTGCCATGTATACCAGGAAGGCGTCCTGCAGGGATCCGCGCCGCCCTCTCAGGCCGCCCTCTCGGCCGATCTGGCCATCCACGGATCGGTTGCCTCGGGAACTGCGGCTGTCGAGGCCGCCTTGGCCGGCGTGCCGACTGTCCTGCTCGACGACGACGGATGGAAAATGAGCCCTCTTTACGCACTCGGATTGGGGAGCGTGGTCTTCGATGACTGGGAAGCCTTGTGGCATACTTGGCAGGAAAACAGCACCAGTCCTGGTGCAGTCCCGGGCTTTGCCGACTGGTCCCCGATCCTCGACGAGATTGATCCGTTCCGCGACGGCCGGGCGGCGGAGCGCATGGGTACGTTCCTGAAGTGGATGATGGAAGGCTTCTCTGCGGGACAGCCCAGGGAGGCCGTGCTCGCGCAGGCCGCCGACCGCTATCGTCGGGCCTGGGGAGAGGACAAGATTTCAACCATTCGGCCAACGACGCGGCCTGCGACGAAGGCCGTGCAAGGCATACATGATGAAGCACGTATCTGAGCTTTTCGTCTACCGCGACACAAGGCTGCGCGATGTGCTCATTCGCAGCAACGCGACGCGACGCGGCATCGTGCTGGTGGTGGATGAGTCGCGGCGCCTGCTTGGCGTGATCACTGACGGCGACATAAGGCGTGCCTTCCTGGCGCGCACCGACCTGGATACTCCAGCAAGCGACCTTCTCAGCGCAAAAGGTGAGCGGCCGAAGCCGATCACGGCACCCATGGGCGCCAATCACGAGCAGTTGATGGCGCTGCTGCGGGAGACCGGGGTGAGTCATGTTCCCCTCGTCAACGCCGAGGATCAGGTCGAGAAACTGGTCTGCCTGGAGGATCTCCTGCAGGAAGACGAGATCGCCCTCCATGCGGTGGTCATGGCGGGCGGGCGCGGGACGCGCCTGCATCCTCTGACGGAAGACATGCCCAAACCGATGCTGCCGGTCGGCGACCGCCCCCTCATGGAGCGGATCATCCGCCAGCTCTCCGAGACGGGCATTCATCAAGTCAGCGTGACGACGCATTTCCGCGCCGAGAAGATTTCCGAGCATTTCGGCGACGGGCAGGGCTTCGGCGTCAACATGAGCTACATAGCCGAGGATCGCCAGCTCGGCACCGCAGGCGGGCTGGCGCTGATGCCGGAGCCCGAGTCGACCCTGCTGGTCGTGAACGGCGACATCCTCACCGAGATGGATTTTCGCGTCATGCAGTCGTTCCATCGGGAACACCGTGCGGCGCTGACGATCGCCGTGAGACAGTACGAGGTACAGGTACCCTACGGCGTGGTCGAGTTGGAGGGGGTTCATGTCAGCCGTTTGGTCGAGAAACCGGTGCACAAGTTCTTTGTCAATGCCGGCATTTATCTGCTCGAGCCGGAAGTGCATAGGCTCATTCCCAAGGGCATCCATTTCGACATGACGGACCTGATCCGGGAAGCGATGGAGCGGGGCATGACGGTCGTCAGCTTCCCCATCTGGGAATATTGGCGCGACATCGGCCAGCACCAGGACTACATCCAGGCGCAAGCCGACGTGAAGAACGGGACACTCTCAAAATGAACTGGACAGGAAAACGCGTTCTTGTTACCGGAGCCGGCGGCTTTATTGGCAGCCATCTCGCCGAGCGGCTGGCCGAGCTCGGGGCCCACACGCGTGCCATGGTGCGCTACACCTCGAACGGCAACTGGGGCTGGCTTGACAGCTCGCCGCGCAAGGGCGACATGCAAGTGGTTCTCGGCGACATCCGCGACCGTGACTCCGTGCGTGAGGCGATGCGCGACGTCGACCACGTCTTCCACCTTGCCGCCCTGATCGCCATTCCGTATTCCTACCACGCACCTGACTCCTACGTGCAGACGAACGTGGTCGGCACACTCAATGTGCTGCAGACGGCGCGCGACGTCGGCGTCGAGCGGATCGTGCACACTTCCACCAGCGAGGTCTACGGCACCGCCCGCTACGTGCCGATCGACGAGAAGCATCCGCTACAGGGCCAGTCGCCCTATTCGGCCAGCAAGATTGGCGCGGACAAGATGGCCGAGGCCTTCCATCTCTCGTTCGGCCTGCCGGTGGTGACCGTGCGGCCCTTCAATACCTACGGCCCGCGCCAGTCGGCCCGCGCTGTCATCCCGACCATCGTCACGCAGTGCCTGGCCGGGCAGCGGACGATCCGCCTCGGCAACCTCGAGCCGACGCGCGACCTCAGCCATGTGTCCGACACCGTAGAGGGGTTCCTCGCGGCGGCAGCAAGTCAGCAGGCGGTCGGGACGGTGCTCAACCTCGGCAACGGCAGGGAGATCAGCATCGGCGACCTGGCGCACCGGATCGCGCAACTGGCAAGTGCGGACGTTGCGATCGAGTGCGACGAACAACGCGTGCGGCCGGCCGGCAGCGAGGTGGAGAGGCTGCTCGCCGACAACCGCCTGATGACGGCCCTGACCGGATGGCAGCCGAGGATTTCCCTCGACGAGGGCCTGCGCGGCACCATCGAATGGATACGGGAAAACCTTGGGCAATTCCGCGTCGGTACTTACACGCTTTAGTGCGCAGCGACAGGGAATGGACTATTCAGTCGTTGTCATCAGCCGAAACCGCCCACGCTACCTCGAGCGATTGTTTGGCTATTTCGTAAACGAAAGCCTTGAAGCGCCGGTTTTCCTCGGCGAAGCCAGTGCACCGGCCGAAGCGGCGGAGGTTGCCTCGGTGTGCGCGCGTTTTGGCGTGAAGCTCGATATTCGCCGTACGGCTTATGAGGCAGGCTCTACGCCGATGGGCCGCCTGCGCCTGGAGTTCGACAAGGTGGAGACAGGGGCGGCAATCTGGGTTGGCGACGACGATCTAGTCAGCCCGAGCATCCTGCGCACGGCTGCCGCTCGACTGGAACGCTCGCCGGAATGTGCAGCCGTGACGGCACGCGCCGTGACCTTCGCAGTGGCAGAGGGCGGCGCGGTGTGCGGGCTGGGGGACTATCTGCAGCGGCCATACCGGCAAGCCTTGGCTAAGGACCGGTTGCTGGCACAGGCTATGGACGGCACAGCGCTAACTTACTGCTTGCGGCGCACGGCGGTTGTCCAGCGCGTGCTCGGCGATATCGACGACCTTGCCCTGCCGGACGATGCGCTGGGCTACTACCTGTTCGAGCTGCTCGACGGCATGTTGACCGTTCTCGCCGGGCAGGTGGATTTATGCGACGACGTGATGATGGCGCGACAGGTCCACCCCGGCTCCACGGCGGCGGCTGAACTGAAGAGCGCGGATAGGCTCGGCCTGCTGGTCCGGTCGGACTGGCCGGAGGCGTTCGGCAAGGCGCAGGATCTGGTGGCCGGGCGATTGAGCGGAATGCAGTCGGGGCTTGGCATTGACGAGGCGCGCGAGATAGCCGGTTCTGCACTTTGGATTCGAGTGCGTGCCAAGA
>JAEUNH010000221.1 GCA_016791205.1 Rhodocyclaceae bacterium | reverse complement strand
CTGCACGCGGTCGCGCTGGGCGGCGGAGATCAGCGGCCCCAGCTTGCTCGTCTCGGCGAAGGGATCGCCGACGGTGAACTTGGCGGCGGCTTCGGCGGCGAGCTTCGCCACTTCGGCGTAGCGCGACTCGGGCACCAGCATGCGCGTGTGCGCCGTGCAGGTCTGGCCGGAGTTGAGGAAGCAGGCGTTCACCGTGCCGCGCACGGCGGCGGCGAAGTCGGCGTCGTCGAGGATCACCGCAGCGGACTTGCCGCCCAGTTCGAGCGCCACGCGCTTGACGGTCTGCGAGGCGAGTTCCGAGACGCGCTTGCCGGCGCGCGTCGAGCCGGTGAAGGAGACCATGTCCACCTCGGGGTGGGTGACCAGCGCCTCGCCGACCACCGGGCCATAGCCGGTGACGAGGTTGAAGACGCCCGCCGGCAGGCCGACCGAATCGATCACGTCGGCGAGGATGAAGGCGTTGAGCGGGGCGACTTCGGAGGGCTTCAGCACCACCGTGCAGCCGGCGGCGAGCGCCGGCGCGACTTTCGCGGCGATCTGGTGCAGGGGATAGTTCCACGGCGTGATGGCGGCGACGACGCCGATCGGCTCGCGCACGACCAGCGAGTGGCCGACCTTCTCCTCGAAGGCGAAGTCGGCCAGCATGCGTGAATACATGCCGAAGGTGCCGATGGGCGAACCGGCCTGGATCATCGCTGAGAGCTTGAGCGGCATGCCGACTTCGCCGGAGATGGTGCGGGCGATGTCGTCGGCGCGGGCTTTGAGGCCCTCCTGGATATTCTTGAGGAAGGCGGCGCGTTCAGCGACGGGCGTGGCGGCCCAGCCGTCGAAGGCGCGGCGGGCGGCGGCGACGGCGGCCTGCACGTCCGTGACATCGCCTTCGGGGATGCGTCCCATCACCTCCTCGGTGGAGGCGCTGATGACGTCGATGGTTTTCTTGCCGGATGCGGCCGTCCAGCGGCCGTCTATGTAGAGTTTGTCTCTGATTTGCATGGGGTCTTTCGGAGCTGTTTACAAACGACGAATCGAACGATACCATGCTTTCGAATAATTCGAAATACAGTTCCGCATAGCGAAACTGCAACCGAACATGCGCCGTGTTTCCGTCATTCCCGCGAAAGCGGGAATCCAGCCGACGTATGGATTCCCGCTTTCGCGGGAATGACAAACCAAGCGCCGGAAAGCGCCACCTTTGATCGCAAGACACAGGACTGAGCCATGACCCAAGCAGCCTACTCGACCCACGGCGCCATCGCCCTGATTTCCATGAACAATCCGCCGGTCAACGGCCTCGGCTACGAGCTGCGCAGCGGCATCGTCGCCGGCCTCGATCAGGCCCTGTCCGACGCCAAGGTTTCGGCCGTCGTGCTGATCGGCACGGCCAAGGCCTTCTCCGGCGGCGCCGACATCCGCGAGTTCAATTCACCCAAGGCGCTGGCCGAGCCGAACCTCAATACCGTGATCCGCATCGTCGAGGCGTCCGGCAAGCCCGTCATCGCCGCCATCGGCGGCGCCTGCATGGGCGGCGGCCTCGAACTGGCGCTCGGCTGCCACTACCGCGTCGCCGTGGCCGGGGCGCAGATCGCCCTGCCGGAAGTGAAGCTCGGCATCCTGCCCGGCGCCGGCGGCACGCAGCGCCTGCCGCGACTGCTCGGGCCGGAGGCGGCGCTCAACATGATCGTCTCCGGGACCATCGTGCCTTCCGAGCAGCTGAAGGGCACGCCGCTCTTCGACGAGTTCGTCGAGGGCGACCTGCAGGCCGGCGCGCTGGCCTTCGCCGAGAAGGTGGTGAAGGAGAAGCGGCCGCTCAAGCGCGTGCGCGACCTGAAGATCGACTACCCGAACGCCGACGCCTTCTTCCAGTTCGCCCGCAACACCGTCGGCGCCATTGCGAAGAACTTCCCGGCGCCTTTGAAGTGCGTCGACGCCGTCGCCGCCGCCGTGACCAAGCCCTTCGACGAGGGCATGAAGCTGGAGCGCGAGGCCTTCGTTCATCTGGTGCAGACGCCGGAGTCGAAGGCCCTGCGCCACGCCTTCTTCGGCGAGCGCGCCGCCTCGAAGATCGGCGACGTG
>JAEUNH010000269.1 GCA_016791205.1 Rhodocyclaceae bacterium | reverse complement strand
CAGCGGCCGCACCGACACGCAGTTGGACTGCTCCGAGCAGTCGCCGCAGCCCTCGCACACCATTTCGTTGATGAACACGCGCCGCGCCGGATCGGGGAATTTGCCGCGTTTCCTGCGCCGGCGCTTTTCCGCCGCGCAGGTCTGGTCGTAGATCAGCGCCGAGACGCCGGGATACTCGCGCAGCTCGCGCTGGACGAGGTCCAGCTCGTCGCGGTGACGCAGCGGCACGCCCTGCGGCAGGTCGGCCGCCGTGTAGGCGCGCTCCGTGCCGTCGGTGACCACGACGATCTTGTTCACGCCTTCGGCGACGAGCTGGTGCGCCATCTGCGGCACGCTGAGGCTGCCGTCCACCGGCTGGCCGCCGGTCATGGCGACGGCGTCGTTGTAGAGGATCTTGTAGGTGATCGGATGCCCCGCCGCGACGGCCTGCCGTATGGCCAACAATCCGGAGTGGAAGTAGGTGCCGTCACCGAGGTTGGCGAAGACGTGGCGCGTCTCGGTGAACGGCGCCTGGCCGACCCAGGCGGCGCCCTCGCCGCCCATGTGCGAGAAGGTGGCGGTGCTGCGGTTCATCCAGGTCGCCATGAAATGGCAGCCGATGCCGGCCAGCGCGCGGCTGCCCTCCGGCACGCGGGTCGAGGTGTTGTGCGGGCAGCCGGCGCAGAAATGCGGGATGCGCTGGATCGGGATCACTGATTTCTCCAGCGCCCGCTCTTTGGCTTCGAGGAAGGCCAGGCGCGCCTGGATGCGGTCGGAGGTGACATAGCGGCCGATGCGCGCGGCGATGACGCGGGCGATCATGGCCGGCGTCAGCTCGCCGCAGGCCGGCAGCAGCCACTCGCCGTGCGGCTGCGCCCATTCGCCCTTCTCGTCGAACTTGCCGATGACGCGCGGGCGCACGTCCTCGCGCCAGTTGTAGAGTTCCTCCTTCAGCTGATATTCGACGAGCTGGCGCTTCTCCTCGACGACCAGGATTTCCTCCAGCCCCTCGGCGAAATGCCGCACGCCCTCGGATTCGAGCGGCCACACCATGCCGACCTTGTAGAGGCGAATGCCGATCTCGGCGGCGAGCGCATCGTCGATGCCGAGGTCATCGAAGGCCTGGCGCACGTCGAGGTAGGACTTGCCGCAGGTGATGATGCCCAGCCGCGGATTCGGGCTGTCGATGACAATCCGGTTGAGGCGGTTGACGCGGGCATAGGCGAGGGCGGCGTAGAGCTTGTGGTGCAGCAGGCGTTCCTCCTGCACCAGGCGGTCGTCCGGCCAGCGGATGTTGAGGCCTCCCGGGGGCAGTAGGGTTTCGGGCAGCGCGATGTCGACGCGCTGCGGATCGATGTAGACCGAGGCCGATGACTCGATGGTGTCGGCCACTGCCTTGAAGGCCACCCAGCAGCCGGAATAGCGCGACATGGCCCAGCCGTGCAGGCCGAGATCCAGGTAGTCCTGCACGCCGGAGGGCGCCAGCACCGGCATCATCACCGCCTTGAACAGGTGCTCGGTCTGGTGGGCCACGGTGGAGGAACGCGCAGCATGGTCGTCGCCGGCCACTGCCAGCACACCGCCGAACTTCGAAGTGCCGGCGGCATTGGCATGGCGGAAGACGTCGCCGCAGCGGTCTACGCCCGGCCCCTTGCCGTACCACATGCCGAACACGCCGTCGTATTTCGCGCCGGGGAAGAGATTGACCTGCTGGGCGCCCCAGAGGGCGGTGGCGGCGAGGTCTTCGTTGACGCCCGGCTGGAACCGGATGTGATGGGCTTCGAGGTGTTGGCGGGCTTTCCAGAGGGTCAGGTCGAGTCCGCCCAGCGGCGAGCCGCGATAGCCGGAAATGAGGCCGGCGGTGTTCAGACCGGCGGCGAAGTCGCGTTCGCGCTGCATCATCGGCAGGCGGGCCAGCGCCTGGGTGCCGGTGAGATAGACGCGGCCGGAGGTGAGGGTGTACTTGGTGTCGAGATCGGTTGCCGGTTCGGGACGAACCGGGGTGGCGGTGTCCGCCATGGGCATTCTCCTTACGCAAAAATCGTGTTTCGGCGTGGGGTCTCGGGTATGACCCCGCTCGGCTGGACGCCTCGTGAGCGTCAGCCGCAGGCGGATTTTACATGCTGTGGGAAGTCAGGGGAGGATCTTGCCCGGGTTGAGCAGGTTGTCTGGATCGAGGGCGCGCTTGATCGCGCGCATGACGTCGACGGCGCCTTCGCCGTGTTCAGCAACGAGGAATTTCTGCTTGCCGATGCCGACGCCGTGCTCCCCGGTGCAGGTGCCTTCCATGGCCAGGGCCCGCTCTACGACGGCGTGGTTGATCCGCTCCGCCTCCGCCACCTGCAGCGGGTCGGCCGGGTCGATCAGCACCACCATGTGGAAATTGCCGTCGCCGACATGGCCGAATAGCGGAATCGGGATCGTGCTGAGGGCGATGTCCTCGTTGGTGGCGTGGATGCACTCGGCCAGGCGCGAGATCGGCACGCATACGTCGGTCGGAAAGGCGCGCGCACCGGGCTTCAGCTGCAGGCAGGCGAAGTAGGCGTCATGTCGTGCCTGCCAGAGCCGGGAACGGTCTTCGGGCCGGGTGGCCCATTCGAAGTTCATGCCGCCGTGGCCGGCGGCGAGTTCCTGCACCAGGGTGGCCTGCTCCTCGACGCCGGAGGGGGAGCCGTGGAATTCGAAGAACAGCGTGGGGGCTTCCTTGAGGGAAGTCTTGCTGTAGCGGTTCACGGCCGAGATGGTGAGCGCATCGAGCAGTTCGATGCGTGCCACCGGCACGCCGAGTTGGATGGTCTGGATGACCGTATCGACGGCGGCATCGACGCCGGGGAAGGCGCAGACCGCGCTCGAGATGGCTTCCGGAACCGGGTACAGCCTGACAGTCAGCTCGGTGATGATGCCCAGCGTGCCCTCCGAGCCGATGAAGAGACGGGTCAGATCATAGCCGGCGGAGGATTTGCGCGCTCGCCCGCCAGTGCGGATGACGCGGCCGTCGGCAAGTACCACAGTCATGCCGAGCACGTTCTCGCGCATGGTGCCGTAGCGCACGGCGTTGGTGCCGGAGGCTCGCGTGGCGGCCATCCCGCCGAGCGAGGCGTCGGCGCCGGGGTCGATGGGAAAGAACAGGCCGGTATCGTGCAACTCGGCGTTGAG
>JAEUNH010000216.1 GCA_016791205.1 Rhodocyclaceae bacterium | reverse complement strand
TGACGCCGCTGGTGCCGCGCGCGCGCCGCATCGGCGTGGCCGGGCGCATCGACCGCGACGGGGTCGAACTGGCGCCGCTCGACCTCGCCGCGGTCCGTTCTGCGCTCGACGCGTGGCGCGCCGAGGGCGTGCAGGCGGTGGCCGTGTGCTTCATGAACGCGGTCGCCAACCCGGCGCACGAGCAGGCGGCTGCGGCGCTGGTGCGCGAGCGCTGGCGCGAGGCGTACCTGTCGGTCTCCACCGAGGTGCTGCCGGCGATCCGCTTCTACGACCGCGTCAGCACGACGGCGCTCAACGCCTACGTCGGCCCCAAGCTCGGCCACTACCTCGACCGGCTGGTCGCGCGGCTCGACGACGCGGCCTTCGGCGGCCTGCTGCTGATCATGCAGTCCAATGGCGGCGTCATCTCGCCGCAGCTGGCGCGCGAGAAGGCGGCGCTGACCCTGCTCTCCGGCCCCGCCGGCGGTCCCGGCGCCGGCCTCTTCTACGTCCGCCCGCACGGCCAGGACAAGTGCATCACCACCGACATGGGCGGCACCAGCTTCGAGGCCTCGGTGGCCGTCGGCAGCCCGATGATCAAGAACGACGGCGAGATCGCCCGCCACAAGATCGCCCTGCCGATGCTCGACATCCACACCATCGGCGCCGGCGGCGGCTCGATCGGCTGGCTCGACGAGGGGGGCCTGCTGCGCATGGGTCCGCAGAGCGCCGGCGCCGACCCCGGCCCGGCCTGCTACGGCAAGGGCGGCACCCTGCCCGCCACCACCGACGCCAACGTCGTGCTCGGCTACCTCGATCCGATCTACTTCGCCGGCGGGAAAATGAAGCTCGACGTCGCCGCCGCGCGCAAGGCCATCGAGACGCACATCGCGAAGCCGATGGGCCTCTCTGTCGAGGAAGCGGCCGCCGGCATGTACCGCGTCGCCTGCAACAACATGGCGCAGGGCGTGCGCGAAGTGACCATCAAGCGCGGCTTCGACCCGCGCGAGTTCCCCTTCATCCCGGCCGGCGGCGCCGGCCCGATCCACTCCTGCCTGATCTGCGAGGAGCTGGAGATCCCCTTCCAGATCGTGCCGCGCGAGTCCTCCGTCCTGTGCGCCTTCGGCATGCTGATGAGCGAGCTGAAGCACGACTTCGTGCGCACCTTCGTCGCCCGCCTGGAAGCCATCGACTGGCCGCGCCTGACCAAGATGATCGACGAGATGTCGCAGGAAGGCGCCCGCCAGCTGACCGAGGAGCGCATCCCCGAGAACCGCCGCCGCAACGACATCAAGTTCGACTGCCGCTACATCAAGCAGTACCACGAGGTGTCCTTCCTGGTGCCGCGCGAACTGATCGACAAGCGCGACGTGGCCGCCATCGCCCGCGCCTTCCACGACGAGCACAACCGCCTCTACGGCTACTCGCTGGAACAGGAGAACGCGCCGATCGAGATCATCAACGTGCGCGTGCAGGCCATCGGCTTCACCGACAAGCCGTCCTACCGCGAGGAGGCCTGGGCCGGCGCCGACGCCGCGAAGGCGGTCAAGGGCCGCCGCAGCGTATACATCCCGGAGACGAAGGCGTTCCGCGAGGTGCCGGTCTACGACGGCCACCGGATGCGCCACGGCAACCGCATCGCGGGCCCGGCCATGATCGAGCAGGAGACCACCGCCATCTTCGTCAGCGATGCCTTCGACTGCGTGGTCGACGCCCTCGGCTCCTTCGCCCTCTTCCGCAAGGGCCGCGAGGACCTCGTCAAATCCTGCCTCAACAAGGAAAAGGTGACCGCATGAGCGCCAAGATCGATCCCATCCTCCTGTCCGTCTACGCACGGACCTTCAAGTCCATCACCGACGAGATGAGCATCTCGATGGAGCAGACCACCCGCTCGCCGATCCTCTGCGAGGCCAAGGACTACGTCACCGGCCTCTACGACGGCGAGGGCAACATGCTCGAGCAGACCGAGAACCTGCCGATCCTCGCCTTCTCGCTGGCGCCGGTGTGCAAGTACATCAAGGACTACTTCGGCGACGACCTGCACCCCGGCGACGTCATTTTCCACAACGACGTCTTCAGCCTCGGCAACCAGAACAACGACGTCGCCGTCTACAAGCCGATCTTCCATTCCGGCAAGCTCGTCGCCTGGACTGCCGTCAAGGGCCACCAGGCCGACATCGGCGGCAACGTGCGTGGCGGCTACAACCCGAACGCCGTCGAGGTCTGGCAGGAGGCGCTGCGCATCCCGCCGGTGAAGGTGGTCGAGAAGGGCAAGCTGCGCAAGGACGTCTGGAACCTGATCTTCGCCAACATCCGCCTCGACATCGTGCAGCACGACATGAAGGCCGAGATGGGCGCCTGCACCGTCGGCGAGCGCCGCCTGCTGGAACTGCTCGACAAATACGGTCTGGAGAGCTACGAGGCGCACAAGCAGGCGCTCTTCGAGGCCACCCGCAAGATGATGGAAGCCGAGATCGCCAAGATCCCCAACGGCAACTACAGCGGCGAAGGCTACATCTACTACGACGGCCGCCACGAGGGCAGCAAGTTCACCATCCGCGTCGACATCGAGGTCAAGGACCGGTCAATAAAATTCGACTATTCGCGCACCGACGCCCAGACCAACGGCTTCGTGAACGGCACCTTCACCTCGAGTGCCTCGGCCACCATCCTCACCCTGCTGCAGATGGTGAACCCGGACATCCCACACAACGAGGGCATGGTGCAGCCCATCGAGATCGTCATCCCCGAGGGCACGGTGCTCAACGCCGCCTATCCGAAGGCCACCACCTTCGGCAACCACCTCTGCCCGCCCAACGCCGACGCCATCCAGCGCGCGCTCAGCGCCGTGATGCCCGACCGCGTCACCGCCGGCTGGAACAACCTGCTGTGCTCGCTCACCACCGGCACCGACCCGGAAAAGAACGAGCAGTATGTCGACATCGGCTTCATGGGCCTGAAGGGCGGCTCCGGCGCCATGCTGGGCATGGACGGCTACGACCATATCGGCATGATCGACGCCTCCGGCGGCGTGCTCGACCAGGACTATGAAATGTTCGAGCAGCAAACGCCGCACCGCCTGGTGAAGCACGAGCTGCTCGCCGACTCGGCCGGTGCCGGCGAATGGCGCGGCGGGCTCGGCGTCGAGACCATCTTCGAGATCGGCTCCGAGGACACCCAGCTGGTCACCTTCGGCGACGGCGACTTCGAGCCGGCCTTCGGCCTCTTCGGCGGCAAGGACGCCGGCCTCAACTTCATCCGCCTGCACTACCCGGACGGCAGCACGGTGGTGCCGAAGAACAAGGACCTCATCACCGGCGTGCCGAAGGGCACGGTGTACCACCAGGTCGCCAGCGGCGGCGGCGGTTACGGCAACCCGAAGAAGCGCGACCGCAAGGTATTGGCCGAAGAAGTCCGCAATGGCGTGATCTCCAAGGAAGCGGCGATGCGCGACTACGGTATGACGGAACTGGAGTTGAAGTGAGAACCTTCTCGCGTTCGGGGCTTC
>JAEUNH010000209.1 GCA_016791205.1 Rhodocyclaceae bacterium | reverse complement strand
CGGCCGATGGACTTCACGGGAAAGCCGATGAAGGGCTATGTCTTCGTCGATCCGCCGGGTTACGAGGAGGACCGGGATTTGAAGCGGTGGGTGGAGGAGAGTCTGAAGTTCGTGGGGACGCTGCCGGACAAATGATCGCGCCCTGCACCGAATCCCACATCCCTGCCCTGTTCGCCGTCATCAACGATGCGGCGCGGGCTTATCGCGGCCATGTGCCGGAGGATTGCCTGCACGAGCCCTACATGTCCGAGGCCGAGCTGCGCGGCGAGATCGCCGCCGGGGTGCGCTTCTTCGGCTGGTTCGAGGACGGCGAGCTGATCGGCGGGATGGGCATCCAGGACGTGCAGGACGTGACGCTGATCCGCCACGCCTACGTCGCCACGCGGGCGCGGCGCGGCGGCGTCGGCGGCAAGCTGCTTGCGCACCTGCTTACGCTGACCGATCGCCCGGTGCTGGTCGGCACCTGGCGCGCGGCGGGGTGGGCCATCGACTTCTACGTGCGGCACGGCTTCCGCCTGATCGGCGAAGCGGAAAAGAACCGGCTCCTCCGGCGTTACTGGTCCATCCCGGCGCGGCAGATCGAGACTTCAGTGGTGCTGGTCGGGCCCGCCGGCGGCGAATCGCCGTCCCACGCAGACCGACTTTTTTCCGGCGGCGTTTAGCCGCTCTTCATCCAGATCACCGGCTTGCCCTTGACGGCCGGCGCCGGCTTGGCTTCCTCGTAGACCAGCGCGGCATTGCGCGCCTTGCGGATGGCCGGCTTGAGGGCATCCGCGCCTTTGGCCACGGCCTGTTCGTTCTCGACCAGATCGTCGAGGATCCTGACGAAGGCGGCGCGGCTCTTGCGCCAGGTCTCGCCGTAACCGCGCACCAGGCGGGCGCAGTGCACGATCTCCAGCGAAAGTTCGGCATCCAGCGCGGCGAATCCGAGGCGCTTGAGGGCGCCGAGCCAGCGCTCGATGAGGGCCTGCTCCTCGGCGAAGCGCGAACTCTTCCGTCGCAGCGGCTTCAGGGCCGCCGTCAGGCGCAGTGCAAGGAAGCCCGTCACGCTGCTCGTGCGCAGCTTGACGGCGCGGCCCGCACCGGCTTTCTTGCGCAATCGCGCCGCCCAGGCCGGCGGGAGGATGTCGGCGATCTCGCTGGCGCTCGGCTTCAGGTAGTCGGTGACGACGACGATCTGGCCGTCCTTCGCCGCCGCTTCCCTGCGCACGCGGGCGAAGCGGCTGGCGCGGGTCTTCAGGTCGGCGACGCGGATGACGTCCTCGTAGCTCATCCACAGGGCGAGCAGGCGCGCCGCTTCCTGCGTGAGCTGCCAGCCGCCGGGCTCGCCGCCCGCCTCGCGGTCGACCGCCAGCACGCCGCGGATGCGGTCGAGGTAGAGGGCGGCATAGGCCGGATCCTGGTAGTCGGCGAGGCGCGCGACGGCTTCGTCGAGCAGGGTATGTAGGAGCCCGGGGAATTCGCGGCGGATGCGGTCGGCCTGCTCCCCTCTCCCGCCGGCGGGAGAGGGGTCGGGGGAGAGGGTACCGTGGGGGAAAGGGGAAGAAGCATGTTCGTACCCCGCCGAGAAGCCGCGCAGGCTGGCCTCGGCGCCCTTGCCGGCGCCGCGGATGGCGGCCTCGCAGGCTTCGCGCGACAGCGGCAGCGCGCCGCTGCCGGCCATGGCGCCGAAGAGGACGGCGTTGATCACCGTGCCGGCCTCCTGCGCCAGGCGCGACATGTCTAACAGCACGGCCTTCTGCGCCACCTTCGGCGCGGCTTCCATGATCTTCTGCGCGTCGTAGCGGCCGTCGGTCGGCACCATCTTCTCCGAGGTGGCGTAGATGCGGTGGGTGGAGGCCACCAGCGTGGTGCGCTCGGGCGTGATGAAGGCGTTCTGCATGGCGCGGCCGGCTTCGACCAGCTCGGAGGCGGCCATCAGGTCGATGCCGCCGGGGCTGGGCACCAGGGCCATCACCGGCGGGCGGGCATTTTTCTCGGGAAATATCTCGACATAGTAGGTGGTGGCGCCGGTGCGCTGCGAGACGCCGGGGATGGAGGTCTTCTGTGCCGGGAAGCCCTCGTGCAGGGCGGCCTCGATGAGCCAGTCGGCCAGCACGCCGCCGCCTTCGCCGCCGAGAGCGGCGACCAGGATGGTGATCGGACGGGTCATCGCGCACCTCCAAAGAGGCCGATGACGCCTTGCCGGATGCCTTGCATGAAGCGATCCCAGCCGCTCGGGTTCTGGATCACCTCGATGCGGTGGAAGCTCGGGCACAGCGCGGCGGCGTGGGCCGCCTCGCCGCACAGGCCGCAGCCGACGCAGCCGTTGTTGATGGTGGTGACGGGTTCCGTGCGCAACGGGTCGGGCGAATCCTTGATGGTCAGCGAGGGACAACCGGAGAGGCGGATGCAGGCGCGGTCGCCGGTGCACACGTCGTCGTCGATGCCGAAGCGGGTGCGGACGACGCGCTCGCCTGACGCCAGCTTCTGCGCGGCGATGGGCCGCTCGCGCCGGGTGCGCTCTAGCATGCACTCGCCGTCGGCGATGATGACCTTGAGGCCCTTCTGCTCGGTGGTCATGGCGCGGCGCAGGGCGTCGGCGACGTCGGACACCTGGTAGTTGGGGACGCGCTCCAGCCATTTCACGCCGAGGCCGCGCAGGGTGGACTCGATGGCGATGCCGTTGCCTTCCCTGGCGGAGAGGTCCGGCGAGGAAGGAATGTTCTGCGTGCCGGTGGCCGAGGTGTAGCCGTTCTGCATGATCACCAGCACGCCGTCGTCGTTGCGGAAAATGGCATTGGTGACGCCGGTGACGAGGCCCTGGTGCCAGAAGCCGCCGTCGCCCATGACGGTGACGATGCGCTTGCCGAAGTTCGGCCCCATGGCGGAAGCCGCCGCCAGCGACAGGCCGTAGCCGAGCACGGTGTTGCCGAGGTTGAAGGGCTGCAGCGTGGAAAAGGTATGGCAGCCGATGTCGGAGCTGATGTGGATGCCGCCGAGTTCGCGCTCGATAAGCTTGAGGGCGGTGAACACCGGCCGCTCCGGGCAGCCGACGCAGAAGCCGGGCGGGCGCGTCGGCACCGGTGCGCCAAGAAGTTCGGCGGCGCGCTTCCTGGCCTGCGCGACGCCGTCGAGCACGGCCGTGACGGCCTTCAGGTCGACGCCGTCGGGCATGATCAGCTTCAGGAACTCGCCGACGCCCTTCAGCACCGCTTCGCCGGTGTACTCGCCGGCCATCGGCAGCACGTCCTTGCCGACGACGTGCGGGTCGTTGATGTCGGCACGGCGCAGAATGGAGTTGATGGCCTCCTCGAGGTGGGCGGGCTGGCCCTCCTCCACCACCAGCACCGCGCGCTTGCCGGAGCAGAAGCGGGTGATCTCCTCGGGCACCAGCGGGTAGGTGACGTTGAGCACGCAGAGCGGGATGCGCGATTCGCCGTAGGCGTCGGCAAGGCCGAGCTGCTGCAGGGCGCGGATCGTGGTGTTGTACAGGCCGCCCTGGAGGACGATGCCGACCTGGCGCAGGTCGCCTTCGAAGAACTCGTTGAGCTGCTCGCGCTGGATGAACTTCAGCGCCTCGGGCAGGCGCACCTCGATCTTGAGCTTCTCCTGCGTGTAGTTGTGCGGCGGCAGCGGGATGCGCTCGAGGTTGAACACCGGTTTCGTGATCGGGTTGCGGCGCGAGAATTTTGGAACGATGTTGTCCTTCGTCTCGAAACTGCCCGTGACGTGGCAGGCGCGGATGCGCAGCTCCAGCATCACCGGGGTATTGCTGGCCTCCGACAGTTCGAAGCCCTTCTCCACCATGCGCACGATGGAGGGCAGGTTCGGCCGCGGGTCGAGCAGCCAGACCTGCGATTTCTGCGCGAAGGCGTGGCTGCGCTCCTGGATGATCGAGGCGCCCTCGCCGTAGTCCTCGCCGATAACGATCAGCGTGCCGCCGACCACTCCCGCCGAGGACAGGTTGGAGAGCGCGTCGGAGGCGACGTTGGTGCCGACCACCGACTTCCAGGTGGCGGCGCCGCGCAGCGGATAGTTGATCGAGGCGCCGAGCATGGCGCAGGCGCCGGCCTCATTGGCGCAAGACTCGAAGTGCACGCCCAGCTCGTCGAGCAGCTCGCGTGCGTCGGCCAGCACGTCCATGAGGTGCGACACCGGCGCGCCCTGGTAGCCGCCGACGTAGGAGACGCCGCTCTGCAGCAGCGCCTTGGTGACGGCGAGGATGCCCTCGCCCGTAAAGGTCTGGCCGGCGCCCAGCCGCAGCCTGGCGACTTCCGCCTTGAAGGATCGTTCCATGTCTCTGTTGGTGGGCCGGTTACCCGGCTCCGCTCTAGTTATAAATGCAGTTCAAGCGATTGCTCGCCGCCTATTTCACATCGAACCGCTTCACGCCTGCGCGCTTCGCGGCCTTGGTCAGATCGTCGTCCAGCGTCGCCAGGGGCAGACTTTCGCGCAAGGCCAGTTCAAGATACGACGCATCGTACGCCGAAAGCTTGAAGCGGCGCGCCAGCTGCAGCGTGCTGCCGAGCGCCTGGGCGGAGGTGGCGCTGTCGATGACGATGTCCATCCGCTGCAGCATGCCGACAAATGCCTCGCTGCGCGCTTCCGTGCCAAGCTCCTTCGCCTCGGCCCGGGCCAGCACGTTGGCGACTTCCAGGCTCCAGATGGCGGGCACGACTGCCTCGTCGCTCTTCATGGCCTCCAGCACGCGCGAGGCGTAGGCCAGTTCCTGCGGCTTGCCGTCGCCGAAATACCAGCGCATCGCCACCGAATTATCGAGGACGAAGGTCACGACCTGCCTTCCTCGATCAGCGCCTTGATGTTCACGCCCTTGACCGGCTTCTCGGACATGAAGCGCTTCATGTCCTCGACCGCCTGGGCCGCGTCGTGCCGGCCGGCTCCCTTGGCGGGAACCAGATCGGCAATCGCTTCCCCGCGGTGGGTGATCGTATACCGCTTGCCGGACTGCACGCCGCGCAGCAATTCCGGCAGCTTCGTCTTGGCCTCGTAGGCCCCCACTTCGATCTTCATGGTCGGCTCCTTTTCGATGCCGACCAGTATATAGACCGGTCTGAGTGCCTGCAAGCTGCCCCCTCACCCCGACCCTCTCCCCCGTCCCGGGGGCGAGGGTGATTTCTAGCCCCCGGCGAGGCCGCGGATCTGCTCGACGTTCTTGCGCAGGGTCGCCTCGATGTGGCCGACCTGGTCCGGCTCGAGGTGGCGGTACTTGCCGAGCGCCTCGAGGTACTCGTCGATCGGCCGCGGCTCGTCCAGCGAGCGCGACAGGCGCAGGCCGTCCGTCGGGTTGAACTCCCAGAGCATGACGAAGTTGGTCTCGACGGCCTTCCTCGCCACCTCGATATTCTCGGCGGAGGGGAAGCGCCAGCCGGTGGTGCACGGCGAATAGATGTGCAGGTAAGAGAAGCCGCGCTTCGAGGCCTCGATGGCGCGGTCGAGCTTGTCGTAGAGGTCTTCCATGAAGGCGGTGGAGGCCGTGGCGACGTACTCGCAGTTGTGCATCATCATCAGCAGGGGCAGGTTCTTGGCGTCCTGCGTCTTGCCCTTGCCGCGCTCGCCGACCGGGGTGGTGGACGTCCACGCGCCGAAGGGCGTGCAGCCGGAGCGCTGCATGCCGGTGTTCATGTAGCCCTCGTTGTCCACGCAGATGAAGAGGATCTGCTCGCCGCGCTCGGCGGCGCCGGAGAGCGACTGGAAGCCGACGTCGGCGGTGCCGCCGTCGCCGGCCAGCGCCACGGCGTTCACCTCGCGGCCCTGGCGCTTGTAGTGGCGCTTGATGCCGGTGAGCATCGAGGCGGTGTTGGTGAGCAGCGGGTGGAACACCGGCACCTTGGTGCCGGTCAGCCCGTTGTAGCCGACCGAGCCCATGCCCGGGATGCAGCCCGGCGGCGTGGCGAGCACGGTGTCGGGGCCGATGCGGCGCATCGTGTGGCGCATGATGAGCTCGGTGTTGCAGCCCTGGCAGCCGGCCAGGCCCGGCACAAAGAGGTCTTCCAGGTCGCCGACCTCGTTGTAGATGTGGGCGGTGGTGAGGTATTTCAGCGCGCCACGGTCGCAGGCTTTCACGCAGGCTGGATCGCCGTCGCAGGTGTCGCACTTGACGACATGGCCGGCCGCGGCGTTGTAGACGATGCCGCCGAAGGCGCAGCCGACGGTGCACAGCAGGCAGTTCACGCACTTCGAGCCGTCCCAGTCGATCACGCCGTCGGCGCCGTCCTTGGCGAGCGCCGCCGCCGGGCAGTTCGAGACGCACTTCGGGTCGCCGCACTGGCGGCACATCGCCAGTTCGAACGCATCGCCGTCGGCGACGATCTGGATGCGGGAGTTGACAACGTCGTCGCTGCCGGCCTTGGCCGTGGCGCAGGCCGTCATGCAGGCATTGCAGCCGTCGCAGTGCTCGGGCTTGAAGGAGATGGTGTTGTACGCGCCCACGATTACCTCCAGGTCCTGGACATGATGGTTCGCGCCGTCTTCTGCGGCTCGGCGATGAAGGCCTCGCGCACCGACGACAGGTCGATGCGGCGCAGGATGAGTTCCCACATCACGCCCGGGTCGAAGGGCACGTTGATGCCGAAGATGCCGGTGAGGCGGTTGTCCCGCATGACGATCTTCAGGTAGTGCTTCGCATCGGCTTCCTTGCGCACCACCTCCCCTGCATCCTGGCTGCCGACGGAGACCGCCTGCTGGCCGAAGAAGGTGTAGGTGTTGAGCGGCACGCCGCCGGGCCAGGGCTTCAGCGCCGGGTCGCCGGCCATGGCCATGCCGGCGATCCTGCCCTGCTCGACGGCGCTCGGCAGGATGCCGTTGAGGATCTTCGCCTCGTCGTAGAAGCCTTTCGCCTGGGCGACGTCGCCGGCGGCCCAGATGCCCTCGGCGCTGGCGCGCATGGTGTCGTCGACCAGCACGCCGCGCTCCACCGCCACGCCGGAGCCGGCAAGATAGTCGGTGACCGGCGCCACGCCGGCGGCAACCAGCAGCAGGTCGGCGTCGAGCGCCGCGCCTTTGTCAGTGGTGACGCGGGCGCCCTGGCCCGCCGTCTCCAGGCGACTGACTTTTGCACCGAGCATGAGCTGGATGCCCTTGGCGGCGAAGGCGGCCTCGATGATCGCGGAAGCTTCGGCGTCGAAGTAGCCGGCGAGCACGCGCGGCTGCATCTCGACGACGGTGACCTGGGCGCCAGCCTTGGCGAGGTTCTCGGCGGCGTGCATGCCGACGAGGCCGGCGCCGAGCACCACGGCCTGCTTGGTGTTCGGCAGGGCCTGGTTCAGCTTCACGGCGTCGTCGAGGCTGCGCAACACGTGGAACTTGACGTCCTTCAGGCCGGGGATCGGCGGCAGGATCGGCGCCGCGCCGGTGGCGAGCAGCAGCTTGGCGTAGGCGATCTCCTCGCCGCTGGAGAGCTTCGCGCGCTTCGCGGCGGCATCGACGGAAGTGACGGCGGCGCCGCGGATGAAGCCGACCCTGTTCTGCTCGAACCAGGCGCCGTCCTTCAGCGCCACGCGCTCGGGGGCGGAGCGGCCGGACACCACGTAGGGCAGCACGGTCGGCGAATACGGCAGCGCGTCGTCGCGCGTCACCACCGTCACGCTGCCTTCTGCGTCCTGCATGCGGATGGCCTGCAGCGCCGAGAGCGCGGCATGGCTGGCGCCGACGATTAAATACTGGGTTTCTTGCATGGTCAGTCCTTCTCGTTCAGCCAGACCGTCTCGCCGACCTGGCCATCCTGCGCCAGCGCCCTCACGCGCTCGATGGCGCGGCCGAAGTGGTCGGTGGTGATGTCGGCGCCGGCCAGCCCGCCGATGAAGCTCATGGCGGCGGGACGCTGGCTCGCAAACTGCAGGGCGCCGATGACGTCCTGGTAGAGCGGGCCGCAGTTCCAGCCGAAGCTGACCGAGCGGTCGACGACGCCGACGGCCTTGAGGCCGTCGAGCGCCGAGACGATGGCCCGCACCGGAAAGGGACGGTAGGTCTTGACCTTGACCAGGCCGACGCGCTGGCCGCGCTCGCGCGCTTCATCCACCGCGTCCTTGGCGGCGCCGGTCATGGAGCCGAGGGTGACCAGCGCGACTTCCGCGTCGTCCATGCGGTAGCTTTCCACCAGCGGCGCATGGCGGCGGCCGACGACGCGCGCCCAGTCCTCGTGCGCGGCCTCGATGGCGGCGAGGGCATTCTGCATGCCGGCGCACTGGCCCTTGCGGTAGCGCACGAAGAGCGACGGGCCGGGACCGCCGGCGCCGCCGGTGAGCGGGTCGATGGCCATCGGCCGCGAGGGATCGAGGGCGGCGTGCCAGTTGGTCGACGGCGGCGGCAGGAAGGCGTCGACCTCCTCCTGCGTCGGCAGCTCGACGCGGGCGGCGCCGTAGGAAAGGTAGTTGCCGTCGTGGCAGACGTTCACCGGCAGCATGACGTCGCGGTGCTCGGCGACCTTGTAGGCCAGGATGGTGGTGTCGAGCACCTCCTGCACGGTCTCGCAGTACATCTGGATCCAGCCGACCTCGCGCACGCTCATGGCGTCCTGGTGGCCGCCCCAGACGCTCTGCGGCGTCAGGGTGTCGCGGGTGACGATGGACATCACCATCGGCATGCGCATGCCCGGCGTGCGCAGGTAGGGCTCGAACATGAAGGCCAGGCCGGGGCCGCAGGTGCCGGTGTAGGCGCGCGCGCCGGCCAGCACGCCGCCGTGCAGCACGGAGAGCACCGAGTGCTCGCCCTCGACGTCGACGATCTCGGCATTCAGCTTGCCGTCGGCGACGAACTTGGCGAGGTATTCGACCAGCGAGGACTGCGGCGTGATGGGATAAACGGCAACCATGTCGACGCGCGCCAGGGTCACCGCCCAGGCGGCGGCCTCGTTGCCGTCGCAGACGATGGCCTTGGGTTTCGGCTTGAGGACGGCTGACATCAGGCGGCCTCCTCGATCATCGTGATCGCCCGCTGCGGGCACTCCTTGGCGCAGATGCCGCAGCCCTTGCAGGTGGCGAGGTTGAAGTCGAACCAGGCGGCCTTCTCGACCACGCACTGCACCGGGCAGTAGAGCCAGCAGACGGCGCACTTCACGCACTTGGCGCGGTCGACCACCGGCTTCATGCTGCGCCAGTCGCCCGGCAGCATGGGGTTCATCCTGGTGGCGATCGGGCACAGGTCGCCGGGGACCTGCGACGAATCGAACATCGGGTAGGACTGTTGTTTCATGCGGCGATCCTCTTCTCCAGGCGATGCACCGTCGTCTCGTTGTAGCCGCGCTCCAGCGCCAGCAGGTTCTGCTTCAGGCCGGCGTCGCGGAAGTCCGAGTCTTCCACCGCTGCGCGCAGCGCGTCGAGCGAGACAAGACCGGTGGTTTTGGCGAAGGCGCCGAGCATCAGGGTGTTGGTGATCGGCCGCTTGAAGATCTCCAGGGCGATCGACACCGCGTCGCAGAGGCCGACGGTGGTGACCTTGTCAGGCACCTGCAGCTCATGGATCGGCTTGGCGGTGGTCTGGATCCAGGTGCCGTTGTCGCGGATGCCGTCGAAGACGTTCACCGCGCGGCCGACGGTCGGGTCGATGCACAGCACGCAGTCGGGCCGGTAGATGTTGGTCATCTGGCGGATCTCGCGCGTGTCCATGCGCAGGAAGCTCGCCACCGGCGCGCCGCGCCGCTCGAAGCCGAAGGACGGCACGGCGACGACGTATTTGCCTTCGGTCACCAAGGCTGCGGCAAGGATGCCGCCGGCCAGCACCGCGCCCTGGCCGCCACGGCCGTGAATTCTGATTTCATACATCCCCGACTCCTCTTCTCGCAGGACGGCCCGGGGGGCGATCCTACTTCGTCCAGCCCGGCTTGACGCCCGGCATGACCTCGCCCTGCCCGCGCACCGGCAGGGAGGGCAATGCATAGCCCTGATTGTAGGCCGCGCGGGCGACGATGGTGTATTTCAGCCACCAGCCCGCCGCCAGCGCAACCAGGCCGGCGACAAAAGTCAGTCCCGGCAGCACGGCGCCATAGAAAATGCCGATGACGATCAGGATCTCCGGCGCCAGCTGGCCGAGCATCTCGAACTTGGCGCCGAAGGGCCGCAGCACCTCCATGGCCTTCTTGGGCAGGCCGCTTTTCTCCAGCGCCTTGAAATACACCGTCCAGGCGAGGCGGCGCAGGATCAGCGCGCCGAGCAGCACGGCCGCCAGCCAGCGCGGGCCGGCGCCCGGCAGCAGCGCCGCCAGCATCGTCGCCAGGCCGGCGCCCTCGACGAAGCCGGTGGCCAGGATCAGGGAGACGATCTTCGGCTCGCGCCAGGCGGGGATGCCCTTGGCGGCGTGCAGGATACGGCCCTGGCAATAGAGGAACAGCACGCCGAGCAGCGCCGCCGTCCCGACAAAGAGGCCGCCGCCGAACCACACCGCCGCCAGCGCACAGAGGAACAGCGGCGCGGCGACGATGGCCTCGCGCGTCATCCACGAGGTCTGCGGGTGGAAGTACACGTTGATGGCGCGGAAAGGCCTGCCGATCTCGGCCCAGACGCAGGTCAGGCCGACGCCGATGCAGGCCAGGGCGACCAGCGCCATGATCCGGTAGTTATCAACGCTGCCGGCCGCCAGGGTGGCGAAGAACAGCAGCCCGGTGCCGGTGCCGCCGCCGATGAAATTGCCGGCGGCGCGCCAGTCCCAGTTGGTCTGGTGCCAGGGTGTGACGCGGCCGGGGGGGATCTTGATGTCGCTCATGTGAATGCCTTTCCCCCGCCCCCCTTCCCGAGGAAGGGGGTGACGGAAGTTCGCGAGCCGTGCTCGCTCCATGTTGTTGGCTGCGCCGTCCTTGGGGCGGCCCGGCGGACGGCGCCCCCGTGGTTCTTCATCATTTCTTGTCGAAGATGTAGTACATGCCCGGATCGGTGCCCAGTTCCTCGTGCATGCGGAAGAACTGGTTCTCGGCCAGCAGCTGCGAGACGTTGCTGTTCGGGTCCTCGCGGTCGCCGAAGGCCAGTACGCCGGCGATGCAGGAATTGACGCAGGCCGGCGTCACCTCGGGATCGACGCCCGGCGTCAGGCCATGCTCCTTGGCGTAATCGACGCGGTCGCTGCAGAAGGTGCACTTCATCGCCACCGACATGCGTTTCGGGTCGAAGCGCGCCTCCTCCTGCTGGTTCGGCTTGTCGCCATAGGCGAACTCGCGCCGGTGCACGATGTAGCGCGCCTGGTAGGGGCAGGCCACCGCGCAGTAGCCGCAGCCGATGCAGATGTCGTAGTCGATGCCGACGATGCCGTCGTCTCGCTGGTAGGTGGCGGTCGACGGGCAGACGTGCATGCAGGGCGGGTCGGCGCAGTGCATGCAGCCCACCGGCACGAAGCTCCGGCGTACATCGGGGAACTCGCCGCTTTCGATGTCGAGCACCTTGCGCCACTGCACGCCGGGCGGCGTGGCGTTGGCATGGCGGCAGGAGGCCGTGCAGGTCTGGCAGCCGATGCAGCGGCGCAGATCGACGGTCATGATGTAGCGTGCCATCAGGCCACCCCCTCCAGCTTCTTGACGCCCACCCGCACCAGGTCGGCGGCCGAGCCGGTGGCGTCGGTAAGCGCCAGGTTCATCGGCACCAGGCCGTTCATCGACGGCGCCTTCATGTCCTTGGCGTAGGGCGTCACCCAGTGGTCGAACTGGCCGATCATCAGCAGGGTGTCGGGGCGGATGCCCTGGCGCAGGATGGCCGGGCCCTGGGTCGATTTGAGGTAGGAGCGGACCTCGACCAGGTCGCCTTCGGCTATGCCCAGTTCGCGGGCCCGCTGGGTGTTGATGACCACCCCGCCGTGGCCGCGCAGGTTGCCGCCGACCTCGTCCATCAGCTGGATGCCGACGTTGCTGCCCCAGGCATACTGCATGCTGCGCGAGGTCACCAGCCAGAAGGGGTAATCGGCGAGCGTGCCATGGGCGGCGGCGTCCTTCTCCCAGACGCCGGGGAAGTCCTTGCAGGGCGGCAGCGACTGGTACTCGGTGAGCTGGGTGTCCCACCAGTCGATGCCGTTCTCGTGGAGGCGGCGGCCGAGCTCGATGCCGATGCGGAAGAGCCGCTCCTGGAAGGGCATCTCGAAACGGATGCCCTGCTTCTTCAGCTCGGGAAACAGATACCAGGTCAGGCGCGAGATCGGCCGCGTGCGCAGGCCCTTCTCCTTGTACCAGTCGAGGCCGTCCGTCTCCTTGCCGTCGGTCAGCTCGGCGCTGGCGGCGCGGCAGGCGTGGTCCCAGATGGTGGCAGCGTCGTGCTTCTTCTGCGGATCGAGCTTGAAGTCCCAGTGGTGGTTGGACAGAACCACCCCGGCGGCGCCGCGATTGATGGCCTCGTTGTACTCGGTCAGCAGACCGGTGCGCGAGGCCAGCTCGGTGGCGATGTCGGTGAAGTCCCGCGACTGGCCCTGCGGCGCCACGGCCGGCTGGCGCAGCACATAGCCCTCGTGGTCCCAGAACTGCTCCATGAACTTGGTGCCGCCGACGCGCAGCAGCTGGGTGCTCTCGATGTCGGTGCACTCGGGCAGCAGCACGTCGGCCATGTGGTTGGTCTCGTCGCGGGTGTAGGCGAAGGCGACGATGAAGGGGAACTCCGCCACGCGCTCGACGATGGCCTGGGTGTCCCAGAAGGAGATGGAGGGGTTGGTGCGGTAGCAGAACCAGACATCGGGCGCCGACACCTTGGGCCAGTTCTTCGGCGACTCCTTGCGGAACATCCAGGCCAGGTGGGTCGGCCCCAGCGCCGTGCTCCAGGGCGAGTTGGCCGAGAGCGGTACCAGGGTGCTGTGGGCGTTGCGCACCGCCGGATCCTTGCGCCAGGAGTCCTTGCCGGTCGGATTCATCGGATAGAACATGAACCCGTCCTCGCCCATCTTGACGCTGGCCTGGCGCGAGGTGGCCGGCCGGTTCAGGCGCACCGTGGTGCCGAGCGTGCCGCCCGGCACCTCCAGCCCGCCGACCAGGCAGGCGATGAGCGTTCGCGCCCAGCAGCATTCGTAACCGCCCCAGCCGTTGGTGACGGTCTTGCCCAGGGCGATGGCCACCGGGCGGAACGGCAGGGTGACGCCCTCGATCTCGACGGTCTCGCCGATGCGGGCGTGGTCGAGGTATTCGTTGGCAATGCGCCGCACCGTGCCGGGGCGGATGTCGCAGAGCTTGTCGGCCCACTCCGGCGTGTAGGGCTGCATGTGGGCAATCAGCCGGCTGAAGGCGGTCTCGGCTTCGACATTTCTGTGCAGCCACTCCTCGCCGTCGGCGCCGACCTCGATGGCGTCGAGCGTGAAACGGCCTTCCAGCGCCGGCTCGGCATCGGCGGCATCGAACGGCGCCGGTGCGTTGCGCTTGAGGTCCCAGAGCAGGGGTTTCCTGGTCGCCGGGTCGCGCAGGTAAAAGCCGTTGGGCCCGATCAGATAGGGCGAGCCGGTGTGGCCCCTGAGGAATTCGACGTCGAGGCGCGTGCGCGGCTGCTCGTGCAGCATGACGTGGATCAGGCCGTAGAGGAAGGCCGGGTCGGTCTTGGGCTTGATCGGCACCCACTCGGCCGAGGCGGCGCCGGTGACGGAGTTGTGCGGCTCGAGCTGGACGCGCTTGAGGCCGCGGGCCCGCGCCTGGCCGTGGCGCCAGGCCCCGACCACGCCCGAGGACGCTTCCAGATTGGCGCCGAAGGACAACATGTATTCGCAGCTGGGGGTGTCGGCGGCCACCGTGAAGGCGCGGTGCCACAGCTCGCCGTAGAGGTGCTCGGAGTGATAGCACTTGACGCCCTGTCCGCTGCCGAAGCTGAAGTCCACCGGCCCCCAGGCCGAGAGAAAGGCCGGGAAGGTGCCCATGTAATAGGTCGGCGTGCCGCCGCCGCCGAAGCTGGCCGCCACCCGCGGATAGCCGACCTCGTCGACGAGGCCCTTGGCGCGCACCTCGTTGAGCTTGTTGGCGACGATCTCGAAGGCCTCGTCCCAGCCGATCGGCTCGAAGCCGGGATCCTCGTGCCGGCCCTTCTTTGGGTTGCTGCGCTTCATCGGCTGCAGCACCCGGTTCGGGTTGTAGGTCTTCTGGATGATGCCGTAGGCCTTGACGCAGCACTTGCCGGCCCCCGGATGAACCCCGCAGGCGGCGAAGTTCGGCTCGACCTCTGTGGCGACGCCATCGACCACCTTGACGGTGAGCAGATCCGGGCCCGCCACGCACTGGTAGCAGTACTGGGGAACTTTCCTGACCGACTTGGCGGTGGCGGCGCTCACCTGCGCCCTCCGGCGATCGTGATACGTTTTCGCGCGAGATTCGCGCCCGCATTGCTGTTCATCTGCTCCTCCTCGATGCTGCCGGCCTGCGGTTGGTGATTCATATTTAGTGTTCCTATTTGCTAATTTTGTATCATTTAAAGGCCCATGGCAAGCGCCGCGTTTGACGGGGATCAAACGGGATGGAAATCCGTTCTTATGGGGTAAACTACTGAAATGAGTCAAGTTTTCGACGCGATCGAGCGCAGCAGCCGATCCGAGCTCGCCGCCCTTCAGCTCCAGCGACTGAAATCCACCCTGGACCGCGTCTGGCACAACGTCGCGCCGCTGCGGAGCAAGTTCGAGCGCGCCGGGGTGCGGCCGGAGGACCTGGCCAGCCTCGCCGACCTGGCGAAGTTTCCCTTCACCACCAAGGCCGACCTGCGCGACGCCTATCCCTTCGGCCTGTTCGCCGTGCCGCGCGAGAAGATCGTGCGCCTGCACGCCTCCAGCGGCACCACCGGCAAACCCACCGTGGTGGGCTACACCCAGGCCGACGTCGCGCTCTGGGCCGGGGTCATGGCGCGCTCGATCTTCGCCGCCGGCGGGCGGCCCGGCGACCTGCTGCACAACACCTACGGCTACGGCCTGTTCACCGGCGGGCTGGGTTTCCACTACGGCGCCGAGCGCCTCGGCTGCACCGTCATCCCGATGTCGGGCGGGCAGACCGAGAAGCAGGTGCAGCTGATTGCCGACTTCGGCCCGAAGATCATTGCCTGCACGCCTTCCTACCTACTGACGCTGGCCGACGGCTTCGCCGAACAGGGCATCGACCCGGCCTCGACCAGTTTGAGGCTGGCGCTGGCCGGCGGCGAGCCGTGCACCCGCGAGATGCGCGCTGCCATCGAGGCGAGGATGAGCCTGCACGTCATGGAATGCTACGGCCTGTCGGAGATCATCGGCCCCGGCGTGGCGATGGAATGCTTCGAGACGAAGGACGGCCTGACGATCTGGGAGGACCACTTCTACCCGGAGATCGTCGATCCCAGCACCGGCGAGGTGCTGCCCGACGGCGCATTCGGCGAACTGGTCCTCACCACGCTCACCAAGGAAGCGCTGCCGATGATCCGCTACCGCACGCGCGACCTCACCCGGCTGCTGCCCGGCACGGCGCGGCCGATGCGGCGCCTCGACAAGTTCGCCGGCCGATCCGACGACATGCTGATCATCCGCGGCGTGAACGTCTTCCCGAGCCAGATCGAGGAATTGATCCTGAAAAGCTCCGTCCTCGCGCCGCACTACGTCATCGAGGTGACGCGGCCGCAGCATATGGACGAGGTCGAGCTGCGGGTGGAAATGCTGCCTGAAGGCGACAACGAATCCGCGCGCAGCCAGGCTGCCGCCGAGCTGCAGCACCACATCAAGTCCTACATCGGAATTACCGCCCGCGTGCGCGTGGTGCCGACGGCGAGCATCGAACGCTCGGTCGGCAAGGCGCGGCGGGTGGTGGACAGGCGCTAAAGTCATTCCCGCGCAAGCAGGAATCCATGAGCGCGCGAAAACCTGTGGATCCCCGCTTGCGCGGGGATGACGGGGTTAGCCCCCCGCCGCCTTCGCCAACTTCGCCTTCAGCCGCTGCGCGGTCTTCTCCAGGCCGACGACGAAGCGGTTGTGCTTGCCGCGCGCCACTTCCTCCACCGCGTCGCGCGCGGAAAACTCGAAGGTCACGGCCGGGCCGTTCACTTCCGTCAGCGTGACGGTGATCTCCACCCACATGCCGAGCAGCGTGGCGCCGACGTGGTCGAACGCGACGCGGGTGCCGACGGAGTCCTTGCCTTCGCCGACGTGCGGCAGGATCAGCTCGCGGCAGGCCACCTCGACGTCGTAGAGCAGGCTCGGCGTGGAATACACGCGCAGTTCCTCGCCCATGAAGCCGATGGTGCGGGCGGTGTCGACGGTGATGCGGCAGGTGGCGGTGAGGCCGGGTTTCAGCGTGTCGCTCATATAGATTCCCTCAGTCAAAAGTCGGTCCCGCCGGGACGGCGGTGTTTCAGGTAATCGGCATTCTGCCGCGCCTCGACGTAGCGCACCAGCGCCCTGGTGCCGCGCGCGCAGTTGCGGAAAATGCAGACGCCGCGGTCCATCAGGCCGGCGGCCATGGCGTCGTAGAGCGTGCCGCCGTCCACGATGCCGATCAGCGGCTTGTCGTTGCGCTCGACGATGGGCGGCATCAGGTGCACCGTGCTCTTCGGGTCGCCGATGTCGTGGCCGGGGCGCAGCTTGCTCTCCACCAGCGCGCGCACCGAGGGCGCGGTCGGGTCGAGGCCGACCACCACCGCGTCGATGTTCGGGTCCTGCAGGAAAGCCTCGCTGATCTGCAAATGCGCCTCGTCGTCGGCGCCCGGGTTGATGTCGATGGGGTTCCTCACCTCGACCAGCTGGTCGAGCTTCTTGGCGACGAGGATTGCCTCGACGTTCTTCACCGTGGCCTCTTCCAGCGCGCCCATCTCCAGGGCGAAGCTGTCCGACTCGATGTTGTCGGCCATGCCGACCGCCTCGAAGCCGGCGCCGCTGATGGCGCCGATGCGCCGGCCGCCGATCTTCTTGCCCTGCAGCGCGCCGGCGATGTAGAACAGGTCGTCGAAACCGTTGAAGTCCTCGGCGACGATGGCGCCGGCGTGGCGCACCACCGATTCGAACAGCGTCAGCCCGCCGGCGATGGAAGCGGTGTGACCCATCACGCCGCCCTGCCCCGGCGCCGTGCGGCCGGATTTGTAGACAACGATCTGCTTGCCGTTGAGCACGGCCTTGCGCACCGCTTTCGCGAACGCCAGGCCGTCGAGGTCCTTGAAGCCCTCGATGTAGATGCCCAGCGTCTCGATGCCCGGCAGCGCGGCGAAGTAGCCGAGCATGTCGCCGTGGGTGAGGTCGGTCTGGTTGCCCAGCGCCAGCATGTAGGCCGGATCGAGCCAGGGATTCTGCGACAGTCGCGTGATCATGAAGGCGCCGCTCTGCGAGAGCATCACCGAGTTGCGCAGCGGCTTCTTCTGCGGCTTCGGCAGGCGCTCGAGCGGGATGAACCAGGAATCGTAGGCGCCCGGATGCGAGACCACGCCGAGGCAGTTGGCGCCGAGGAAGATCGGCCCGCCGCCGGGCTTGCCGTGGGCGGCGTTGATGCGCGCCGCAAGCTGAGCCGCCGGCTCGCGGCTCTTCTTGGTCTCGCCCAGGCTTCCGGGGATCAGCATCACCGCCTCGACGGCGTCGGATTCGATGATCTCGTCGACCAGTTCGTACACGGCGCTGGCCGCCACGGCGACGATGAGCATGTCCAGCTTGCCGTCGAGCGCCTTCAATCCTTCGACGCATTTCACGCCGTCGATCTCGGCCTCGCCCGGCTTGAGGATCAGCAGCTGCTCCTTCGGATAGCCGCTGCCCATCAGGTTGCGCAGGATGATGCGGCCGAAGTTCATGCTGTTGCCGGAGACGCCGATGATGCCGATGCGCTTCGGGTGGATCAGCTTGTCGATCTTGGCAATCGGCCGCGGCAGGCGGCCGGGCTGCGGCGCGCAGAACGCGCACGTCACGCCGCGCACCGTCAGCTTGCCATCGGCTTGAATCGGATTCAGTTCGAGCGCCTGCAACACGAATGACGCATCGGCGCGTTCCGGTGCGAAGGCCCGCGCCAGCTCGAGCAGCCGCGCGAAGCAGGCTTCCAGCGCGGCATCCGGCAGCGCCTTGCCATTGCGGCGGGCGACCGCGGCGAGCTTTTGATACGCCAGAGTGCGCTGGAAGAGCCGCAGAAAATCCTCGGCATCGGTCAGCGCCGCAGCGGCATACACGGAGGCGCGGTCGCGGCGGAAGTTGCCCTCGTCCAGTTCGGCTTCGATGCCGCCGAGGCCGGCACTGATGACCATGCCGAACTCGCGGGTGCTGTTCAGACTGATGCGCACCTCGACTGCGCCGGCCGGCGCGGCGGCATCGAAGGCCAGGCCAAGGCCGTCGAGCAGCGACTTCAATTCGCCCGCGTCGAGCGTGCTGCGCCCCTGCCCCGCCGCCTGGCGAAACAGCTCGGCGGCGCGCGATATAGATGGATTGCTCACGTTACCGTCCTCCCTGATGAATCACGTCGTGGGATGCGGCGATAGGTATTTTTTGGCGGCCGCTTCGTAGCGAGCGACTATAACAGATACAGAATTATTGGAATAGCAACAATGTTTGTATCAGTTGATGCTGATCAAGCCTTCGCATCATGTGGCTGCATCACTCCCGCGGCGGCGAGGTGAACCTGCGCGTTGCCAGCGCATAGACCAGACCGCCTGCATACACCAGTACGCCGTAGAGCGCATCCGGAATGGCCAGGGCGTCCTCCTTGAGCACTGTGCTGCCGATCACGAGCGACATGGCGGCGTTTTGAACTGCGGTTTCGATGGTTTGAACTCAGGCCGCGGCCCGCCAGGCTGTCGCACCCGCAGTGAAGTGTCGGGCGTTTCCTCCTCTGCCGCTGCCGGATTATGGTCCGGACCGGGCCTGTTCACAATTGCCGCATCACGCAGACTGACTTTTCCAGAACTAGGGCCTGTTCAGCGCGTCCGTACCGATCTGCTCGACCCGCTCCACGCCGAGCAACGTCATGGTGACCGCCAGCTCGCGCTTTAGGATGGCGAGGATTTCGGCGACGCCGGTTTCGCCACGGGCGGCGAGACCGTAGGCCCAGGGGCGGCCGAGCATGACGGCTTTCGCGCCGAGGGCGAGCGCCTTGGCGACGTCCTGGCCGCTGCGGATGCCGCCATCCATGAGCACTTCCAGCTTGCCGCCGACGGCGTCCGCGACGCGCGGCAGCACGGAGATGGCGGACGGCGCGCCGTCGAGCTGGCGGCCGCCGTGGTTGGAGACGATCACCGCGCTGGCGCCGATGTCGGCGGCGGCTTTCGCATCGTCGACGTCGAGCACGCCCTTGATGACGATGTTGCCGCTCCAGTTCTCGCGCAGCCAGCCGAGGTCGCGCCAGGTGATCGCGGGATCGAACTGGGCGTCGACCCAGCCCTTCATCGCCTCGAGGCTCTTCGCCGAGGGCACGGCCTGGGCCAGGTTGCCGAAGGTGAGCGGCTTGCCGCCGATGGGCACATCGAGCAGCCAGCCGGTGTGGCGGACGAGGTCCCAGATCTTCGCCAGTCGGCCGAACAAGCCGGTGCCGCCGGTCATGCCGTTCCTCACGTCGCGGTAGCGCGTGGCGAAGACGGGCAGGTCGACGGTGAACACCAGCGTGGAGCAGCCGGCGGCGCGGGCGCGGGCGAGCAGCTCGGTGGCGTAGCCGCGGTCGCGGATGACATAGAGCTGGAACCAGAACGGCGCCGTGTTGGCGGCACCGACTTCTTCGATGGAGCAGATGGAGACGGTGCTGAGGCAGAACGGCACGCCGGCGGCCTGCGCCGCGCGCGCCGCCTGCACCTCGCCGCGGCGGGCGTAGAGGCCGGCCAGCCCGACCGGCCCGAGGATCACCGGCTGGGCGAGTTTCTCGCCGAGGACGGTGGTCGAGGTGTCGATATTGCTGGCGCCGCGCAGGACGCGCTGGTGCAGCTTCAGCGCGTCGAGGTCGCCACGGTTGGCGGCAAGGGTCAGCTCGTTGTAGGCGCCGCCGTCGATGTAGTCGAAGAAGGCCCGCGGCAGGCGCCGCTCGGCCAACAGGCGGTAGTCGGAGACGGATGCGGGGACCAGCATGGGATGCCTCGCGCGGTGGGGGAACCGCGCGATTATCCCATCAAGCTGGCGTGGCGGTCAGCCTGAGGAACTTGTCGTTCAGCTGTTCCTTGCTCTCGGCGTGGTTCGGGTCGACGACGATGCAGTCGACCGGGCAGACCGCGACGCACTGGGATTCGTCGTAGTGGCCGACGCACTCCGTGCACTTCGCCGCGTCGATGACGTAGGTTTCATCGCCCTGCGAAATGGCGTTGTTCGGGCACTCCGGCTCGCACACGTCGCAGTTGATGCATTCGTCGGTGATCATCAAAGCCATTTGTTGCTACCTCTCACTCGATTGTCCAGGTGTCGCCGCTGTTGAAGAGCCCGGCCAGCGTGCCGCGCCCCTTGCGCGCCTCGGCGTCGGCGTGCAGTTGGATGTTCATTTCCTCGTAGGTCGGCTGGCGCACGGCGCGGAAGACGCCGAGCGGCACCGGAAACTTCGGCGCGTCGAACTGCGAGAGGAAGAAAGCCAGTCCGCTGTGCTCGGCGGATTCGTCGTGGATGACCAAGTCGCCAGCGCCCTCTCCCGCGGCGACGACTTCCGGCTCGAGGCCGCGCAGGCGGATGCCCTTGTCCTTGTTCTTGCCGAAGACCAGCGGCTTGCCGTGTTCGAGCAGCAGGCGGGCCTCGTCTCTCACGCTCTTGTCGGTGATGGCGTCGTAGGCGCCGTCGTTGAAGACGATGCAGTTCTGGAAGATCTCGACGAAGGCCGTACCCTTGTGCTCGGCGGCGCGCTTGAGCACCTGCGCCATGTGCGCCTGGTCGCTGTCCACGGTGCGGGCGACGAAAGTGGCGCCGGCGCCCAGTGCCACCGCCACCGGGCTGAAGGGCCGGTCGATGCTGCCGTGCGGCGTGGTCTTGGTCTTCTTGCCCAATTCCGAGGTCGGCGAATACTGGCCCTTGGTCAGGCCGTAGATGCGGTTGTTGAGCAGGATGACCTTGAGATCGACGTTGCGGCGCATGGCGTGGATGAAATGGTTGCCGCCGATGGCCAGCGCGTCGCCGTCGCCGGTCACCACCCACACCGAGAGCTCCGGCCGCGCCAGCTTGAGACCGCTGGCGACGGCCGGCGCGCGGCCGTGGATGCTGTGCATGCCATAGGTTTCCATGTAGTACGGAAAGCGGCTGGAGCAGCCGATGCCGGAGATGAAGGCGAAGTTCTCGCGCGGGATGCCGAGTTGCGGCATCAGCTTCTGGATCTGCGCCAGCACGGCGTAGTCGCCGCAGCCGGGGCACCAGCGCACGTCCTGGTTCGACTCGAAATCCTTCTTGGTCAGCAGGGAGGCCGTGGACAGGTTGCTCATGATGGGTTCCTCAGCACAGTTCCAGGATGCGATCGTAGATTTCGGAGACCTTGAAGGGCTTGCCCTGCACCTTGTGCATGGGCGCCACCTCGCGCAGGAAGCGCTCCCGCAGCAGGCGGGAGAGCTGGCCGAGGTTCATCTCCGGCACCAGCACCGTCTTGTAGCGCTGCATGATCTCGCCGAGCTCCCTCGGCAGCGGATTGAGGTGGCGCAGGTGCACATGGGCCACGGCGCGCCCCTGCCCGGCGGCCTTCTCGCGCGCCTGGGTGATCGAGCCGTAGGTGCTGCCCCAGCCGACGATGAGGAGATCGCCCTGCTCCGGCCCTTCCACCTTGAGCGGCGGGAGGTCCTTGGCGATGCCCTCGACCTTGGCAGCGCGCACTTCGACCATGCGTTCATGGTTGACCGGGTCGTGCGAGATGTTGCCGGTGAGAAAATCCTTTTCCAGGCCGCCGACCCGGTGCTCCATGCCCGGCGTGCCGGGGCGCACCCAGGCGCGCGCGAGGTTGGCGTCGCGGGCATAAGCCTGAAAGCCCTCCGGGTCGGTGCGGAACCTGACCTCGAGCTTGGGCAGCGAGGCCGGATCGGGGATGCGCCAGGGCTCGGCGGCGTTGCCGATGCCGCCGTCGGAGAGCAGGATCACCGGCGTCATGTACTTCACGGCGAGGCGGAAGGCCTCGATGGCGCAGTCGAAGCAGTCGGCCGGCGAGTTCGCCGCGATCACCGGGATCGGACACTCGCCATTGCGGCCATACACCGCCTGCAGCAGGTCGGACTGCTCGATCTTGGTCGGCAGGCCGGTCGACGGGCCGCCGCGCTGGACGTTCACGATCACCAGCGGCAATTCGAGCATCACGGCCAGGCCGAGCGCCTCGGTCTTCAGCGCCATGCCGGGACCGGAGGTGGTGGTCATGCCGAGCACCCCGCCGTAGGCCGCGCCGATGGCCGAACAGATGCCGGCGATCTCGTCCTCGGCCTGGAAAGTGGTGACGTTATAGTGTTTAAGCGCCGAGAGCTCGTGCAGGATGTCGGTGGCCGGGGTGATCGGATAGCTGCCGAGGAACAGCGGCACCCCGGAAAGCTCCGAGGCGGCGACGAAGCCGAGCGCCGCGGCGTGGTTGCCGGTCAGGCTGCGGTAGTTGCCGGAGCGGATGTCGGCCGTCCGCACCCGGTAGCTGGTGAGGAACATCTCGGTGGCGTCGGCGTAGGCATAGCCGGCCCGCAGCGCCAGCACGTTGGCCTCGGCGATCTCGGGTTTCTTGGCGAACTTGCGGCGGACGTCCTCCTCCTCCTTCTCCAGCGGGCGGCTGTAGAGGGAGAGCATCAGGCCCAGGGCGTAGTAGTTCTTGCAGCGGCCGATCTCCTTCTTGGAGAGTCCCGACTCCTTCAGGGCATGGGCCGTCAGCTCGGAGATGTCGATCTTGTAAACACGGAAGTCGCCCAGGCTGCCGTCGTCGAGGGGGTTCGACTTGTAGCCGGCCTTGGCCAGGTTGTTGTCGCTGAAGGCGCCGCTGTTGGCGATGACGATGCCGCCGTGCTTGACATCGGAGAGGTTGGTTTTCAGCGCCGCCGGGTTCATGGCCACCAGCACGTCCGGGGCGTCGCCGGAGGTGAACACCTGGCGCGAGGCGAACTGGATCTGGTAGCCGGAGACGCCGAACAGGGTGCCGGTCGGGGCGCGGATCTCCGAAGGATAATCGGGGTGGGTGGCGAAGTCGTGGCCGGCCTTGGCGACGGCCTTGGAAAACTCGTTGCCGGTCAATTGCATGCCGTCGCCGGAATCGCCGACGAAGCGGATCACGACACTGTCCAGCTCCTCCACCGGGCGGGGCGCCGCATCCCGCCTGGACCCTGCTTCTGCCTTCGCTGCCGATGCCGACATGGCTTCCCCCGTCCTGAATTAAACGAGACTTTACCTTACTCCACGGACGCATTATAATTGGATCACAAACAATTTGCTATCCACCTTTATTGACGTGGATCAAATCCGGCCCAATTAGCCCGTGCTAGCTTGGGCGCCATCTGGTGACAGGAGGCAGGCATGAGCATCCAAACCCTGGTCGAGCGGCTGTGCGGCCGGCTCCACGACACACCCCAATACCCCACCCAGGGCGCCACCCTGTTCGTGGACCTGGCGTCCCGGGAAACCCGCCGCAAGTACCTGCCGGCCGAGGTGCTGACGCACTTCCTCGGCGGCCGCGGCGCCAACATGTGGCTGCTCTACAACCTGCTGCAGGAGGAAAAGGACGCCCTCGACCCGGAGATCCCGCTGATATTCGGCTCCGGCGTGCTGACCAGCGTGATGCCCTCGGCCACGCGCGGCAACTTCACCAGCAAGTCGCCCGACTCCTACGCCATCCTCGACGCCAACGGCGGCGACTACTTCCCGGCCTTCCTCAAGCGGCACGGCTACGACCACCTGGTGCTCTACGGCAAGGCGGCGCAGTGGACGCTGCTGCGCATCGCCAATGCGGACGTCAGCTTCCACGACGCGGCGCCCTACGCCGGCCTGGACAACCTCGACACGGCCGCCGCCGTCGAGCGCGACTTCAACTGCAAGGAGCGCAAGGACATGGCGCTCGCCCGCATCACCAGCGCCGGCGAGAACCTGGTGCGCTGTGCCGGCATCATGGGCGGCATCAAGTCGATCTGGGCGCGCGGCGGCGGCGGCGCCAAGATGGGCGCCCTCAAGCTGAAGGCCATCATGGTGCACGGCCGGCCGCCCGAGGCGCCGCTGCCGGCCGACGTCAAGGCGCAGAACAAGGCCATCGGCAAGAAGATCACCGGCACCTCGGTGATCAAGAACGCCCTGAAGATGGTCGGCACGCCCTTCCTCTACAAGCCGAGCCGGGTGCTCGGCGCCATGGGCACCAAGAACAACCAGGAGACCACCTGGTCCGAGTCGCTCGACGCCGACAACTTCGACGTCTATCGCCCCGGCATGGACGGCTGCTTCAAGTGCCCGGTGCATTGCCGCAACCTCAACGACATGACGCCCGAGGGCAAGGGCGGCTGGGGCGCCCACGCCCTGACCGGCCTGAAGGGCAACGCCAGCTACGACAAGGCGCAGGCCGACATCGAGCACGGCAAGCAGAAGACCTACAACGGCATCAAGGGCGACGGCCAATTCGACCGCTACGACAAGGGCGACGGCCCCGAGTACGTCACCGTCGGCAAATTCGGGCCGAACATCGGCATCAAGGAGCCGGAGCATGTGCTGCGCCTGAACAACATCCTCAACGACCTCGGCATGGACTCGGCCAGCACCGGCAGCGCCATCGCCTGGGCCATGGAGCTGTGGCAGCGCGGCATCATCACGGCGAAGGACACCGGCGGCCTGGATCTTTCCTGGGGCGGCTACGAGACGGTCGAGAAGCTGCTGTTCATGACCGCCAGGCGCGAGGGCTTCGGCAACGTCATCGCCGATTCGGCGCGCGCCGTGGACCTCGGCCACTACCCGCCGGAGGCGCTGCAATACCGCATGGCGGTCAAGGGCCTGTTCCAGTCCGACCCGCACGACTCGCGCATCCTCAAGGCCTTCGCCCTCGGCCTCTCGGTGGCCACCCGCGGCATGGACCACCTGAGGAACCGCGTCACGCTGGAGATCAACGCCCGCATCAACGACGACCCGGCCTTCAAGACCGCGCTTTACGGCGGCGTCGTTTCGGCCAAGCCGAACAGCTACGAAGGCAAGGAATTCGCCGTGCGGAAGTGCGAGAACACCTTCGCCGTTGGCGACTCGGTCGGCATGTGCCGCTTCGACACCAAGCTGTTCAACTCCCCCACCCTGCCCGACACCCACGACTTCGCCGAGCAGGTGAACGCCCTCACCGGCACCAAGCTGGACGACGCAGCGATGGACGAGATCGGCCGCAACGTCACCGGCCTCGAGCGGATGATCAACTTCCGCCTCGGCCTGCGCGGCAAGGACGACACCCTGCCGCCGCGCTGGTTCGAGGAAGGCAACACCTACGGCCCGTTCAAGGGCGAGAAGATCGACCGCGCCCAGTTCGAGCAGTTGAAGGGCCGCTTCTACGCCCTCACCGGCCTCAACGCCGAGGGCGTGCCGCAGCTCGACTGGCACGAGAAGCTGGCCAAGGTCACGACCGGCTTCGCCGTGCGCGTCGAGCTGCCCAACGACCTGCCCGGCGCGCCCGAGCACGCCATCGTGGTGGACGAGCCGGTCGCCAACGTGGTCGAACTGCGCCAATCGCTGCGCCGCCGCCTGCCCGAGGCCGCCGAGCGGCTCGGCGACCGCAACCTCAACGTGGCGGTCAATGGCGAGATGGTGCTCTCCGGCGAGTCCGCCGCAACGCTGAAGAGCGGCGACCGGGTGACGGTGTTCCCGATGATCGCCGGCGGCTGACGCCGTATATCTTTAGTCGAATCCCTCCTCCTCGCGCAGCCTCCGGGCTGCGTTTTCTTATAGTCCGGATGGACTATTGCGCCGCATTTCCAGGCGGGTAAGATGGTCCCCGCAACGTGACCGCAGAGGCTCCTGCGGCATCGGCTCAACAATAAGAAGGGACAACAAGATGTTTCTGAACGGACTCAAACGGGCAGCCGCGCTGCTCGCCTGCCTGCTCGCTTTCGGCGGCGCCCAGGCCGACACGGTCAAGATCACCGGCTTTCTCG
>JAEUNH010000210.1 GCA_016791205.1 Rhodocyclaceae bacterium | reverse complement strand
GTTCGCCCTTACGGCCTGCGCCACGAAGCCGGGAATCGTTTCCTTGCGGTGCAAGTCTGGGAGTGGGACAACGATCAATACGATCTGCGCGTCTACCTTACGTCGGAATCAGCAGAGGGCTTATGCGAAACCCAGGTGCTGCGGAGCCGTTACTACGCCGTCTCAATTGAGCGCCTACTATTGCTGCTTGCCGAAGCCGGGTTTGTTTCCGCTGAGCGGCGAGACGACGTACTCTTTCAGCCTGTCTTGTTGGCACGTCGGCCAAATGCGGTCTAACCCTTCCATCGAGGGGACGCCTTACGGCGCCCCTCATGTCAAACGTTATACGTCATCACATGAGCCTAGTTGACGAAATCAGACGATCCTGGGGGTGGGTTGGTATAGTGCCCATTGAAGTCGTTGGCGAAAACGACTTTGGTAATCTCATCGTCAAAGATCACGACGGACAATACTGGCGCCTTTGTCCTGAAGACTGCTATTGCAAAATTATCGCTACCAATCGGGCCGCACTTGACCGACTCTCAACTGACCAAGAATTCCTTCGCGATTGGTACATGACAGCGCTTGTCACGCTAGCGCGCGATAAGTGCGGCCCCTTGACAGAAGGAAGAAAGTACTGCCTCAAGATTCCCGGTGTTCTGGGCGGCGAATACGCTGCAGACAATCTTGCCACTGCACCGCAGGTCGAACTTGTGGGCATTTCTGGTGACATTGCGCGCCAGATCAAAGACCTTCCTGATGGTGCGCGAGTCAAGCTACAGGTGGTCGAATGACGTATAACCTTTCAGTCGAGCGGACCTGCGCGAAAAGCCGCGCAGGCCGCTCACTTCCACGTTAGGCAAACATGAAATCCTGCCCACATTGCGGTGCCTTGATTACTCCGGGTGCGAGTGATTGCACAAAGTGTGGGGCCGTATTTGATGGATCGAACGCAGTCCTACCTGGGGGAGCCTCGGAAACTGAAGTTGCGCTATCAAATGCTCGCTTGGCTGCATATATATTTACGTTTCTCGTGGTTTTTTGGCCATTTGCGTCTCTTGCATCTCTCTTCATGTTTGATGCTCCAGGCGCTGGCGGCTTTCTTGTGTGGCTTCTCTTTTGGTCAACGGTTTTGTATGGCCCAGTCTATTTCGTCGCATTGTTCTTGTCTCGCGCAAGGAAACTCGAAGGAGATTCTGCGGGCTCACTTAAGGCTTGGCTCTATCTGTGTGGAACAAATGTTGCCATTTGGAATATCTCATTCTTCTTGGTAATGGGGCTCTGCTCTGGTAAGTTCTCATGCCGCTGAAGATGTTGCCTAACATTGTGGTCGAGAGGGACTGCCGAGAAGCTGCGCTTCTCGGTGCCCTCCGCCCTTCGGGCTCCGGCAGCCCCTCACCTTGAACGTTCGGCGTCACAAACTGGCGCCCACTCTAATGACTAAGATTTGGCGATGGATTAAGGCTCTTTGCGTTTGGGTGCTGGACGCGTGGCGGGTTTGGGCTCCGATACTCGTTGTGTTCATTGTGGCCGCCCTCGCTTCGCTACTTCCCGGAACGCCCGATGACAGTGTTCGGTATTGTGGGCTGGCTCTGCAAATTCTTGGGATAGCTACTGTTGTAAATGGGTTGCGTGACAGACGGCTACTGTTCAAACGTCCTAGCCTTGTCGATCATTTGGGCACTTGGCTAGCAAGACGTCCTCGTTGGGACGCAAAACCCCAAACAATCTCTCTTTCCGGAACGGCATCCCTTGGAATATCCGGCAGCGCGAAACTATCGGTATGGCGTGGCGTTCCACCCGATGCACCTGTTGAGATCCGACTTGCAGCAATGGAAGCCAACATCGAGACTCTTCGGAAAGAGCAGGCAGAATCCTCTAAAGAGCTTCAGGAAGAAACAAGAAAGCGCGTCGAGGCTCTCGATTCCGAGCGCCAGTCGAGAGTAGCTGCCCTTACGGAACTCCGAACACAAGTCGACACGCTCGGGGCGGGGGGGCTTCATCTTGAAACGGCGGGACTATTCTGGTTAGTTGTCGGTGTGGTGCTTGGCACGGCTCCTACAGAGATTTGGCGTGCACTTAGCTGCTTGCTATGACGCCGAACCCATCATTCCACCGGACGCTGCGCGATAAAGCCGCGCAGCGCCGGTGAATTCAAACGTTAGGCGTCGCAATCCGCCCTACAACCCTGTGGAGGCACTATGTCATCCCTCGAAGATCGCAACATTGCCATCGTCTTGAAGTACTTCGACGGCTGCAACACCGGAGATCTTGATGACCTCCTAAGCACGCTTGACCCCGACGTCAGTCACTACTTCTTGCCTCAGCAGTTCAAGCCTATTCAAGGCGCTCAGCATTTGGCGAAGTACTGGAGAAAGTTCAAGATTTTGCTCAATCCCACTTGGAAGATTGATCACATCGTTGCCCAGAAGGATGAAGTCGTCAGCGAGTGGAGTTGCCTCTGGACGCCCGAAGGAACCGACCAGCGACTGATGATGCGGGGAAGTGAGTGGTATCGGATGCGTGAAGGCCGGATTGCTGAGGTCCGTGCGTATTTCGGCTACACGGATAAGGCCAACACTGAACTCACTGGCTTTCCCTATGGCTCACGCGGCTACCTGGCATGAACTGCGACGCCTAACTTGTCGGTCAACCGGAGCGCCAACGGCAGGCCAGCAACGCCCGGGCCGGTGGTACGCAGTACAGTTTCACCGGCCCGGGCGCTGCCGTCCTGCCGTCGTCGCCCGGTTACCTTTACGTTCGGCGTCTTGTAATCTGTAACGTTCCGGGTTACGATAGCGCGTGATCCTAAGTTTCAAACACAAGGGTTTGGCCCGCTTCTTCGAGCACGGTTCCAAGTCGGGCATCCAGGCTCAGCATGCGGAGCGGCTACGGCTCATACTCGGTCGGCTGCATGTCGCAACGGCCGCCCGAGATATGGACTTGGCCGGTTTGCGCCTCCACGCACTCAAGGGCGAGCGCAAAGGCGTGTGGTCGGTGTGGGTGAGCGGCAACTGGCGGGTCACGTTTCAGTTCGTGGGAAGGGATGCCGAACTGGTGGACTACGAGGACTATCACTGAGGTAATTTGCTATGCGTATGCACAACCCCCCTCATCCGGGTGAAATCATCAAGTCTCTGTGCTTGGAGCCTGTAGGTCTTACGGTTACCGAGGCTGCGGAGGGTTTGGGCGTGAGCCGTAAAACCCTTTCGGCAATCCTCAATGGGCGATCGGGCATCAGTCCCGAAATGGCGATACGCCTATCCATTGCCTTTAACACCAGCGCCGAAAGTTGGCTGAGCCAGCAAGTGCAATATGACCTGTGGCACGCCGAGCAAGGGCGCAAAGCGCTAAAGGTCATCAAGCTTGCCGCCTAAGACGCCGAACCCGTCGTTCCAGGGGACGCGCCGCGATGAAGCTGCGTCGCGCCCCTGAACTTCGACGTTCGGCGCAAAGGAAAGGCAATCTATGAGCGCGAAAACGCAGCGTAGTGGAGTTTCAGAGAAGGCTAATGCCGGCACCAGCCGGCGTTACGCCGAAACTAAAATTAAATACACCAATGAACCCCTTGGCAAAGTTCAGGTGGTTCCCGACTTCCTCCCCTCGCCGGCTGAATTGGCATTTCGTGAAGAGGGTGTGAAAGTAACTCTAGCTCTGAGCAAGAAGAGTATCGAGTTCTTCAAGTCGGAGGCCTCAAAGCATCACACTCAGTACCAACGCATGATTCGTCGGCTTCTCGACGCTTACGTTGATGGCCAAGCCCCAACCCGGCAGTCCACACGGAAGCCGCGCGATAAAGCCGCGCAGCGCCGGTGATTTCAAACGTTCGGCCCTGAGGATGGGGCCGTTGGAGTAATTGACAACGCCCGTTAATGTTGTCATTATCTCCAACATGAAGGCCATCGAGCTCATCTCCACGCGGATCATTTACTCTGAGAGATCGTTTGCCGACTTGGTTCTTTGCCGGCTACCGGAGCCGGTGAAAGGTTCATCGCATCAATTCAAGTATCGACTTGCCTACGTGGTTTCTGGAAAATGCGTTCTCCGCTACGACAATGAAACCGGCAAGGGGGATCACCGCCACTTTGGTGGGAAGGAAACTGTTTATTCATTCAAGACGCCTGACAAATTGCTAGCCGATTTCCAGCGTGACATTGCGAGGTGGAACCATGAAAACAGTAACGCTTGATGTAAGGTCGCCCGGCGATTCCATGGCCGATTTTGCCAACGCCTGGAAGTCCGGTAAACCCCAGAGGTCTGCTCGCATCAGCTTTGCTTCTCCCGAGCTACTTTGGCGAGTCCTAACTCAGAAACGTTGGGAACTGCTCAAAGCTCTTTGCGGCGCTGGTCCCGTGTCCATCCGCGAAGCCGCTAGACGCGCCGGGCGCGATGTAAAGGCTGTTCACGGCGATGTTACTGCCCTACTTACCGCCGGGGTCATCGATCGTACCGACGACGGGCGAATTGTCTTTCCGTTCAAGGCAGTGAAGGTCGAGTTTCTTCTTCAGGCAGCATAGCGTCATGGGCTGCCAGTGGCCGAACCCCTCGGTCAGCCAGGCCGCCTGCAAGCGGCGCTCCGCTTGCTTGCAGGTTCGCTTCGGCCTTCGGCCTCCGCCGGCCGGTTACCTCAATTCGTTATGGATCACAAAGCCATCCCCACTCTCGACTTGTCATAAGTGGTATATACATAATGTGGCACGTGGCTCATCGAAGAACTCCGTCGCGTCGATAAGCAGTTTTCTGGCTCGGTGCCTATAGAGATATTGAAACGTTACGAGAAATGGAAGGGCATTGCCGGGCTTTCCGGGCCGCAATGTTTGCGAGCCATCAAAGGGTTTCACGACGAGGCTCTATCCGGTGAGTGGATGGGTCATCGTTCGTCCCGGCTCGGGCTTCAGTGGCAGGTGATCTACCGAGTTGTCGCAAACGTGTTGCAGATTCAGGTTGTACATGTCACCGCCCACGATTACAGGATGGCCATGAAATGAAAACGCTTTGTCCTGCGAAAAAGCGAGTTGAGGTCTCGGTGGGGGAGTCCGTCCGCATCTTGCGTGGACTCCAGGAGTTGAGTCAAAGCCAACTGTCCGAACTCACGGGCATCCCGCAAGCCACCATCTCGGCAATCGAGAACGGGCGTGTCAATTTGGGGGTTGAGCGTGCAAAGGTGTTTGTCCGTGCCCTCAAGTGCCATCCAGACGTGCTTGTTTTTCCTGGCTGGGAAGTTCCGCTTGGACGTGCAGCATAACCCGCCGGTCGACCCCGTTCCCTTCGGTCACTGGACGCTGCGCGATGAAACCGCGCAGCGCCGATGAATTCAAACGTTCGCCTTCCGCCGTGAGCAGCAGACCTCACCCAACCCATGCTCGATACACAAGGCGGCTCATGGCCGTATTTTTTTCAATTGCAGCCGTCTCGTTTATTGCCGGGTATTACGCGCAAGAGTCTCTGAACGATCGTTTCCTGGTGAATGTGTTCGTCCTCTTATTTATGGCTTCCGGTGCATCCTTGATGTTTTCCATGGTCGCAAGAGACAAGCTCTCCCGTTGCCCGGAATGCAAGCGTTGGCTCAGGAGCAGTGGGCAGGCCAGCAAGGGCGGCACGAGAATTTTTACCTGCGTCAAATGCGGAATTAACTGGGACACAAAGGTGCAGGCAAGCGGTGCGGGTGAGGGTTGAGCCCCCTGCCTTACCGGTCGGTCAAGCGGTCGCCAATCAGCCGCGCTTGTCGGCAGCCTTGATTACTTGATCTGCTCTTGCACCAAATAGGGATCGGCAAGCCGACTTTGGTGTGGGTCGCTGCGGTCTATTCCCCACTCCAAACCTTGAAGGACCTCATTTCGAGGCTTCGGCCTGTGCCTGCTGCCTGAACCTGGCGACGGCTTCGTGCAGTTCTCGGCGCAGTTCGGCGGCCGAGCGCTTCCTGCCCTTCCTGGCCTGCTCCTGCTGCAGCCGTTCGAGGATCCCGGTGATTTCGGAGGGCCCGTCGGCACCCTTGGCGGCCTGGGCCGGGGTGGTGACGGCGGCGCCGGCCTTGACCGCCTCGTAGAGCAGTTCGGCGCGCTCGCGGCCGGCTTCCTTGCGCTGGGCGGTGATGACCAGCACTTCGGGCTTGCCGCCCTTGCCCTTCTTCGTCTTGAGCGTCTGCACCTCGCTGTCGTGGCGGTGCAGCGCGAGCGCGGCGTAGAGGGCCTTGCGCAAGTCGTCGGTGGGCTTGCCCTCGGCCTGGGCCTGGCGCATCTTGTCGACGATCTCGGCGATCTCGGGCGGCGCGGCGACCGATTTGCGGGCCGGGCCGAAGGCCTCGGGGGCCTTGGCGGCCCGGGCGAATTCCTCGGCGCTCGAGACCATCCTGGCGATGCCGTAGTTCTTGTTGCGCATGGCGAAGGCCAGCGCGTTGTCGCCCCACTCGTTGACCGGCGCGGTGTCAGCGCCGGCCTCGATCAGGGCGCGGGCGAGTTCCGCGCGTCCCTCGCGGGCCGCCATCATCAGCGCGGTCGATTCGTTGGGGGTGCGCGCGTTGAGGTCGGCGCCCCGCGACATGAGCAGGCGGGCGATCCCTTCGTGGCCGGCGAAGACGGCGTAGTGCAGGGCGTTCCATTGCTTGCCGCCGCGATTGACGCTGGCGCCGCGTTCCAGCAGCAGGCGCACGGCTTCGTCGTGGCCGCGCCAGGCGGCGAGCTGCAGGGCCTGCTCGTCGAAGCGGTTGGTGAGATTGACGTCGGCGCCGCGCTCGAGGAACAGGTGCATCAGCTCGAGGTGGCCGTTCCAGGCGGCGATCATCAGGCCGCTGCCGATGCGGTCGGCAAGGTAGTCCGGCGGCAGGCCCTGGTCCAGCCACTTCTTGACCGCCCAGGTATTGCCGGCCTCGACGGCCACCCCGTATTCGAGCGCCGTGGGCGGGACAGGCGGCGCGGCCCAGGCCGGGCGCAGCAGACAGGCGAGGATCGCCAAGAGGGCCAGCAGCGGGGATAACAGGGCTCGCATGGCGCATTTATAGCAAAATACGGCTTCGATAGGCTTGACTCCTGACAACCCCGCATGCGCCACCGCCGCCTGCTGTTCGCCCTGTCGGCCTCGCTGGCCCTGCACCTGATCCTGCTGGGACTCGGCCTGCCGCAGGAAAAAGTCGGTCTGCGCGGCACGGCGATCAGCGCCCGGATCCTGCCGCCGGCGCAGGTGCGGCCGGCCGAGCCGCTGCTGAAGGACACCCTCGCCGAGGAGGCCGCCGGCCCGTCGGCCGCGCCGCCCCCGACCGCCGGGACGAAAGGCCGCCGCCCGGCGCCGCGCGCGCCCGAGGCGGCGGCCCAACGCAAGCTCTCGGAAGTGCTGTTCTATCCGCCCGAGGCGGTGGCGCGCGGCCTGGAGGGCGAGGTGCGCCTGCTGCTGACCCTGGACGCGGACGGGGCGATCCGCGACGCGCAGGTCGCCGCCGGCAGCGGCCACCGCATCCTCGACGAGGCCGCCATCCGGGCCGCCTTCGCCATGGGCAGCCTGCCGGGGGCGGAGGCGCGGGAGGTGATTCTGCCGGTGGTGTTTCGGCTGAGGTAGGTCAGCCGACGATGTTCATGATCCGCCAGGTCTTCCCCGCGAACAGCAGGCTGTGGCGGTAGAGGGAGACTTCGGCGGCGCGCAGGCGCTGGATCTGGCGGGTGGACTGGTCGCGCACGTCGACGGTTTCGTTGGCGCCCAGCTCGCGGCGGGTGATGGCGCCGCCGCCTTCGGGGATCAGCATGAAGATGCGGCTGCGCAGCAAGCCGCGGCCGCTGCGGACGGTCTCGCCGACGAGGAAGGCGATGGAGGCCCGGACGAGGTTGGCTTTGGCGTTGCGTGGCTGCATGGCCGTCTCCTTTGCGTTGCGTTGGAGGCAGCGTAGCCGGCGGAGTGGCGGAAACTTTGTCGCTGGGGTAAGGAAGTGTAAGGATTTGTTGCGGGAGGGGGGAGTCAAATCTCCTTCTCTTGCAGCGCGCGCCAGAGGATCTTGCCGGTGGCGGACTTCGGCAGGGCGTCGGCGAACACGACGATGCGCGGCGCCTTGTAGGCGGCCATGTTGGCGCGGGACCAGTCGATGACATCCTGCTCGGCCACCTTGCCGCGCTGGGCCTCCTTGAGCACCACGATGGCTTTCACCGTCTCGCCGCGGTGCGGGTCCTTGGTCCCGATGACGCAGGCCTCCTGGATCGCCGGGTGGCCGTAGAGCAGCGCCTCGACCTCGGCCGGCCAGACCTTGAAGCCGGCGGCGTTGATCATGCGCTTGGCGCGGTCGACCATGAAAAAATAGCCGTCCTCGTCCACGCGGCCGATGTCGCCGGTGCGCAAAAAGCGCTTGCCGTCGATGTCGACGAAGGCGGCCTCGGTAGCTTCCGGGTTGTTCCAGTAGCCGAGGAAGACCTGCGGGCCGCAGGTGACCACCTCGCCCGCCTCGCCCGGCGGCAGCTCGCGAAAGTCGGCGTCCACGACACGGCTGTCGACGTCGTAGAGGGGGGTGCCGAGGCACTGCTTCTTGGCGCGGTCGGGCGGGTTGATATGCGTGGGCGCGATGGTCTCGGAGAGGCCGTAGCCCTCGACGTAGGTGATGCCCATGTCGAGCAGCTGCTGCGCGACGGCCTCCGGCATCGCCGCGCCGCCGCCGCTCATGCGCTGGATGCTGGAGAGGTCGTACTCGGCCAGGCGCGGGTTGGAGAGGAAATCCACCACCATGGTCGGGATGGCGGTCCACGCGCCGACCTGGTAGCGCTGGATCAGCTGGGCGGCGGCCTCGCGGTCCCAGCGCGGCAGCAGCACCACCGTGGCGCCGGTGTACAGCGGCCCGCTCATGCTGCCCTGCATGCCGGTGACGTGGAAGAACGGCAGCACCGCCAGGCGCACCGTGTCCGGCTTCATGGAGAACCAGTGCTCGCCGGCGATCAGGGTGTACATCGCCGTACGGTGGCTGTGCATGCAGCCCTTCGGCTGGCCGGTGGTGCCGGAGGTGTAGGGCATGACGCAGAGGTCGTCGGGGCCGGCCGTCATCGGGGCGGGACGCAGGTTGTGCGCGAGAGCGTCGGACCACAGCGTCACGCCGGCCGGCAGAATGGCCTGGCGCGGCGCGGCGACGAACGCCGGCACCTTGAGGTCGGTGGGCTGCTTCAGGTAGTCCGAGTAGGCGGCGACAAGGATGTACTGCAGCCCCTCGCCGAGCAGCGGCTGGATCTGCGCATGGAGTTCCTGCGCGACGAGCGCCACGGTGGCGCCGCTGTCCTTGACGTAGTGGCGCAGCTCGTTGGTCAGGTTCATCGGGTTCACCGGCACCACCACCGCGTCGGCGCGCAGGATGGCGTAATAGCCGATGACGTACTGCGGGCTGTTCTGCATGAAGAGCAGCACGCGGTCGCCCTTCTTCACGCCGGCTTCCCGTTGCAGCCAGCCGGCAAGGCGCTCGGCCTCGTCGCGGAATTCGGCGAAGCTGACCGACGTGTCGTAAAAGACCAGGTAGGGCTTGTCGGGATAGCGCGCCGCCGAGACCTCGGCGTTGTAGAACAGCGAGGTCGCCGGCACGCTCAGGCTGCGCGGCTGGCCCTTCGGCCAGAAGGCGAAGTGCCGGCCGGACATTACTTCTCCTCGAGATAGCGGCCCAATTCGTACTTGGCGATCTGGTTGCGGTGCACCTCGTCCGGGCCGTCGGCGAAGCGCAGGGTGCGGGCGTGGGCGTAGGCGTGCGCCAGCGGGAAGTCGTCGGAAACGCCGCCGCCGCCGTGCACCTGGATGGCCCAGTCGATGACCTGGCAGGCCATGTTGGGGGCCACCACCTTGATCATGGCGATCTCCTTCTTCGCCACCTTGTTGCCGGCGGTGTCCATCATCCAGGCGGCGTTGAGGGTGAGGAAGCGCGCCTGGTCGATCAGCATGCGAGCATTGGCGATGCGCTCGCGCGTCACGCCCTGGTCGGCCACCGGCCGATGGAAGGCGACGCGCTTGAGCGCCCGCTTGCACATCAATTCTAGCGAACGCTCGGCCAGGCCGATCAGGCGCATGCAGTGGTGGATGCGGCCGGGGCCGAGGCGGCCCTGGGCGATCTCGAAGCCGCGGCCCTCGCCGAGCAGGATGTTGGAGACGGGCACCCGCACGTCCTTGAAATCCACCTCGCCGTGGCCGTGCGGGGCGTGGTCGTAGCCGAACACCGTCAGCGGGCGAACCATGGTCACGCCGGGGGTGTCCATCGGCACCAGGATCATCGACTGCTGCTGGTGGCGGTTGACGTGGTCCGGGCTGGTCTTGCCCATGAAGATGAGGATCTTGCAGCGCGGATCGGGCGCGCCGGAGGTCCACCACTTGCGCGCGTTGATGACGTAGTGGTCGCCGTCGCGCTTGATGCTCGCTTGGTTGTTGGTGGCGTCCGAGGAGGCCACCGCCGGCTCGGTCATGGCGAAACCGGAGCGGATCTTGCCTTCCAGCAGGGGCAGCAGCCACTGCTGCTGGTGCTCCGGCGCGCCGTAGCGCACCAGCACTTCCATGTTGCCGGTGTCGGGCGCCGAGCAGTTGAAGACTTCCGGCGCGATGGGCGAGCGGCCCATGATCTCGCACAGCGGTGCGTACTCGAGGTTGGTGAGTCCCGCGCCGAGCTTCGACTCGGGCAGGAACAGGTTCCACAACCCTTCCGCCTTCGCCTTCTCCTTGAGCTGGTCGATGATCTTCGTCGGCACCCAGGGGTTGCCCTGCTTGCGGTTCGCCTCGAGCTCGGCGTCGAAGACGGCCTCGTTCGGGTAGACGTGCTTGTCCATGAAGGCGTTCAGCCGCTGCTGCAGCGCCCTGACTTTTTCCGAATGTGCGAAATCCATGCTGATCCCCAGTTAACTGTTCAATGTGTGTTCGTCATCCCCGCGGAAGCGGGGATCCACGGCATCCTGGATTCCCGCTTTCGCGGGAATGACGGGGCAGTGCGTCATATCTTCCCCGCCATGATGGCTTCCACCTGGCGCCAGGCCTCCTCGGCGAGCGGACGGGCGCGCTTGCCGGTCTCGACGGCTTCCTGGCTGGAGGCGTTGCCCTGCAGGGCGCGCGCCATGATCCCCTGCAGGATGGCGGTGAGGCGGAACATGTTGAAGGCGAGGTAGTACTCGAACTCGGCGGCCGGGATCGAGGCGCGCCCGGTGCGC
>JAEUNH010000206.1 GCA_016791205.1 Rhodocyclaceae bacterium | reverse complement strand
CTCGGCAGATCGCTCCGGCCCATCAGGTAGCTGTCGACGGCACGCGCCGCCTGCCGACCCTCGCGGATGGCCCAGACGATCAGCGACTGGCCGCGGCGCATGTCGCCGGCGGCGAAGACCTTGTCGACGTTCGTCCTGTAGCAGCCCTCGCCATCGGTCGAAGCCTTCGCATTGCCGCGGGCGTCCTTGTCGACGCCGAAGGCACCGAGAACACCGCCCACCGGCGAGACGAAGCCCATGGCGAGGAAGGCGAGGTCGGCCTTGACGATGAATTCGCTGCCGGGAATCTCGGACATCCTGCCGTCCTTCCATTCGAGGCGGACGACCTTGAGCGCCTTGAGCTTGCCTTTCTCGCCGATAAATTCCTTGGTGGCGACAGACCAGTCGCGGCTGCAGCCTTCCTCGTGCGAGGAGGAGGTGCGCAGCTTCATCGGCCAGTAGGGCCAGGTGAGGGCGCCATTCTCCTCTACTGGCGGTTGCGGCAGTAATTCGAACTGGGTCACCGAGGCGGCGCCGTGACGATTGGAGGTGCCAACGCAATCGGAGCCGGTGTCGCCGCCGCCGATGACCACGACGCGCTTGCCTCTGGCCGAGATCGGGTTGCGGCCGTCGCCGGCGACGTCCCTGTTCTGCGGAATCAGGAACTCCAGCGCGAAATGCACGCCGGTCAGCTCCCTGCCGGTAACAGGCAGGTCGCGCGGATGCTCGGCGCCGCCGGCAAGCACGACGGCGTGGAAATCCTTGAGCAGTTGCTCAGGGGCAACGGTCTTTTGGGCGTCGTTGGCGATGCCCTGCGGCAGCGCCGCGCCGGTCACCATGACGCCGGTCCGGAAGACGACCCCTTCGGCAGACATCTGGGCCAGGCGCCAGTCGATCAGGCGCTTGTCGAGCTTGAAGTCGGGAATGCCGTAGCGCATCAGGCCGCCGATACGGCTGTTCTTCTCGAACACCGTGACGTCGTGTCCTGCGCGCGCCAGTTGCTGCGCGGCCGCCAGGCCCGCCGGGCCGGATCCGACCACCGCGACCTTCCTGCCGGTCTTCTTCGCCGGCGGCTGCGGCAGCACCCAGCCGTTCTCGCCCGCCTTGTCGATGATGGCGTGTTCGATCGACTTGATGCCGACCGCGTCGTCGTTGATGTTCAGCGTGCACGCCGCCTCGCAGGGCGCCGGGCAGATGCGGCTGGTGACTTCCGGGAAGTTGTTGGTGGAATGCAGCACCTCGATGGCCTGCTTCCAGTTGCCGCGGTAGACCAGGTCGTTCCAGTCCGGAATGATGTTGTTTACGGGGCAGCCGCTCGAGCAGAACGGGATGCCGCAGTCCATGCAGCGGGCCCCCTGGACGGCGGCCTGCTCGTCGGTCAGGTGGTGAACAAATTCCCGATAGTGCCTCAGGCGCTCGTCCTTGGCCTCGTAGGCCTCGGAGAGGCGCTGGAATTCCATGAATCCTGTCGGCTTGCCCATTACGCTGCCTCTAACTGATTGTTCTGCGCGGCCATCTCCTTGAGCGCGCGCCGATACTCGTTCGGCATGACCTTGACGAACTTGCAGCGGTATCGATCCCAGTTCGAGAGGATGTGCCGGGCCCGTTCGCTGCCGGTGTATTGCGCATGCTTTTCAATGAGCGAACGCAGCAGTTCGTCGTCGGCACGGCCGAGGTGGCGCACGTCCACCTTGCCATGCGACTCGACTTCGCCCGTCTCGCTCGCCGCCTCTTCCTCGGGCACCGGCTCCAGCGCCACCATGGAGAGGTTGCAGCGCTTCTCGAAGCCGCCGGCTTCGTCCAGTACGAAGGCGACACCGCCGCTCATGCCGGCGGCGAAGTTGCGCCCGGTCTGACCGAGCACCACCACCGTGCCGCCGGTCATGTACTCACAGCCGTGGTCGCCGACGCCCTCGACGACCGCTGTTGCGCCGGAGTTGCGCACCGCGAAGCGCTCGCCGGCAACGCCACGGAAATAGCACTCGCCGGCGATGGCGCCGTAGAGCACGGTGTTGCCGACGATGATGTTCTCCTCGGGCGCGCCGCGGAAGGGCGCGGCCGGTTTGACGATCAGGCGTCCTCCCGACAGGCCTTTGCCGACATAGTCGTTGGCCTCGCCGGTCAGCTCCAGCGTGACGCCCTTCGCCAGGAAGGCGCCGAAGCTCTGGCCGGCCGTGCCGGTCAGGCTGACATGGATGGTGTCGTCGGGCAGGCCGGCGTGGCCATAGCGGCGCGCGACCTCGTGCGAGAGCATGGTGCCGACTGTGCGGTTCACGTTGCGCACCTGCGACTCGATCTTCACCTTCCTGGCCTTCTCCAGCGACGGTTTTGCCTGCTCGATCAGGCGATGGTCAAGCGCGTGATCGAGCCCGTGGTCCTGCGCCTCGCACTGATGGCGCGCCACTTCGGCCGGCACCTTTGGCTGGGCGAAGATCTTCGTGAAGTCGAGCCCCTTGGCTTTCCAGTGCGCGATGCCGCGCTTCATGTCGAGCAGATCGGAGCGACCGATCAGCTCGTCGAAGCTGCGGATGCCCATCTGCGCCATCAGTTCGCGCACTTCCTCGGCGACGAAGAAAAAATAATTAACGACGTGCTCGGGCTGGCCGGTGAAACGCTTGCGCAATACCGGGTCCTGGGTGGCCACCCCCACCGGGCAGGTGTTGAGATGGCACTTGCGCATCATGATGCAGCCCTCGACCACCAGCGGCGCCGTGGCGAAGCCGAATTCGTCGGCGCCGAGCAGGGCGCCGATCAGCACGTCGCGGCCGGTCTTCATCTGGCCGTCCACCTGGACGACGATGCGGCCGCGCAGCCGGTTCATCACCAGGGTCTGCTGCGTCTCGGCCAGGCCGAGCTCCCAGGGCGTGCCGGCATGCTTGATGGAGGACAGGGGCGAGGCGCCCGTGCCGCCGTCGTAGCCGGAGATCGTGACGTGGTCGGCCTTGGCTTTCGATACGCCCGCCGCCACCGTGCCGACCCCCGTTTCCGACACCAGCTTCACCGAAATGGACGCCTTCGGGTTGGCGTTCTTCAGATCGTGAATGAGCTGGGCCAGATCCTCGATGGAATAGATGTCGTGGTGCGGCGGCGGCGAGATGAGGCCGACGCCCGGCACCGAGAAGCGCAGCTTGGCGATGTACTCGGAGACCTTGTGGCCGGGCAGTTGGCCGCCTTCGCCGGGCTTGGCGCCCTGCGCCATCTTGATCTGGATCTGGTCGGCGGAGGCCAGGTACTCGGCGGTGACGCCGAAGCGTCCGGAAGCGACCTGCTTGATCTTCGAGCGCAACGAGTCGCCCGCCGCCAGCGTGATATCGCGCTCGATGCGGTTCTTGCCGATCAGCCCGGCCAGCGTCTCGCCGCCCTTCAGCGCCTGGTAGCGCGTGGCATCCTCGCCGCCCTCGCCGGTGTTCGACTTGCCGCCGATGCGGTTCATGGCGATCGCCAGCGTGGTGTGCGCTTCGGTCGAGATCGAGCCGAGCGACATGGCGCCGGTGGCGAAGCGTTTGACGATCTCCCTGGCCGGCTCGACTTCCTCAAGCGGCACAGCCTTGCCGGCCGGGCGGATGTCGAAGAGGCCGCGCAGGGTCATGAGGCGCTGCGACTGGTCGTTGATGAGCTTCGCGTATTCCTTGTAGGTCTCCGCCTTGCCGGAGCGCGTGGCGTGTTGCAGCTTGGCGATGGATTCCGGCGTCCACATGTGCTCTTCTCCGCGCGTGCGCCAGGCATATTCGCCGCCAGCCTCCAGCGCGTTGGCGAGCACGGGGTCGGCGCCGAACGCCGCGCGATGCATGCGCATCGTCTCCTCCGCCACTTCGGCGAGGCCGATGCCCTGCACGTTGCTGGCCGTGCCGCTGAAGTATTCGTCGACAAAGGCCGAGTTGAGGCCGATGGCCTCGAAAATCTGCGCGCCGCAATAGGACTGGTAAGTCGAGATGCCCATCTTGGACATGACCTTGAGCAGGCCCTTGTTGATGGCCTTGACGAAGCGCTTCTTGGCCTCCTTCGCCTCGACTTTCAGGGCCGGTGCCATGTCGGCCAGCGTCTCGAAGGCCAGCCAGGGGCAGACCGCCTCGGCGCCGTAGCCGGCGAGCAGGGCGAAATGGTGCACCTCGCGCGCCGAGCCAGTGTCGACCACCAGGCCGGCACTGGTGCGCAGACCGTTGCGCACGAGGTGGTGATGTACGCCCGAGCAGGCCAGCAGCGCCGGGATCGCCACGCGATCGCGCGACACGGCCCGGTCGGAGAGGATCAGCACGTTGTACTTGCCCACTGCTTTCTCGGCATCGGCACGCAGCTTTGCCAGCGCCTTCTCCATGCCGGCCGCGCCCTGCCCGGCGGGATAGGTCATGTCCAGCACCAGGGCGCGGAAGTGCCCGCCGGTCAGCTTGTCGATATTGACGATCTTGGCGAGATTCCCGCCGGACAGCACCGGATGATGCACTTCCAGGCGCAGCATCGGGTCGGTTTCGTCGATGCCGAGCAGGTTCGGCTTCGGTCCGATGAAGGACGTCAGGGACATGACGATCTCCTCGCGGATCGGATCGATCGGCGGGTTCGTCACCTGGGCGAAGAGCTGCTTGAAATAGCTGTAGAGCGGCTTGTTCTTGTCGGACAGCACCGGCAGGGCGGAATCGTTGCCCATCGAACCGGTGGCCTCCTCGGCAGCGGTGGCCATCGGCTGCAGGATGAACTTGATGTCCTCCTGCGAATAGCCGAAGGCCTGCTGGGTGTCGAGCAGCGATGCCTGTGCGGCCGGCTTGTCGCCCGCGGCCGGCAGGTCGTCGAGGAAGTAGCGCGTCTTCTCGATCCACTGGCGGTAGGGCCGGGCGGAGGCGAGTTGCTGTTTGATCTCCGCGTCGTCGATGATGCGGCCCTGCTCCAGGTCGATGAGGAACATCTTGCCGGGCTGCAGTCGCCATTTCTTGACGATGCGCTCCTCCGGGATGGGCAGCACGCCGATCTCGGAGGACATCACCACCAAGTCGTCGTCGGTGACGAGGTAGCGCGCCGGCCGCAGGCCGTTGCGGTCCAGCGTGGCGCCGATCTGGCGGCCGTCGGTGAACGCCACGGCGGCGGGGCCGTCCCACGGTTCCATCATGGCGGCGTGGTATTCGTAGAAGGCGCGCCGCTCCTCGTCCATCAGCGGGTTGCCGGCCCATGCTTCGGGGATGAGCAGCATCATGGCGTGGGCCAGGCTGTAGCCGCCCATCACCAGCAGTTCGAGCGCGTTGTCGAAGGAGGCCGAGTCGGACTGGCCGTCATAGATCAGCGGCCAGACCTTGTTGAGGTCCTTGCCCAGCACGGGCGAGGAGATCGCCTTCTGGCGGGCGCGGATCCAGTTGACGTTGCCGCGCAGCGTGTTGATCTCGCCGTTGTGGGCGATCATGCGGAACGGATGGGCCAGGTCCCAGGTCGGGAAGGTGTTGGTGGAGAAGCGCTGGTGCACCAGGGCCAGCGCGGTTTCCATGCGCGGATCCTGCAGGTCGAGGTAGTACTCGCCGACCTGGTAGGCCAGCAGCATGCCCTTGTAGAGGACGGTGCGCGCCGACATCGACGGCACGTAGAACATCTTGCCGTCCGCCAGCTTCAGCGCCTGGATATGGTGACCTGAGGCCTTGCGGATGATGTAGAGCTTGCGTTCCAGGGCGTCGGTGTCCTGGATGCCCTTGCCGGCACCGATGAAGACCTGGCGCACCACCGGCTCGATGTCCCTGGCCGCCTGGGCCAGGCCGCGGTTGTCGCGCGGCACGTCGCGCCAGCCGAGCACAGTCTGCCCTTCCTCGCGGATGGAACGCTCGATTTCCTGCTCGCAGGCGCGGCGGCTGGCCTGGCTCTGCGGCAGGAACACCACACCGACGCCGTACTTGCCGAGGGCCGGCAGGACAACGCCCTGCTTCGCCATTTCCTCGCGCAAGAACGTATCCGGAGTCTGGATCAGGATGCCGGCGCCGTCGCCGAGCAGCGGATCGTAGCCGGTGGCGCCACGGTGCTCGAGGTTCTTCAGGATCTGCAGGCCCTGCTCGATGACCGAGTGGCTCTTGCGATTCCTGATGTTGACGACGAAACCGACGCCACAGGCGTCGTGCTCGTTGGCGGGATCATAAAGACCCTGCTGCTGGGGGAGGGCCATCTCAGTTTCCTCAACTCATATCTTCCCCGGCCGGTCAGCCGGAGGGCCGTGCCGCATGCCGGTCGGGCAATCGGCCGCGGTCGTGAAAAAAGCCGGCGCATAGTGGGGCGCACCGGCTTCTCCTAAACCGTCAGGGCGAACCGTGAAATATACCGTCAAACGGCGGCTTCTTCAAGAAGGAATGCTTCTGGGAGGGGCTGGTCCGGCTTATCCCGCGGCGGGCTGCGCGCTTCCAGCGATCGTACCCCAGGGGCGCTACCTGTCGGGCGGATTTCCTTGGTTCATATCTCGCCGACCGCGAACAGACGCCGATGTTCGCGTATGGCGTACCTGTCCGTCATTCCGGCGACATAGTCGGCTATAGCCCTGGGCTTGTCGGCGCTGGCCATCTGCTGATACTGGGGCGGCAGCAGACGAGGATCCTCCATGAAGGCCCCGAAGAGGTCGGTGATGATGCGCCGGGCCTTGTTGGTCATGCGCAGCACCTGATGGTGCTGATAGAGATTTATGCGCAGGAAGTGCTTTAGTTCCTTGTGTTCAGCATGCATGGCGACGCTGAAGGCGGCCAGCGGCCTCGCCTTGCGCACCTCTTCGAGCGTGCCGACGCCGCTGTCGGCAATATTTCGGCTTGTCTCGTCGATGAGGTCGACCGCCAGCGAATTGATCATGCGGCGTACCGTCTCATGGACGAGGCGACGACCTGCGATCTGCGGGAAGTCCTGCCTGACAACTGCCACATGACGCGCCCAGATGCCGGCTTCATCGAGTTGTTCCAGCGTGATCAGCCCCGATCGCAAGCCATCGTCGACGTCATGATTGTTGTAGCCAATCTCGTCGGCCAGGTTGCACAGCTGCGCTTCGAGAGAAGGCTGGGTGCCCTCAATGAAGCGCCTGCCAAGCTCTCCGAGTTCCTTCGCCTTTCGCGGCGCGCAGTGCTTGAGAATTCCTTCGCGCGTCTCGTAAGTCAGGTTGAGGCCGTCGAAGGCGCCGTAGCGCTCTTCCAGCAGATCGACCGTGCGCAGGCTCTGCAGGTTGTGCTCGAAGCCGCCATGCTCTCGCATGCAGTCGTTCAGGGCATCCTGCCCGGTATGGCCGAACGGGGTATGGCCAAGATCGTGGGAAAGCGCGATGGCTTCGGCCAAATCCTCGTTGAGGCGCATGGCGCGCGCCAGAGTGCGGGCGATCTGGGCGACCTCGATGCTGTGCGTCAATCGCGTACGGAACAGGTCTCCCTCGTGGTTGACGAATACCTGGGTCTTGTACTCGAGCCGCCTGAAAGCCGTGGAATGCACGACCCGATCGCGGTCGCGCTGGAATTCGCTGCGCGCGGCGGGCGACGGCTCGGGATGGCGACGCCCGCGCGTATTGGTGCCGCTGACGGCGTAGGGAACCTGTTCAGCCATGGCAACATGCCTCGATGGCAGCGCAAACCTCGGCCGATCCGGCAGTGTCGGATAGGGCACCCTCGCCAAGTCGCCGCAGAAGCACCAGGCGAAGTTTTCCGGCGGCGACCTTCTTGTCGAGCGCCATCAACTCAAGATAGCGCTCGGCGCCCAGGGCGGGGCCGGCGGTGGGCAGGCCGGCCCGACCTAGCAGCGCTGCAATCCGGCGGCAGTCTGCCTCCGTCAGCCAGCCCAGCCGGCGCGAGAGTTCGGCGGCCATCGCTGTACCCGCAGCAACCGCCTCGCCGTGCAGCCATTCGCCGTAGCCAAGTCCTGCCTCGATGGCATGGCCGAAGGTGTGCCCGAGGTTAAGCAGGGCGCGCACGCCGGATTCTCTTTCGTCCTCGGCTACCACCTCGGCCTTGTTGGCGCAGGATCGCTCGATGGCGTAGGTCAGCGCCTCGTTGTCGCGCGCGAGCAGCCTTTCAATGTTGGCTTCCAACCACTCTAAAAATGGCAGATCGCGTATCAAGCCGTACTTGATCACCTCGGCGAGGCCGGCCCGCAATTCGCGATCCGGCAGGGTCTTGAGGGTAGCCGTGTCGGCCAGAACCAGGAGCGGTTGCCAGAAGGCTCCTATCATGTTCTTGCCGAGCGGATGATTGATCCCGGTCTTGCCGCCGACCGAGGAATCAACCTGGGCCAGCAGCGTGGTCGGGATCTGAATGAAAGGCACGCCACGCTGATAGGTCGCCGCCGCAAAGCCAGCCAGATCGCCGATGACCCCCCCGCCCAGCGCTATGATTGTGGTCGCACGTTCGCAGCGGTTCTCCAGCAGCCTGTCGAAAATGTGGTTGAGGGTCCGCCAGTTCTTGTGTTCCTCCCCGTCTGGCAGGACGATCTCGGTCAGCCCCACCCCCAACTCGCGCAAGGCCTTGGAGAAATCCGCCAGGTAGAGCGGCGCAACGGTTTCGTTGCAGACGATCGCCGCCAGCGGCGCCTTCAAATGCGCCGCGACGAGTTCCGTCCTGGCGAGCAGGCCCTCGCCTATGTGTATGGGGTAGCTCCTGGCATCCAGCGCAACGGTCAGGGTTCGCATCGTTTCAGAATTTCCAATTCAAGTTGCCGGGCCACTACGGAGGGCGTCCGCCTGCCTCCTTCGAAGACGATCTGCGCCACTTCACGGTAAAGCGGGTCGCGAGCGGCATACAGTTCGCGGATCTTGCCGAGAGGGTCCGGTACTTGCAGCAAGGGGCGATTGCGGTCGTGCTGCGTGCGCGCGTAGAGTTCCTCGGGCGGAGCGCACAGATACACCACCAGCCCTGTTTCGGCCAGCCTGGACCTGTTCGACGGGTTCAGAACCACACCCCCGCCGGTAGCCAGCACGAGGCCCCGTTCGCTCGCCATCTCATCCAAAACCATGGATTCGCGGCGCCGGAATCCTTCCTCGCCCTCGATCTCGAAGATCACAGGTATGCGAACGCCGGTCCGCGCCTCGACTTCATGGTCGCAGTCGACGAATCGCTTTTTCAAACGCCGTGCCAGATGCCGCCCGATGGTCGTCTTCCCCGCGCCCATCATGCCCACCAGATAGATGTTCTCGCAGGTATTCACTCGAAAATTCTAGCAGTTGAGGACTGCGGCCGTACAAAAAGAAAGGGCCGGCATCGCCGGCCCACCCAAAAGGCTTCCTCAACTCAGCGCATCGACAATTCCTGGCTGATGATTTTCGGAGTGATGAAGACCAGCAGTTCGGTCTTGTTGTCCTTTTTCTCGTTGTGCTTGAACAAGAATCCGACGTAAGGCATATCGCCAAGGACAGGAATTCTCGTTGTGATGCTCCTTTCGTCCTGGGTATATATGCCGCCTATGACCACAGTTCCCCCGTTGTCTACTAGCACTTCGGTCTTGACATGCTTGGTGTCGATAGCGACACCCGCTCCAGTGGCTATCTGGGTGTTGGGGGAGTCCTTGTTGACATCGACAGTCAGGTTA